>JABDDD010000030.1 GCA_013287765.1 Gammaproteobacteria bacterium | reverse complement strand
AAAAAACACCACTTTATGCTTGCCATCTACACGCCAATGCCAAAATGGTTGACTTTGCCGGCTGGGACATGCCATTGCATTATGGCTCCCAAGTCAAAGAGCATCATTTTGTTCGTCAAACCGCGGGGGTATTTGATGTTTCTCATATGACCATTGTGGATTGTGAGGGAAAAGAAGTCGCTCCTTTTTTGCGATTTTTGCTGGCTAATAATATCGATCGACTCTCGCCTTATAAAGCACTCTATACTTGCATGCTCAACGAACAAGGCGGCGTGATTGATGATCTGATTGTCTATAAAATAAATAATGAAACCTATCGCTTAGTGGTAAATTCTGCTACACATGATAAAGATATGGCTTGGCTGAATAAAATAGCAAAAAATTTTGATGTCATACTAAAAGAACGTCCTGATTTTGCCATGCTTGCCATCCAAGGACCAGAGGTCATTGAAAAGCTAAACTCTCTTTTCGCTGAACCTGAAGTGAGCGCTTTAAAAGCATTACAACCTTTTACCGCTATTCAACTGAGTGATTATTTTGTTGCACGAACAGGTTATACCGGCGAAGATGGTTTTGAAATTATTTTACCAGCTGAAAATTCTGTCAAATTATGGGAAAAAATAATCAGTGCTGATATTCATCCTTGTGGATTAGGCGCAAGAGATACTCTACGTTTAGAAGCCGGATTAAATTTATATGGCTCAGATATGGATGAATCAGTCACACCGTTAGAATCTAATTTAAGTTGGACAGTCGCATTTGAACCGGCACGTGATTTTATCGGTAGCCAAGCATTACAACAGCAAAAACAAGCAGGGATTGAACGTCGCTTGGTCGGCCTTATTCTAGAAGGACAAGGCGTCTTACGTAATCATCAAAAAGTCATTGTGCCAGATGTTGGAATGGGTGAAATTACCAGCGGTAGTTTTTCCCCCACTTTAAATAAAGGGATTGCATTGGCTCGTGTGCCAAAAGCAATCGGTGCTGTTTGTTTCGTAGAAATTCGCGGTAAAGAAATACCTGCGCGCGTGGTTAAGCCGCCTTTTGTTGTTAAAAAAAATATTGTAGCGATTGCTTAGGAGTGATTAAAAATGAATAAAACAGTACCAAAAACATTAAAATATTCAAAAACCCACGAATGGGTTCGACAAGATGGTGATCTTTTAACAGTCGGCATTACCCATCATGCACAAACCATGTTAGGTGATTTAGTCTATGTCGAATTACCCGAGATTGAAACAAATATTGAAATGGGCCATGAATGTGCTGTTGTTGAATCAGTGAAAGCGGCAGCCGATATTTATGCGCCTATTTCAGGTGAAATCGTTGAAATCAATGAAGCATTATTAGAAAATCCACAATTAATTAATCAAGACCCTTACGGTAATGGATGGTTATTTCGAGTACGGCCATTTGAACAAGATGTCAAACATGATATCAACAAATTATTAAATGCAGAACAATATTCAAAACAAGTTGCATCAGAAGCGCATTAATTTTACGAGGCGATAAAGCATGCCATTTATTCCACATACTGATCAAGATGTTGCAGCGATGCTTGAAACAATTGGGGTTGACAGCATTGAACAATTATTTGATGAAATTCCAGATGATTTACGCATTAAATCTCTACCTGCTATTTTACCTAGCTTAACCGAAATGCAATTAGCACGCCTGATGCGAACGCGTGCGGCAGAAGATGGTGGATTATTATGCTTTATCGGTGCGGGCGCTTACGAACATCATATCCCGGCTGCCGTTTGGGAAATTGCCAGTCGCGGTGAGTTTTTAACCGCGTATACGCCCTACCAAGCCGAAGCCAGTCAAGGTTCTTTACAGCTTTTATATGAATATCAAACAATGATGAGTAGTTTGATGGCATTGGATGTCTCGAATGGTTCTTTGTATGAAGGCGCATCAGCACTTGCAGAAGCGATTTTGATGGCCGTTCGATTACAACGTAAGCAATCTATTTATCGCATTTTGTTACCGCAAACTATTCATCCGCTTTATCGGGAAGTTGTCAAAACGATTGTCTCTCAGCAATCTATTGAAATTATAGAAGTACCATTTGATTTAACACAAGGTGCCATCACACTTGCTATTTTAGAAGAACATGCTGATCAGGGCGTGACAGCCTTAGTGGTTCCACAACCTAATTTTTTTGGCGTATTAGAAGAAGTAGATGCATTAACTAATTGGGCTCATGCAAAAGGTGCGTTGGTGATTGGTCTTGTCAATCCGCTGGCGATGGCTTTATTAAAACCGCCTGGTGAATGGGGTGAAAAAGGCGCAGATATAGCCTGTGGCGAAGGACAACCTTTAGGGGTGCCTATGGCATCGGGTGGACCTTATTATGGATTTCTTTGTTGCAAAAAAGAATACGTTCGCCAATTACCGGGACGTATTGTTGGCCGTACCGTTGATACTGAAGGAAAGACTGGTTTTGTCTTAACATTGCAAGCACGTGAGCAGCATATCAGACGTGCTAAAGCGACTTCGAATATTTGTACTAATCAGGGATTATTAGTAACAGCCAGTACTATTTTTATGAGTTTAATGGGGCCTGAAGGATTGTATCGCATGGCAACGGCTTGTCGAGCACGATTACGTTTATTACAAGAAAAATTAAAGACGATTCCAGGCGTTAAAGTATTATTCAATCGTCAAACATTTCATGAGGTAGTCATACAATTACCTATTCCTGCAGAGCCTGTCTTACAAAGTTTAGGCATGATTAAAATTCAAGGTGGATTGTTGCTTAAACCTTTTTATCCTGAGTTGGGCGAGAGTATTTTAGTTTGCGCGACAGAAACCAAAACACCTGAAGATATAGATTTTTTTGTGACGCAGTTAAAAGCTATTTTACAAAAACAAAATATCTTAGCAATGAATGATCAATCAGCAGATATATTTTTAGCCAAGGGGGCTTAAAACATGAGTGAATTAATTTTTAATTTATCAAAGCCCGGACGTTTGGCAAAAGCACAAATCATGCCAGAAGAATCTACACAAATAGATATTCCTGAAGAGTTATTGCGTAAGAACCCGCCGCTATTACCGCAAGTCTCTGAATTACAAGTCGTGCGGCATTATACTAGATTATCCAGAAAGAATTTTTCAATTGATACGCAATTTTATCCTTTAGGTTCTTGCACCATGAAATATAATCCTCGCGGTGTGCATCGTTTAGCAATGTTAGAGGGTTTTTTGAATCATCATCCTTTATCGTTAGATATCAATAGCCAGGGTTATTTAGCTTCAGCTTATGAGTTACAAGAAATTTTAAAATCAATCACCGGTATGCAAGGCGTTTCTTTGACACCCATGGCAGGTGCGCAAGGAGAATTTGCAGGTGTTGCGATGATTCGAGCTTATCATTTAGCCAATCAAGATAAAGAACGAGATGAAATTTTAGTACCTGATGCAGCGCACGGAACCAATCCTGCAACAGCTGCGCAATGTGGTTTTAAAGTGCGTGAAATTCCGACTGATACAGATGGAAATGTGAATATCGCAGCGCTACGTGCCGCGGTTGGCTCGAGAACTGCCGGTATTATGTTAACAAATCCTTCTACTTTAGGTGTTTTTGAGCAGAAAATTCGCGAGATATCTGATATTGTTCACAAAGCAGGTGGACTTTTATATTACGATGGTGCGAATTTAAATGCGATTTTAGGAAAAGTGCGTCCGGGGGATATGGGTTTTAATGTGATGCATATTAATCTACATAAAACATTTGCGACACCCCATGGTGGAGGCGGACCTGGGGGCGGACCTGTTGCTGTATGTGATCGATTACTGCCCTTTTTGCCGACGCCTATTATTGGTTTTGATGGTGAGCATTATCATTGGTTAACAAAAGAAAATTGTCCGCAAACAATTGGCCGTTTATCTGCTTTTATGGGAAATGCAGGGATTATTTTACGTGCTTATATGTATGCAAGATTACTTGGAAAAGAGGGGATGATTAGGGTTGCAGAGTTTGCGACTTTAAATGCAAATTATCTTTTAGCTAAATTAAAAAATGCTGGTTTAACGCCTGCTTATGCAACGCGGCGCGCAAGTCATGAGTTTATTATTACTTTAAAAACTGAAGCTAAAGAATGGCATATTAGCGCGTTAGATGTCGCCAAACGAATGCTTGATTATGATATGCACGCACCGACGATGTATTTCCCATTGTTAGTACCTGAATGTCTATTGATTGAACCAACGGAAACAGAAAGTAAAGAAGTATTAGATGCATTTGCAGAGGCTTTAATAAAAATTTTAATCGAAGCAAAAGAAACGCCTGATCTATTGCATAATGCACCGCACAATTTACCGGTGCGTCGATTGGATGAAGTAAAAGCCGCGAGAGAATTGGATCTTAGATACACCCAGATGTAGAAGTCAAGTTAGAGGGTCAAGTCTGGACAATTGATATTTCCATCAAACGTTTTTTTGGGATAGTGATATATCAATTCTCCAGACTTGCCCCCCCTTATTTTTTTCTTTGGTAAGATAACCTTAATAAATTATTAATAATACTTTAAGCATTAGATTGTATACTTATTAATCTAAGTATTTTTTAGGTATCCTTATGCGAAGCTCGTCTATAACTGAAGCTCAAGAATTTCTAAGTACCGTGATTTCCTCGCAGACAGCTTGTATTAGTGCTTGCGAAAATGATTTTGGAGGCTGCCATACATTTGGAGGAAGTTTATCAAGTGAATTAAAAATGGATTCTATTGGGATGAGAAATTCTAGTAAAAATATTCTTGAAATTTTTAAACAACCCATGGGCTCTGGCTCTTTACAGCCTTACGAAAATATATGCATCACTGGGTGTCTATATGAATTAAATCCTGTTATGACAGCAATGAAAAAATATGATTTGACAAAATTAAAAAACATCTATGTTGTCATTCCTCCCCATCAAGTTAATGATGAAAAATATTATGCGGAGTGTTCATCGCTCAAAAAAACTCTCCCTGAAAAACATAATTATAAAATTACTTTTCTTACGGCGGGTATTAATAGTGCGCCATCTTATTGTATCGGTATTCCTAATACAATTCCAAAAAAATCGTTGGAATTAAAAAATATTATCTCTAAGAATTGCTATGGTTTAATATATATATATCATCTGTTAACAAAACAAAATCACAATGTGGATAAGATTGCGCTAAAGATAGCATGGTTATTGGATGAGGAGTTAGAAAAAGAACATATAAAATATTTAAAATTATATTTTTCTCAAATTGCAAAAATTGCCAAGCAAAAATTGGAAGAATCCCCTTCGGTTCTTGTTGTAACAAAAGATGAATATGAAAAGAAAGAAATTGAAGAAATAGCAAAGCTATATAAAATTAATATAATATTTACTGAAAAATTAGCTCAAGAAAAATTTGTGGCTGCTTTAAGAGAGATTGGTGAAAAAGGTGGGCTTGTTGCAACCAATGGAGCGCAGACGTTAATGCAAGCAATTATGTTAAAAAGTCCTATCTTAGTTTACGCAAATTTGAGCTGCAATTTCAATTTTTTGAATCAATTAGCTCGATTAATGCCTGAGGAATTGATAGGTACCGCAAAAGTCATTTTGGGTCGATCTACCGATAGTTTTTATTTGGAAAATGAAAAAAATGTTACTGAAGTATATCGAATAATATATTCGGCCTTGCAAAAAAGTTTATCCAAATTTGAAGAAAATAAAACTTCTGAAGAGATTTGTTTGGTATTAAAAAAATTAACCGGAATAAAATGGACTTTTGACATCACTAAACAATCTGCTTTAGCAAAAGGAGAAAATGATAGAAGTGTATTGGATTATTTAATATCACATGGGCTAAACATCAAACAAAGACAACATTCAAAAACAGCAGCAATGTGGGCAGAATCGTTATCACTCGTTTTAGATCTCACTAAGGCTACTGATATAGAGAAGCTCTTTACGCTTTCTCCAATGGTACCATCGCTAAAAATCGAACATCAACGAAGTACAAAATTGGCTTAGGTGAAGTTAGAGGGTCAAGTCTGTACAATTGATATTTCCATCAAACGTTTTTTTGGGATAGTGATATCAATCAATTATCCGGACTTGACCCCTTATTTCTTATTTTTTAATGCTTACTAAAATTCAAACTACTCTGCAACATCCAAATGGTTTTCTCATGCGCTTTTAAACGCTGAATTAACAGATCAGCCGTGCCTTCATCATGCGCATGTTGCGCTTTTGGAATAATATCCATCGCAGATTGCATTAATATCCCATGGTCTTTCGCTAATTTTTGAATCATTTGCTCCGCCGTTTGATCGCCTTTTTCATCTTTTATAGACGTCAATTGCGAAAATTGTGAAAAAGAAGCCGGCGCAACACACCCTAAAGCACGAATACGCTCAGCAATTTCATCAATCGCTTGACTTAATTCGATATATTGCTCCTCAAACATTTTATGCAAACTATAAAAATACGGACCTCGCACATTCCAATGAAAGTTTTGCGTTTTAAGATATAAAGCATATGTATCTGCTAAAAAATGCGCTAATAAATCAGCCACTTTTTGTAATTGTTTATCTTTAATAGGACTCACATTTTGCATAATTCACCTCGATAAATCATTTCTGAATCCTATTTTACTACAAAAAACTTATAACGTCATTTTGATCAAAATTTAGGCTAAACCCCTATTCACTCGGAGGAGTCTTAAGGCTGATAATATATTCTAATAATTCTTGCCCTGCGTGCGCGACTTGCGGAGTTTCTAAGAAAATACCAAAGACTTCTGGCGGGTAATCTGTGGCAATTCCCATATCTTTTACAAT
This sequence comes from Gammaproteobacteria bacterium, assembly GCA_013287765.1. Classification (GTDB taxonomy): domain Bacteria; phylum Pseudomonadota; class Gammaproteobacteria; order DSM-16500; family DSM-16500; genus JABDDD01. The sequence continues at coordinate 12,546 of JABDDD010000030.1, read as the reverse complement.
CTCTTGAGTCACAACGGCTGATTGAGAACTGGTGCGCCCTAAAATGCGTTCTAATAATTCCGTTTTATTTTTAATAAAAGATTTATTAACTAATGGCTGACTAAATGATTCAAAATTTACAGCACCTACTAATTGTTGAATATCACTGCCTAATCTAACTTTGCTGTAAATATTAATGCGTCCTGTTTCTTCCTCTTCTTCTTCAGCTGTCACAACCTCTGCTTCTTCAATGCCTGAGTCGCGATTATGGAAGGCTAATAAAGCAGATACCCCACGCTCAATTAAATTTCCTTCCGGATTCTCATGCATAGTGTTTGCTATAATTGTAATTTCTTCTGAATCATCTTCTTCAATACTTGCAAAAATATCAGAACCACTTTCTGTTATTATTTGATCGAATTGTGATAATCGATTCTCAAGATCAATTAAAACACGGTCAACAGGCGCTTCTACTTTTAAAAAATGATTTAAACGAAATCGCTCAACCGCAGGAGGATTGGCAAAAAACATGCGGGCACGAATAATTTTTGATTTAAAGAAAATATGCGCATCCCCTTCACGCTGCTCTTTTAAGTCTAATAAATCAACACGCGCACGTTTTTCAGAAGAGGCACTACGACTATCTAAATAATTATTTAATACACTATTGGCATTCGTCTGAAAAGAATCTACTTTTGTCACATAAGATTCCCCAGCCGTTTTAGAGAAAAAATCCCACGTATCTAAAGGATCTTCTAATTTCATACAAATTTTAATATTAGTGTTTGCACCAATTGATAATGCTTCTTCTTTTGAAGCTTTTTGAAAAGCCGGTAAATCTTGCCCGGCAAAAATAACTGAGAATCCTAATGACCGGGCTTGCGCTGGAACCACCGCAAAGCCTTTTACTGCATAATAACCATATTCATCCAAAATACACATATAAGGCGTTAAAGCCGTTGTCGGTTTACGTGAAATCACTTCTCGATAAGTCCCTTCGACTGATTCTCCTAAACCTGCTGCCATCATTGCTTTTAAAGAAGCTATAATTACTTTGCCTAAATTGGCTAATTCATCAGGCGCTTTTTCAAGTGCTGGTAATAACACCACTAAAATGCGGCGATTTAACACCACATCTTTTAAATCCACTTCCGCTAAATTAGTTCGCACAATATGCCCATACGTATCTGCAAGCGAACCAAATGCCCGTGTCAATTGCATGGTAATAAACCCATGTTGCTCGAAAACAGTTGAGCTTTGTTTACCTTTTTTTGTTTGATCATACCCTGGTAAGGTTCGTAAATAATTCATGATCGGCTCAAGCACAAGCTCGGGCGCATCTGCTAAACTAACCGGTTCTTGATTGTCACGAATAAACATTTTATCAATAGCAATGGCTTCAAGGCGCGTTAATTCAAAATAACTACGAATAATATTCGCATCTAATAAAATTTTGCCTTGATCACGCATATAGACTAATACTTTCATCAAAGCTTCAACGAAAACAATCGCCCGTCCCTTCCACATATCTCCATCAGAAGATTGACTAGAAGAATCCATTAAACTAGTCACTAATTGCGATAACATACTCGATGAACCATTACAAAAAGGATTCATGGTATTTGATAAACGTTTTTCTTGAGCACCGACAATATCACGCGCACCCGTCATAAAGTTAATCAGCAATAAATCATCTTCACGACCCATAAAACGTACCATCGAAAAAACTTTTGCAAATAAACTATTATCCCCCTTACCATCAACATATAAAAAACCACTGCCTTGCACTAAGGCATTAAAAGCAATTGAAACTAATGCTTCAGTTTTACCACTACCAGTTGATCCAAAAATCAAGACGTGGGTACGCATATCGTCATTGTTAAACCAGAGCTCTTCTTGATTGGAAATACGATTACCAAAAAAGGCAATCCCGCGCGCTTTACGTGGCTTCATAGAAGCACCGGGTAAAGTATCACCGTAATCCAATGCATTAGAACGTTGCGGCATACGAAAAGGTAATCTTGATTTTCGAGTGAAAGTAAACCAAAAAAGACATAGCGCTAACAGAAAAAAAATATCAAGATACGCAGGAAAGCTATAACCAAAAATTCCACAAGCCACAATGCTGCATGCGCTTTTTAACGGGTCTTTAAAAAATTCGGCTACTTTTATACTAAAAGGACGCGTGTCCCGCAATAACATCGTTGGCGGTAATTCTTGTTGTTCATCTAGTCCACGCTGTTGATGCATATCATCCTCTTAACTTTTAAGGCGTTTCATCTGGGTGATAAACAATTTCTTTCAAAGCAATTTCAAGCGCATTCGTTGCTTCTTCAACCATAGGAACTAACAAACGCCTGCCAATTTCTTTTTCCGCAACCCAATGCGCAAAAGGGCCTGCTACTTCTATAAAAGGTGTTTGCCGACCAACAGTATTTAGCATATACCATAAACGACGATCAATGGGCTTTAGCCATAAAAAATCAGCAGAGGCTTGGACACCATCTTCTCTGGCAATCTCAAGCATAGAAGCCATCACAGTTAAAATATAAGCGTGTTCTTGCATAATCGCTTGAATTTTTTTATGCTCTCTATGTTTTTTTAATAACGAATCTGTACCAGTGAAATTTAGTTTATTGGCTGATGAAATACTAATTTGCGCCAATAAAGCTGCAGCACCTTTACTATCGCCTTGAAAACGCGCAGCAAAAACTGCAAATAATGCACGAGTATGGGGTGATAATCGATCAAGACCTTGCCATAAACTACCTAATTGCACTGAAAAAATTTTATTGGCTTGACCACGTTTTAAAGTTACTTCAATTTTACTCCATTCTTTGCGCGTCATACCTTCACGTGGTTTAGGCTTATTTTCTATTAATAAGTTGTGAAACTTACAAAATTGCATGGGCGTTTGCGCCATCGCCCAAGGACCTTTATCAATATCCATTTTTGTTAAATTAAGACCAATCACCGGCGTAATTTGCGGCCAATTGACTTTTTCATACGTTGATAAATCTCGCATACTATAAGTACGCTTGAAGCTGCGGGTGGAGTTAGCAAAAAAAACAATACCCCCTAAAATAACCAAAAAAACTAAAACCGGTATCCGCAAAAAATAACCCACCACATCTCCAACACGCAGCATTCTATGTACATCGACTTTCGTTGTATCAACATTGATAATAGCCGTGCGCACATCGGTTAATTTATTGGTGAAAATACTAATCAACTGAATTTCATAGAGTTTAATTTGAAAATAAAAATGGATAATTTTAGTGCTATAAAGATACCAAATCATAGCGCCGAAAGCAAAAAGAGCTGCCATGGTCCAAAAAGCACCCATTGAACTTTCTGATTGACCACCACCGCCACCGCCTTGGGCTGCAGCCATTATGCATTCCTTCTGTCATTATTTTAATTACTTTACCAAACTCCTCCCTTTGAAAAAGGGAGGTTTTTTTATCCTTGTTGCTTCTCGCGAATTTCATCTAACATTTTACAATCAATGCAAAGGGTCGCAGTCGGCCTTGCTTCTAATCGGCGTAAACCAATTTCAATGCCGCATACTTCACAATAACCATATTCTTTATCAACCAATAATTGCAACGATTCTTCGATTTTTTTAAGTAACTTACGTTCACGGTCACGAGCACGCAACTCAAGTCTAAATTCTTCTTCTTGGCTTGCACGATCATTAGGATCAGGATAATTAACAGCCTCATCTTTCATATGTGTCACAGTTCGATCAGCTTCTTCCATGATTTGTTTACGTAATAAAGTCAAAATTTTGGTGAAATGCTCACGCATTTTTGCGTTCATGAATTCTTCACCTTTTTTAGGCTTGTACGGAGTGATGCCTAAAACTTCTAGACTAGGTTCTAAAATATCTTTTAATGCTGCCATTTGTCCCGCTCTCCTAACTAATCACCAATATCCTTATTGTTTTACCATCTATACCAGGCAATGCTCAACAAATCAACCACGCCTGCCCCACGTTATGCGCTCCAAACCTGCTAAATCATATTCTGTTTTTATGTCATTATAGCCTACTTCTAAAAATATGCTGCGGACTTTTTCTCCTTGGGTCTGTCCATGTTCTATGCATAAATAACCGCCTTTTTTGAGATAATTCCAAGCTTCATAAACAATACGACAAATCTCGCTTAAGCCTTTTTCATTGGCAACTAAAGCTAAGTAAGGTTCGTATAATAACCCCCGAGCGGCTTGGTGTAGCTCTTCTTCATCCAGATACGGTGGATTGCTAATAATAAGATCAAATTTATCCTGCCCAACAAGTGCTTCACACCAACTCCCCTCTTTAAATATAATATTCTGGATATTTAAATTTTTTGCATTGTGCTTTGCTATACTTAATGCAGCGGGACTTTTATCTGTCGCAATTATTTGAAAAGCAGGGCGTTCATGGGCAATTGCTAAAGCAACAGCGCCAGAGCCTGTGCCTAAATCAGCTATTAAACACTCAGGGCTATTAACCAAAAGTTTTAAGGCAAATTCAACTAATAACTCTGTTTCTTGTCTAGGAATTAAAGTATCAGGCGTCACTTTGAGCTCTAGTGACCAAAATTCACGTTTTCCAGTCACATACGCAATCGGCTCCCCTTGCAAAAATCTCGCAAGATAACTTTTAAACTGTTGCTCTTGACTATCTGATACTATTTGCTGCGGATGCGTGTGCAAAAAACTGCGTGATTGGTTTAAAGTATAGGCTAATAAAATTTCTACTGATAAGTGCGGCGAAGGCTCGCACGCGACATCTACTTTTTTGACTGCCCATTTTAATAGTTCCGCAATGATCATAAATCACCAATAGCACTCAATAAATCAGCTTGATGCTCGTGAATTAAAGCATCAATCACCGGCTGGAGTCGACCCTCAATGATATCGGATAATTGATACAGAGTAAGGTTAATACGATGATCGGTTAATCGACCTTGCGGAAAATTATAGGTACGAATGCGTTCCGAGCGATCGCCTGTCCCAACTAAATTACGCCGAGTTTCAGCTTGTTCACGATGCTGTTTTTCTTGTTCATTTGCTAATAATTTCGCTTTTAACAGCGACATCGCCCGCGCACGATTTTTATGCTGAGAACGTTCATCTTGGCATTCAACCACCATACCTGTCGGCAAATGAGTAATACGAATGGCAGAATCGGTTTTTTGCACATGCTGGCCGCCAGCACCGGACGCGCGAAAAGTGTCAATACGCAAATCTCCAGCATTGATTTCAACATTATCTATTTCAGCCACTTCTGGCAATATTGCAACCGTACAAGTTGAAGTATGAACACGACCTTGCGCTTCTGTTTCAGGCACTCTTTGTACACGATGCACGCCCGATTCAAATTTAAACCGGGAATAAGCACCTTGCCCAATGATGCGGGTGATAATTTCTTTAAAACCACCCTGCTCACTGTAACTGGCGCTAATCATTTCTACTTGCCATCCGGCGCTTTCTGCGTAACGTGAATACATGCGATACAAATCGCCAGCAAAAATCGCTGCTTCATTACCCCCTGCACCCGCACGAATTTCTAAAAAAATATTACTTTCATCATGAGGATCTTTAGGTAAGAGCAATAGTTGCAATTTTTGTTCTAAAGCTTCAATTGTATCTTGTGCTTTTTTTAATTCTTGTTTACCAAATAATTGCGTGTCAGGATCGGTTTCTTCGGATAAACTCTTTGCTTCTATGGCATCTTGATCGGCATCAAGATACTGTTTAAAAACAGTCACAACCGGTTCTAATTGTGCGTATTCTTTTGATAAATCACGGAAACGATTTTGATTTGCAATAATATCAGAATCGGCTAATAAAGCGCTCACTTCTTCATGACGCTCAACTAATGTTTGTAATTTTCGTTGAATAGATGGTTTCATATCGTTTTTAGTCTTGATCCTGAAATATCAAATAATTGTTGCGCTAATTGTAAAATTTCTAAGCGTCCTTCACTTCCAGCTTGACGTAATTGTACACTAGGCGTATGTAATAATTTATTAGTAAAAGCATGAGCAAAACTAATTAAAACTTGTGATGGGTCTTCGCCACGTTCAATTTGCCGGATTGCTTTGCTTAACTCTAGCTGGCAGATAGTATCAATTTGTTGACGATAAGCGCGAATAGTCGTTGCAACCATATCAAGCGAATTAAGCCAGGTCATAAATTCTTGGCTTTTTTGTTTGATCATATCGACGGCTTTAAGAGCTGCATGTTCGCGACCGCGCTGATTTTGTTGAATAATCATTTTTAAATCATCAATAGAATAAAGATGCACATTAGCTAATTGAGCAACATCTGGATGAATATCTCTTGGAACTGCAATATCAATCATCCACAATGGCTTTGAACGCATGGATACCATTTGCGGCATAATAATAGGCAAGACACTGCCTGTTGCTGAAATAACAATATCCACTTCTGATAATACCGTTGGTAATTTTTTCAAAGAAATCCCCCGAGCGCCATATTGCTTGGCTAAGATCAATGCATTTTCTTCGCTGCGATTAGCAATGATAATTTCTTTGGGTAAATTATTTTTTAAATGTCTTAAGATTAAATCAATAGTAACGCCTGCACCCATCAATAGAACGGTTGCTTTTTGTAAAGGTTCTTGAAAAATAGTTTTAACAAAAGTCAAAGCAGCTGTTGCAACTGACACAGGACAGGCACCAATTGCAGTATTATTACGCACCTCTTTTGCAACAGCAAAGACATGCTGAAATAATCGATTAAAAGTTGTCCCAACAGCACTTGCAGCAACACTTTCTGCAAAAGCATCTTTCATTTGTCGCAAAATCTGTGATTCCCCTAACACCATTGAATCAAGCCCGCAAGCCACTTCCATAATATGTTGCACGGCAAGCTGATCATGATAAAAATAAAGCGCTGATTTAATCTCAGTTCGTAAGTCTTTATGTTGCTCACAAAACCAATTTAAAATTTGCGAGATATCATCTGCTTCGCAGTATATCTCCGAACGATTACAGGTAGACAATAATACGACTTCTCGAATATTTTCTTCTGTTTGCAAATCGTGCAGATAAATAGGTAATTTATCTGGAGCAAATATCACTTTTTCGCGCAAAGCAATCGGCGCCGTTTTATGATTGATTCCACAGACAAGAATTGGCATAGGTTTTTTATGTGGCTAAAGTTGGAGTATTTTAAGCGAAAATGACTAGAAAGCCAATTAAAAAGGTTAGCCCTGTCAACAATACTGATCTAAATTCCAACAGAGACAACCTCTATTGCGGCCTTTTGGATTAATTTAGAACGATCAATTCCTAACTGACGAGCACGAGAATCTATAGCTTCTAACAATGATTTAGGCAAAGAGATATTAATTCTAACCGCTTTATCTTCTTGTCTTGCTTTTACTCCAAAAATATCAGGATGGATAAGTGTTGCATATTCTCCTTGATTTAAGCTTTTTAAAACTTTTGACATATGAGAGGGCTTAGGAAGTTTATCACCATCGGTTATGATCCCGTAGAGATGCAAAGAAAGACATTCTTCAGCATTTTCTATTGCATCTTCATAATTATCACCTGCACTCACGGCACCTGGTAAATCAGGAAAATAAACACTATAACCTTCTTTAGTAGGTTCTAATATGGCCGGATAAGATTTTACTTTAAGCATTTTTGGAACTCCTCAGGTGTTAAGGAAGTCAAATTCCAATTCATACAATCAATATACACATCTTTTGTGTGTAATCAAGCAGAATGTAATTTTTGCATCGCTTTGGCAAATTCACCCGCTATTAGCAAAGATAAAATAGACTCTACCGCCACTAACGATTCTTGGATTTCAATTAATTCTGTTTTTTTAGGAGGAGATAAAACATAATCATGCACTTCGGCTGAGTGTAGCGGACGGCCAATGCCAATTCTTAAACGATAGAATTGTTTGGAATTTAAATGGCGCATAATATCTTTTAACCCATTGTGCCCGCCATCACCCCCGTCGAATTTTAATCGAATACTGGCAACAGGTAAGTCTATCTCATCATGTGCAACTAAAATATTGGCAGGAAGAATTTTATAATAATTAGCTAATAATTTGACAGATTGCCCGCTATGGTTCATATAGGTCGTCGGGAAAAGTAAATGGATTTTGCATCCATTGATATCAACTAACGCATGAAATCCTAAAAACTTAGATTCATAACGTAAAGTCGCATGGAATCGATGAGCAATGTCTTGAATAAACCAAACCCCAGCATTGTGCCTGGTATGCTCATATTCTGCACCTGGGTTGCCTAGCCCAACAATCAGTTGAATTCCCTTTGATGACATATATCTCTGGCACCTTGTGAAAAAAAACCTGTGTCATGCCAGCCTTCACTGGCATGACAGGGAGAATATTTTATTTTTCTTTATCTTTTGCGCTATCCTCTGATTTGGATTCTTCTTCCCCAACCGTCGGAACATCTGATGCGGCAGGCGCTGCTGCTTCGACAATTTCTTCTTCTACCCTGGGAATATGCAAGCTGACTATTTGCTGATCATGGCCTTCCGTTCCTTGTGCAAATGCAGTTAATTCCACTCCTTTGGGTAATTTTAAATCAGATAAATAAATACTTTGATCCAAACCCATCTGACTAACATCGACTTCTATATATTCTGGTAAATCACCCGGCAAACAAGAAACTTCAATATCGCTCATTAAATGAGCAAATACAGCTCCTTCTTTTAATCCAGGCGCCTCTTCCGCACCCTTAAAATGTAAAGGAATATGCATTTCTAATTTTTGATCTGCTCTCACCCGTAAAAAATCTAAATGAAGCAATCTTGGCTTAGAAGGATGCCTTTGCAAAGCTTTTAAAATAACTTTTTCCGTTTTTTTACCTACTTTTAAGGTTAAAATACGTGAATAAAAAGCTTCAAAAGAAAGCGCTTTCACCAGTTTATGATGATCTAACAATAAGGAAACAGCCTGTTCACCCGCACCATATACCACGGCAGGTACTCTTTCGATACGACGTAGGCGGCGGCTCGCACCTCTCCCCATGTCTTTATCTGTACGGACATCTGCTTCCAGCTCAAATTGAATGGCTGACATAAATTTCTCCAAAATTAAAAAAAACTCCATCACCGCGACCAGGATGGAGGAGCGCGTATTCTACATAAAACTTAAAATCTAATCAATAAAATCTAATTAAATCTAATTAGGTTCTAATCAAGAAACATACGACTTAAAGAACCCGCCCCACTAATACGGCGAATAGCTTCTGCCATCATATGGCTTAAAGTCACACAGCGAATACGTTTTGATTGCTGAGCCGCTTTTGTTAAAGGAACCGTATCCGTCACAATAAGTTCATCTAAAGCAGATGCCTCAATATTAGCAATCGCATCACCTGATAAAACTGGGTGAGTAATATAAGCCACTACTTTTGCAGCGCCATGCTCTTTTAATGCATCCACTGCTTTAGATAAAGTGCTTGCAGTATCCACAATATCATCAACAATAATACATTCTCGATCTTTAACATCCCCAATGATATGCATCACTTGCGCCTCATTGGGTTGCGGACGGCGTTTATCAATAATTGCCAAATCAGCACCCGATAAACGTTTAGCAATGGCTCTTGCTCGAATAACCCCGCCGACATCTGGTGAGACAACCATAATATTTTGATAAGATTGATGATGAATATCTTCTAACATAATCGGTGTACTATAAAGATTATCTACTGGCATGTAGAAAAACCCTTGAATTTGATCAGCGTGTAAATCAACCGTCACTAATCGGCTAATTCCAACTGAAGCCATCATATCTGCAACGATTTTAGCCGTAATCGGCACACGCGCAGAACGTACGCGTCGATCTTGCCGCGCATAACCAAAATAAGGCACAACTGCTGTGATTCTAGCAGCGGATGCGCGTCGTAATGCATCTGCCATAATAATTAATTGCATCAAATTGTCATTTGAAGGAGCCGCGGTCGATTGAATAATAAAAACATCGCGGCCGCGCACATTTTCTTGAATCTCAACCATCGTTTCTCCATCGCTAAAGCAGCCGACGAGCGCTTTACCTAAAGGAAGATTAAGATGTTTACCAATATCTTCTGCAAGCTGTTTGCTTGCATTACCGCTAAAAATCATAATTTCTGGCACAGTTTTAAATCCTTGGAAGTCGTTTTGGGTAGTTCATTTTTTTTAATGGCTGGGGTGCTAGGATTCGAACCTAGGAATGCCGAGATCAAAACCCGGTGCCTTACCACTTGGCGACACCCCAAAGCGTGAGTGATTCTTTAACTTATGGGCGCCTATTTTGCAAGCTCCCATGCTTAGTGTCAATCAGAAAATTTTAAATTTGCCATCGATTTATCACAATTTTTAATTGAAGCTCAGAATTGTTCAAAAAAATCTTAGCCGGCAAATCAATATGATGCACGGATGTGTAATTTAAATACTGAATAGTCCATCCATCTTGCACTAATTGTGTCAAATGCTGATAAGCATCAAATTTCTTTTGCGCAGGTTTATTCGGGACAGGCAATCCTCTTACCCAAAAATATAAATTAGAAACCGGCAAATGCCAACCAGTTTGCTGTACTAACATTGATTCCGCAGAATCTGCATAGAAACGCTTTCCTTTTGCATCTTCTAATACCACAGCGCCTGGTTTGCCTGATAATTTAACGGGACTTGCGCCCAACGGGCCGAATAATAAAATTTGATAATCTTGCCTGCTTTGCTGCCAATGTAAATTAGCGCTTTCTGCCTGTGGTTTAGTATTATTACGGATCGCAATCAGACCATTGATGTCCCAGCTTTGGATATTAGAAAGCACATCGACTCGATTACCCCAAGGAGCGGCTGTGTTATCTGGCGGCGGTACCTCATGAAAAGAAGCACAGCCTGCAAGCAAAAAAACGCTCACGCTTAGAAATACCTTAAAAATCCATTTTTGCTTAAGCATATTAGACATAATAAAAAGTATAACTAGCATAATTTAAAAAAGCACGCGATAATTGCCCCCTTCTCTTAGAATTGATTAGAATTGGTTGTCACTTATGGGTATTAAATGCGGTATTGTTGGATTACCAAATGTTGGTAAATCTACTTTATTTAACTGTTTAACTAAAGCAGGGGTGGATGCGTCGAATTATCCTTTTTGCACGATTGATCCTAATGTTGGAGTGGTGGCAGTCCCAGATATTCGTTTAGATCAATTAGCTGTTATTGTTAAACCGCAACGCATATTACCTACTACTATGGAATTTGTTGACATCGCAGGGCTCGTCAAAGGTGCCTCAACAGGTGAGGGCTTGGGAAATAAATTTTTAGCCAACATTCGCGAAACCGATGCGATTGCTCATGTTGTGCGTTGTTTTGACAGCACTGATATTGTGCATGTTGCAGGAAAAATCTCGCCGGCAGATGATATAGAAGTCATTAATACCGAACTGGCACTGGCTGATTTAGAAACTGTGCAAAAAGCCATGCTACGCGTACAAAAACAAGCAAAAAGCGGTGATAAAGTAGCTGTCGCCTACTTACAATTATTAGAAAAAATACGCGAACAATTAAATCAAGGGATTCCTGCCAGAACTTTATCTTTTACTAAAGAAGAAAAAATCTTCTTAAAGACTTTGCAGTTATTAACTTTAAAGCCCACTTTATACATTGCCAATGTTGCTGAAGATGGTTTTGAGAATAATCCACTGCTAGAAACCGTCAAACAAATTGCTGCAAAAGAAGAGGCTAAAGTTGTCTCAGTTTGTGCCGCCATTGAATCAGATATTGCAGAATTGGATGATGAAGAAAAGAAAATATTTTTAAGTGAATTAAATCTAACAGAACCGGGTCTTGACCGTGTGATTCATGCAGGCTATGCCTTATTAGGTCTTGAAACTTATTTTACAGCAGGCGAACAAGAAGTACGCGCCTGGACGATTCCAGTTGGCGCAACAGCCCCTGCAGCCGCTGGCGTTATTCATACTGATTTTGAAAAAGGCTTTATACGTGCAGAAGTCATTGCTTATGATGATTTTATAAAATTCAAAGGCGAGCAAGGCGCAAAAGAAGCCGGCAAATGGCGATTAGAAGGAAAAGAATATATCGTTAAAGACGGCGATGTGATGCATTTTCGGTTTAATGTTTGATTTTTTACTGAAACTATTGGTAATCACGCCGCATCCTCAATTTCAATAATAAAATTTAACCCATCACGGTCAATCATATCTTGCAAACAAAGCTTCACAAACTGATGAGGGGAATAACCTAATTTTTTTGCATAATGGGCTGCAGCTTTAGGACTTACAAAACGCCGACTATGTTCTAAATCAGATATGTACTGTTTAGAAACACCTATTTTTCTTGCAAACTGTTCTTGAGTCATTTCTTCACCACATCGAATAGATAATAACAAAGAACCTAATGTTAATTTACCTGATAGTTTTTCTAAAAAGTCTAATGATTCTTTAGTTTTTTTAGTAATCATGCTTATTCACCTCTAATACCATAGCAATTTCAATTGAATTATCCGGCGCAATCATATAAATAGCACGATATCCTTTTGTTAATCGAA
>JABDDD010000029.1 GCA_013287765.1 Gammaproteobacteria bacterium | reverse complement strand
GGCATATTAGCATGAGTTATTTTTCAATGGGCGGTTTTGGTATTTATATTTGGCCGTGCTTTGGCTTAACTTTTTTAGTATTTATTATTAATTTAATCGCAGTGTTACTTGAAAAAAAATCCATTAAAAAAATCATTCGACAATCGATTAATCATTTATGAATCATATCCATAAAGTTCGTTTGCTGAGCATTTTAAGTATTATTTTATTATTAAGCATTGCGTGCGGTTTAATTTTATTTGCCTTAAAACAAAATATTAATTTATTTTATACGCCAAGTGAGCTTAATCAAATTACATTACATAAAAATCAAGTGATTCGTATTGGCGGTTACGTCAAAATGCATTCTGTACAATATGATGAAACAGCACATCATGTTTTATTTGTGGTAACAGATCGCAAACATGAGCTCATGATCGATTATGATGGAGTCTTGCCTAATTTATTTCGTGAGGGTCAAACAGTGGTGGTCACAGGAACACTTAAAAATCAAAAAACTTTATATGCCTCACAAGTACTCGCCAAACATGATGAAAAATACATGCCTAAAGTATTAGCCGATCAACTGAAAGGAAAAAAATAATGCTGCCTGAACTTGGTACGTTTGCATTGATTTTAGCATTTTTACTCGCATTACTTCAATGTGTCGCTCCCATTTTAGTTTTAGGCTTTAAAAAAAACCATGCTTTTTTCGAGTTAAGTCTTTTTGGCAGTATCGGTCAATTTATTTTTCTAAGCTTTGCAATGCTTTGCTTAATGATGAGTTTTATCAATAATGATTTGACCGTATTATATATAAGAGAACACTCTCATCAATTATTACCCTTTATTTACCGAATAGGTGCTGCGTGGGGAGGACATGAAGGTTCATTTTTATTATGGTGTTTAGTTTTAAGCACATGGACCTTAAGTTTTATTTTATTTGCAAAAAAATCTTTAGAAAATACTTTTTTTTATCGAGTATTAATGGTGCTGGGTTTTTTAAGTGCTGGGTTTATTCTTTTTTTATTAGTGACCTCCAATCCTTTCGCACGGGATTTTCCAACCAGGCCTTTAATTGGCGATGATTTAACGCCTTTATTACAAGACCCAGGATTACTTTTTCATCCACCTATTTTGTATTCAGGTTATGTCGGTTTTGCTATTGGCTTTGCTGTTGCCATTGCCGCATTGATGGAAAAAAAATTCGACGCACTCACTGCAAAAATATTACGACCCTGGATCGTATTGCCTTGGGCTTTTTTAGGATGCGGGATTGTGCTTGGCAGTTGGTGGGCTTATCGTGAATTAGGCTGGGGCGGATGGTGGTTTTGGGATCCTGTTGAAAATGCTTCTCTTTTGCCTTGGTTAATTGCAACTGCTCTACTGCATAGTTTAATCGTTTCTGAAAAAAGAAATACTTTCAAAGGTTGGACTATTTTATTAGCTATTATTACTTTTTCCTTAAGTTTAATTGGTACTTTTTTGGTACGCTCTGGTGTATTAATTTCCGTGCATGCTTTTGCAAGTGATCCAACACGGGGATTATTTTTATTGGGTTATTTAGCCTTGATTATGGGTGGCGCTCTCACTTTATATGCATTTCGCATTAAATTTTTTTATGTCGCACCGCGTTTTCAATTATTGTCACGTGAAACTTTTTTATTATTAAATAGCGTGTTTTTACTAACAGCAATGGCGACTATTTTATTAGGAACCCTTTATCCTATTATTTTAGATGCTTTAGATAGTGATAAAATATCCGTGGGCGAACCGTATTTTAATACAGTTTTTTTACCTATTATTTTACCTTTATTAATATTAATGGCGATCGCGCCATATGTTCATTGGGGCGAACATCGTCTGGCTTATTTATGGAAAAAATGCGGTTTTAGTTTATTTTCAAGTTTAATATTAGGCTTTTTAATCCCTATTTTATTAGGTTTTCAATGGAAATTATTAGCCTCAATTGGTATTTCAATTGGCATTTGGATTATTATTTCAACTTTACAATTTGTTTTGCAGCTATGGAAAAACCATCAGCATCTTAATTTAAAATATTATTCTATGATTATTGCACATCTTGGTATTGCGATTATGACGCTTGGTATTACTATTAATAAATCTTACAGTGAAGAACGACAGGTAACAATTGCGACCAACGAAATAGTGACGCTTGCTGGTTATCGATTTTCTTTTAAAGATTTACAAAAAGAAAATACTAAGAATTATCAAAGTTTGCTTGTAAGCTTTACCGTACAAAAAAATAAAGGAAAAAGTAATCTTTTATTTGCCGAACAGCGTGTTTACAAAAGTCATGAACAAACGCTTAGTAAGCCTGGTATTTTATATAATGCATTTAGAGATATTTATGTCGCATTAGGCGGTGTGACAGCTAATGGTGCTTGGATAGTGCGGATTTATTATAAACCTTGCGTGCGATGGATTTGGTTCGGTGGCTTTATGCTGTTATTAGGCGGATTAATCACTCTTTTAAATTATATCTGGCCTCATAAAGAAATAGAAAAGGAAATCAATGCATGAAAATATTAAAAATATTGCCATTAGGGATTTTTTTTATTATTATTTTTTTTCTGTTCAAAGGTTTGAATTTGCATCCTGATATTATTCCCTCCCCATTAATTAACAAACCAGCGCCTTTATTTGCTTTACCAACGCTTGATAATCCAAAAAAAATAGTGACAAATCATGATTTCTTGCATCATATTACTCTTTTAAATGTCTGGGCAAGTTGGTGTACTACTTGCGCAGATGAGCATGAATTTTTAATTAAATTAGCCAAAAATACTGATATTATTTTATATGGTTTTAATTATAAAGATGATTTAACTAACGCTAAAAAATGGTTAGCAGAGTATGGAAATCCTTATCAAATCATTGTTGTCGATCAACAGGGGCTATCGGCTATTGATTGGGGTGTATATGGCACACCTGAAACATTTTTAATTGATCAACAAGGGATTGTGCGTTACAAAGTGATAGGATCTTTGACTCAAGAAAAATGGGATAGAGAATTATGGCCTTTAATTAAAAAAATTCAAAAGGAAAGGACATGAGCACCATAAAAAAATTAATAATTCTTTTTTTTATGCTTTTTTTATCTTTAAAATCATTTGCCACAGATATTTATCCCTTTAACAATCCTAATGATACTAACCGTTTTAAAAGCCTAACCACAGAACTTCGCTGCTTAGTCTGTCAAAATCAAAATTTAAGCGAATCCAATGCACCCTTAGCCAGTGATTTACGCCAACAAATTTATTTACAAATTAAACAAGGTCAATCTGATCAAGCTATTATTGCTTATTTAAAAGCTCGATTTGGTAACTTTATTCTATATCGTCCCCCGTTAAGCTTGAGTACAATAGTCTTATGGTTAGGACCTTTTATATTGCTAATCACTATGATTAGTTTTTTAATATATTATATAAGAAATACTATCAAGGATTAAAAAAATGCTTGCGCTATTTTATTTATTATTAGCTTTAATGTTACTAACAGCAATAGGGCTTGTTAGTATTTTTTATTACAGAAATAAAAATAATATATCAATCTATTCATTTTTTATTTTGGCTTTTTTATTAATTATTTTAAGCATAAGCGGATATCAATTTTACGGCAATGCAAGCCAGCTTAAATCCTGGTACCGTTTTGGTGAGAAACAATATGAATTCATGATGGCCTACGAACGCTTGGGCGGTATCAATGGCATGATTGCCCGTTTAAAGCGCCAATTAGCTTCTGATCCTAATAATATCGATGCATTAGTTATTTTAGGAAAATTATATTTAGCTAAATTAGATTACGTACCAGCAGAAGCTGCTTTTAAACAAGCCCTAAGTTTAAAACCCAATGACCCACAAATTAAGCATTGGTTAGATATTGCAACCGATCCTTATCATTATTTACCATTATAATATTATAATTCATTTATCGGCCTCGCCCCTTCACTTAAAACATCTAAATATTTGTGATAAACATAAATTTTATTACGGATTTTACCTGTGATCTCTTTAACAATGCCAAGTTCAACCAAATGATGCAGTGATTTATTAGCAGTAGGTAATGTCACCTGACAATGCTCAACCACTTTTTTCGCATCTGTAATAGGATGTTTTTGTAAATAGCTATAAACTATTAACATAGACGCTGAAGATTTACCAATAGCTTCTATATTTTTACGATCTTCAGCAAATAGCTGTAAAATTGTCTGCGCTGTTTCTATCGCTTGGTTTGCTGTTTCAATAACTCCTTTTAAAAAAAATTGAATCCATTCTTCCCAGTCACCTGTTTCGCGAACTAATTGCAAATGATCATAATACGCTTGTCGATGAGTTTTGAAATATAAACTAAGATAAAGCATAGGTTCGCGCATAATACCTTCTACACACAAAATAAAAGTAATTAACAAACGGCCTAAGCGTCCATTACCATCTAAAAATGGGTGGATTGTTTCAAATTGATGATGTACAAGTGCTGCTTTAATTAACGTAGGCAACGTGATGGTTTCATCATGCAGAAATTTCTCCATCGAACTTAACAAGTCCATCACTATTTCAGGCGGAGCAGGAACGAATTTTGCATTGCCAGGCCGTGTACCGCCGATCCAATTCTGGGAGCGGCGAAATTCACCAGGTTGTTTTGAGCTACCGCGACCTTTACTTAACAATACCTCATGCATCTCCCGAATTAAACGCAGTGACAAAGGAAAGCCGCCTTGAATTCGTTTTAAGCCATGCTCCATTGCAGCAACATAATTTGAAACTTCGACGACATCCTTATTGGGTACATAAGCCACATCATTGTTCTCATATAACAAGAGATCAGAGAGAGAGGATTGTGTCCCTTCAATTTGTGAGGATAAAACCGCTTCTTTCCTGATATACATATATAAAAATAAAGAAGGATCAGGCAAAATAATACTTAATCCATCCAGACGACCAAGTGCAATATTTGCTCGGTCTAATAAAGAATAGAGTTTTTCCATCTCAATAGCTGGTATGGGCGGTAAGGCCTTAGGCACATAAGAATCATAACTTTCACCCGTCACTGCACACTTGATAGACTCACCTACTCGCTCTGGAAATGCTGTCATTTTAACCTCTATAATAAAGAAAACGGCCTTTTCGTTTATTAACATCCACTTTAACTAAAAGAAGTTTATTAAGCAATAGAGTTAATAAAAAAAAGTAGCCTTTCCTTTATTATAGATTAATCTTCTTGATAAATAAGTATTTATTTAGTCTACTAACTCTTCCTGATGGCCTACGAACGCTTAGGCGGCATCATCATTATTTACCTTTATAATTTATAATTCCTATAAAATAGAATATACACATAAATTTTGATATTATGTGTATATATTCTTTATTTTTTGTAGGATAATACAATCATTATGGCTAGAACAAATATTGTACTTGATGAAAAACTAGTAAAAACAGCCTTGAAATTAACCAAAATAAAAACAAAAAGGTATTTAATCGATTATGCTTTGCGTGAATTAATACGGCATGAAAAACAGCATAATTTATTAAAATTAAAAGGAAAAATTCATTGGGAAGGGGACTTAACCTCTTCACGTGAAGGAAGATAAGTTGTGATTCTAATCGACACGACTGTATGGATAGATTTTTTTGCAGGCCGCAACTTACCTCATGTGACTCAACTTGTAAAAATACTAGAAAAACGCGATGAATTATGCACTTGCGGCATTATTCTTACTGAAATTTTACAAGGTATAAAAACTAAAAAAGAAAAACAACTAGTTGAAGATAACTTAAATCATATTGTTTTTTTAGATATGACACGTCCCACATTTATTTTAGCCGCCGATATTTTTAGTCATCTGCGCTCCCGAGGAATCACGATCAGAAAAACTTTGGACTGTATGATTGCTGCCATTGTTATTGAAAATAATACAGCCCTTTTACATAATGATCGTGACTTTGATCCAATAGAAAAATATTACGGCCTGCCTGTCCTGCAGAAATAATATTAATCCACTAGCTCTTCTTTACGCCTCAAAAAAGCAGGAATATCTAAATAATCAAATTCTTGATGATGTTGTATATGAACCGCCGGTTTCGCAGCTGCTTGAATTTCTGCTGTTGTTTTGGTCGAAGTCGGGTTATTTATAATAGGCGTATGTTTACGCATGATGGCCGGTTTGTCCAATTGATGATAATCAAATGAATCTTCTGTTTTAGTGTTGCCTGCTGCATCAGGACGCGAACTACCCGTACCAGTCGGTTGCTTGCGACCTAATCCAGTCACAATAACTGTGACTCTGACTTCATCACGCAATTCAGGATCAATAACCGTACCCACTACAACTGTTGCACCTTCTGAGGTAATATTTTTGATGGAATCTCCGACTTCTTCAAATTCACCAATTGACATATCCATGCCAGCGGTAATATTCACTAAAACACCTCTTGCCCCCGTCATATCAACATCTTCTAATAAGGGACTTGAGATCGCAGCTTCCGCTGCCAAACGGGCACGATTTTCACCGGAGGCAACCCCTGTCCCCATCATCGCCATGCCCATTTCAGACATAACAGTGCGAACATCGGCAAAATCAACATTAATTAATCCCGGTCGAGTAATTAACTCAGCAATCCCCTGCACCGCACCACGTAATACATCATTCGCTGCTTTAAATGCATTCACCAAAGTCACATTTTTTCCTAACACTGTTAAAAGTTTATTATTAGGAATAGTAATCAAAGAATCGACATATTGTGTTAAATTGGCAATACCTTGTTCTGCCACTTGCATCCGCACGCGACCTTCAAAGGTAAAAGGCTTAGTCGTCACAGCAACCGTTAAAATACCCAACTCTTTCGCCACTTGCGCAAAAATAGGCGCAGCCCCTGTCCCTGTGCCACCTCCCATCCCTGCTGTGATAAAAACCATATCAGCGCCCGTTAAGACTGCTTTGATTTTTTCGCGATCTTCTTCCGCAGATTGACGGCCAATCTCTGGATTCGCACCCGCGCCCAAGCCGCGAGTAATACCCTCGCCTAATTGAATTAATGTATTGGCTGATGATTTTTTCAAGGCTTGCGCATCGGTATTGGCGCAGATAAACTCAACGCCTTCAATGGCTGCCGTCATCATATGCTCAATTGCATTACCACCCCCACCGCCGACACCGACAACTTTAATGACCGCATTTTGTGGAATGGTTTCTGCTAATTCAAACATGTTATGGCTCCTTGATAATCGACATTATTGTGTACTCCTCACCCTTATTTCTCCTTGATATAAAAAAGTGAGGAGGATATATTAAACTCAGCTTTGAAACCAGCTTTTCATTCTTCCCCATAAACCTTTTAAACTAGTTTGCGTTAAACCTTCACGATTATTATCGCGTTGCTGCATGCCATATAATAACAAACCAACCCCTGTTGCATAAATCGGATTATGGATCACTTCTTGCAAACCTGTTACATGTTGTGGCGCACCAATGCGAACGGGGATTTGAAAAATACGTTCTGCTAGTTCTGCTGCCCCTTCTACTTTTGATGCGCCCCCCGTTAAAACAATACCGGCAGACATCGCATGTTTCAGACCACTGCGATTGATTTCAGCTGCAGCTAATGTAAATAACTCTTCATAACGCGCCTCAACAACTTCTGCTAAAGCACTTTTGGATAAACGACGAGCCGATCGATCATGTGAAGAGGTGACATCAATCATGTGATTCACATCGGCAATTTCTTGTAAAGCACAAGCATATTTAATTTTAATATCTTCTGCATTGCGTGCAGGAGTTCTTAAAGCAATGGCGATATCATTAGTCACTTGATCTCCAGCTATTGGAATCACTGCCGTATAACGAATCGCACCATTGGTAAAAATAGCAATATCTGTCGTCCCACCACCAATATCAATTAAACAAACGCCCAACTCTTTTTCATCTTCAGTTAGAATCGATTGGCTAGAGGCAAATTGCTCAAGCACAATATCACTGGCGGTCAAACCGCAACGTTTTAAACATTTTACAATATTTTGTGCAGCAGCCACCGCACCTGTGACAATATGGACTTTGGCTTCAAGCCTAACACCTGACATCCCAATTGGCTCACGAATAGAATCTTGATGATCAATAATAAATTCTTGCGGCAAAATATGTAGAATTTTTTGATCAGCAGGAATCGCCACCGCTTTTGCTGCATCAATCACACGATCAATATCCATTTGTGTCACTTCGGTATCGCGAATAGCCACAATTCCGTGCGAGTTAATACTTCGAATATGACTACCGGCAATACCCGTAAAAGCTGAGTAAATCTGACAACCCGCCATTAATTCCGCTTCTTCAACTGCTCGTTGAATAGATTGTACGGTCGAATCAATATTAACGACGACACCCCGCTTCAATCCAGAAGAAGGATGAGAGCCTAATCCAATAATATTTAATTTCCCATCAATCGCTTCACCCACAATTGCGACCACTTTAGAAGTTCCAATGTCAATCCCTACCATTAAATCTTTATTTGGCTTTTTTGCCATAATGTCTCTTTCCAATTTAAGTAATTGTTTTCCAACGCACCGCTAGCCCATTTGCGTAACGCAAATCAACATAATCTACCTCTTGTGCTCTATCACCAATAATCACAGGATACACTCTCACAAAATGATTGATACGAGTCAAGATATCTTTATAACCTACATTTAGCTTAATTCCATTTGAAAAAGTCATCTGCCAAGCACCCGCCTGCGTTAATTCAAATTGAATAATCTTAAAATGTAATTTCTTTAAAATAATATTAATAGTTGCATAATAATTTAACATTTCCATTTGTTCGCCTAAAGGGCCTAAAAATTGTGGTAATCCTAAGGGAAAACTAGTGGCAATGGGTGAGAAAATTTCACCTTTGGTACTTAATAAACTATCATTATTCCAGCGCGCTAATGCATTTTTTTCGGTTAATCGCACAATAATTTCATTCGGCCATACTCGGCGCACGAAAGCATCAGCGACCCACGGAAATTGTAATAAGCGTTCACGAATTAAATCAACGTCTACTTTAAAGAATCCTTTTTTGACTAGCGGCAGCAATAATTGTTGTATTTCTCGATGATCAATATGTTGGCCACCAACGATTTTAACTTCTTGAATAGGAAAATAACGAACCGATACCACTAAATGATACGCAAAACCAAACAGAAATAAAAAAGTAAAAAAACAAAGCGCTTTCACTGCATGACGGCAGGAAAATTTAAAATCTTTGTAGCGCTTCATCACTTGGGTAATCATCATCCTTGTCTACCTTGAAGCTGCTTTTTTTCCGATGATACACACTTCTGGAATTAAATGCACGCCATGTTTTGCTTGCACCGTGGCAGAAACATGTAGTATCAAGTCTTCAATATCAGCTGCTGTTGCATTCCCTTCATTAATAATAAAATTGGCGTGTTTTGCCGACACGCTTGCCCCACCAATTGTCCAATTTTTTAATCCCGATTGTTCTATCAAGTGACCAGCGAATTGACCGGGTGGATTACGAAACACCGATCCACAATTGGGTAATCCCGTCGGCTGGGTCGCATTTCTCTTTTCTAATAATACACGAATATCATTTAAAGAGCGCGTTTTTTCTCCTAATTGTAATTGAAAATAACCTGCCACAAACCATTCATCCACTTGTCGATTCACTCGACGATAACCGACTTCAAAATTGCAAGCTAGTCGCAAATATTTTTTACCTTGCCGATTGATCATTTCAACTTGAGATAAATGCTGCCAAGTCTCGCTATTATGACAGCCTGCATTCATCGCTAAAGCACCACCCACGGTTCCTGGGATACCCGCCATAAATTCTAAACCCGTTAATCCCAAACGCGCGGTAAAACGTGCAATCTGCGCACAAGAAAC
The DNA here is from genome assembly GCA_013287765.1 of Gammaproteobacteria bacterium. GTDB lineage: Bacteria > Pseudomonadota > Gammaproteobacteria > DSM-16500 > DSM-16500 > JABDDD01. The sequence goes on along the minus strand of JABDDD010000029.1, from coordinate 10,808 downwards.
ACCTGCTTCTGCTCGCACTAACAAATCATTTTGTATAGAAATATCATGCATAGCGCCTTGGGTCACAATCACAGCGCCTTCAATTCCACCATCACGCACTAAAACATTGCTTCCCAATCCCAGCCATAATAACGGCATATCAGGCGGTAATAATTGTAAAAAAGTAACAAGATCATCCATGTCAGCAGGTGTAAATAAAATATCTGCAGGACCGCCGACTCGAAAAGAAGTATACTCAGCAAGAAGGGCATTTTGCATCAAACGTCCACGTAAATTTTTAAATCCGTCAAACGTCATCATGACATCTCTTTTGAATTTGAATTTGAAAAAGATTGCAACACTGATTCTTGTAAATTGGTTGCTGCTAAATGTGCTGCAATCACACCAATATTACCTGCTCCTTGCATTAATAAAATATCCCCCTCTTGTAAAATATTTTGCAAAACACCTGCCAGTGCTGCATGTTGCTCCACAAATAGGGGCTGAACTTGTCCAAGTTCTTTGATGGCTTGGCATAATGCCATTCCATCCGCCCCTGCAATAGGAGACTCACCTGCTGAATAAATATCCAACAAAATCAATACATCCGGATTTGATAAAACCTGACTAAATTCTTTGAATAAATCTCGTGTCCGTGTGTAACGATGAGGTTGATACACCATCACAAAACGACGATCCGGCCAGCTTTGACGAGCAGCTTGAATAGTCGCTGCAATTTCCCGTGGATGATGACCATAGTCATCGATTAAAGTCACACTACCAAATGTCTTTAGAGGAAAATCGCCATAAATTTGAAATCGTCTGGCAATGCCTGCAAAGTTTTCCAGTGCTCGTTGAATCGCTTGATCGGAAATTTTAAGTTCTGTTGCAACAGCAATCGCGGCCATCGCATTTAACACATTATGTTTCCCAGGTAAATTTAGGGTAATTTCTAATTTTCCTTGTGGACGAACAGCGACAAAATGTGTTTTAGTGCCTTTTTGTAATAATAAAGTCGCACGATAATCAGCTTCTTCTTCTAATCCATAGGTAAGAATAGGACGTGACACATCTGATAAAATGCCTCTTATTTCAGGATCATCCATACAAAGTACTGCCAACCCATAAAAAGGCAGTCGATGTAAAAAATGCATAAAAGCCTGACGTAATTCAGCAAAACTATCATGATACGTACCCATATGATCCGCATCAATATTAGTCACCACAGAAAGCATCGGTTTTAAATGTAAAAAAGACGCATCACTTTCATCGGCCTCTGCAACCAAATATCTGCCTGTACCCAAACGCGCATTACTCCCTGCGCTATTTAAGCGACCACCAATCACAAAAGTAGGATCAATGCCCTCTTCTGCTAAAATACAGGTGATTAAACTCGTCGTCGTGGTTTTACCATGGGTACCCGCAATTGCAATACCATAGCGAAAACGCATTAATTCACCTAACATTTCAGCGCGTGCTACGATTGGAATATGTAATTCACGTGCAGCAATTAATTCAACATTGTCTTCACAAATTGCAGAAGAACGCACAAGCACATCCGCATTTTTGATATGACTAACAGCATGACCTTGGTAAATCTCAGCCCCAATCGAGCTTAAACGCTTAGTCAAAGCATTATCGGCAAGATCAGAACCTGATACACGATAACCTTGACTTAATAATACTTCAGCGATCCCCGCCATTCCGACACCGCCAATACCCACAAAATGAAGGTGTTTGACTCGTCCCATTTCAAATGTCCAGCTCAAGTGTAAATCTCCTTACAAATAGTCAATACTTTTTGAGTCGCATCAATAATGCGTAGTTGATAAGCCGCGTTTGCCATCTGCAATCGTTTATCAGCCGATGCACAGAGTTCTTTTAATATTTCTGCTAATAAAGCAGCGGTTAATTGGGATTGCTGTATTAAAAAAGCCGCCTTTTGTTTCACCATAAAATGCGCATTCGCTGTTTGGTGATCATCAACCGCATAAGGATAAGGCACTAAAATAGCCCCTAATCCAGCAGCGCATAATTCTGCAATCGTTAAGGCACCCGCTCGGCATAATACCATATTTGCCCAAGCATACGCTTGATCCATCTGCTGAATAAAAGGCTCAATGCGTGCGTCAATACCCGCCTCTTGGTAAAGCTTGACAGTCGGTGCATAATGTTTTTCGCCCGTTTGATGCCAAACACTGGGTCTTTGTTCGTTGGTTAATAAAGCCAGTGCTTGCGGCAATAACGTATTAAACGATTGCGCACCTAAACTACCACCGATCACTAATAAACGAGGTTCAAGATTAGATAAACGCTGTAATGGTGAAGAAAAAGCAGCAATTTTTTGGCGAATAGGATTGCCGATGGTGATGGATTTTTTATTATGAGAAAAAGTATCTGGAAATCCCGTCAATACTTTAGTTGCAATCTTAGCCAACCATTGATTGGTCATGCCTGATTTAGCGTTTTGCTCATGAATCACTAATTTTTTACCCAGGATAAAACTGGCAACCCCTCCAGGCCCACTGACAAATCCACCCATGCCAATAATAACATCGGGTTTCAATACTCGTATCACTTTAATCGCCTGCGCGATTGCCAATAGTATTTTAAATGGCGCCAATAAAATAGCTTTCCATCCTTTACCACGTACCCCGCTAATTGTGATGAAATGCAACGGAATATTAGCCTCTGGCACCAAGTGCGATTCTAGACCTTGATGGGTGCCTAACCAATTGACTTCAATATTTTGTGTTTTAAAATAATCTGCAACAGCCAATCCTGGGAAGACATGCCCGCCCGTACCGCCTGCCATAATTAAGACTCGTTTTAATTCTCGCTTTAATACTTGTTTTGATGCTTGTTTTAATTTAGGCATCTCGTAATCCTAGCAAAATCATGCGATTTTCATAATCAATTCGCAATAATAACGCAATAACCACACAACTAATTAACATACTACTGCCGCCATAGCTCACTAAAGGGAGCGTTAATCCTTTAGTCGGCAATATACCTGAATTAACCCCAATACTAATCATAAACTGTATTGCAATCCATAAACCAAACCCATAAGCCATAAAACCTGCTAAATGTCGCCCAAGTGCTTGTGCTTGTTTACCAATCCAAAAAATCCGTAAGACTAAAAATGTGAATAAAGCCATAATCACTAACACGCCAATTAATCCTAACTCTTCTGCAATCACGGCAAATAAAAAATCGGTATGTGCTTCTGGCAGATAAAAAAGTTTTTGCAAACTTCTGCCTAAACCCACGCCAAACCATCCTCCTCGACCAAAGGCAATTAAAGATTGCGTTAATTGATAACCACTATTAAATGGGTTGGCCCATGGGTTTAAAAAAGTTGTCAAACGAACTAATCGATAAGGTTCTGAAATAGCTAAAGTACCTAAAGCAACCAGCATGCTTAATAATAACAATAAAAAATGTTGGATACGCATCCCAGCCAAAAACATCATGCCCAATACAGTGGCAATAATAACAGCTGCAGCTCCAAAATCAGGTTCTGCTAGCAGTAATACACTAATCAGTACCAACAAACCGATAGGCTTTAAAAAAACACTCAGACGGGTTTTAATCGCACGATGATTTTTAACTAAGTAACTCGCCATGTAAATCACCATCATCAATTTAGCAATTTCTGAGACTTGCATGCGAAAAGGCCCATATCCAATCCATCTCATGCTACCATTAACAGCATGACCTACCCCTGGCACCAATACTAAAACTAAGAGTAACAACGTAGCGCCCAACAGATAATGATCTATTTTTCTCCAATTAGCAATTTCAAACTGTACCACAAGACTGCCGGTTAAAATGCCCAAGACAATTCCAATTAATTGCCGATAAAAATAATAAAAAGGCTGATGAAGCTTTTGATCAGAAATTTCAATAGAGGCTGAAGTCACCATTAATAATCCAACACCGGCCAAAATAGCCACTGTCAAAATTAACCATTTATCATAGGGCATAGGCGGCGTCATCTGACGCCGCGCAGTCGCGCGATCTAGCATGGCCTGTATCCATAAGGGAACACTATTGAAATTGTATAGAAATTGCTTGGGACAGAAAAGAAATTTTTTATTATTTTTATTTTAAAGTAAGGTTAGAGGTTGCTTTAGGAGTAATTGCTTCTTGTAACAAAGCTTTGCCAAAAGCCCTATGATCTCCTAAAAAATATTTAACAAATGCTGTTCGATTTAATGGATTAAAAAGATGATCCCAGTCTTTTTTATTACATAAATAAACATCATGTGCCTGATTAAAATGACGAGTTAAAGTAAAAATAATAACATCCGTATCTGGATGAGAAGATGGATGTTTTTGTTTATTATAAATAGCCAATGCCTTTTCAAATTGTGTCTTTGTAATAATACTTTTAAAGTAATTTAATAACGCTTTATCGATTAAATTTTTATGTGATTCACTAGAGATTTCTTTAGTTTCTTCACTTAAAACCGACACAGTACTGGCAGTAGAAGAAAGAGAAGGAGAAGAAATAGCCGAGTAAGATTCAGAACTTTTATCAGTTGATGCAGGGGATGCAGCAGTAGGAGAGGGAGAGGTGACTGGCTTTAAACTAATTGCATTTATAAAACTTTCACACTCTTCTTGGGTAACATAATCTGAACTTAATATAGACAATGCATTTTTAGTTAGGATTTTTCTTTGAAACAAGTCCAAAATCAGCAATTCTTTTTGCTTAAAAACAGAGTTTAGATCGGCTATTTCTATATTTTTTTTCCATTGTTCTGCTATTTTCTTAAAAAAATCATCAGAACAGGCATTAACACTTTGAATAAATAATGTATTTTGAGAAGTTAATAATAATAAATTCTCTGGTGTTAGTGCATTTTGTTGTTGTAGTAGGGTAAAGGCTCTAGCATTTTCTACATCAAGCAAAGCGGTAAATAAACTAATTTTAAGATTTAAATCACCAGATATTTCATCTGCTTTTGCAATTGCATAGGCAATTGCTGGTTTTTTCATTTGATGAGAATGCAATATTTCAAGAATTCTACTAATTTTTTCATCAATTTTCTTTTCTTTTTCTTTTGGGGTGTATTTTTTAATTAGGTTTTTGATACCTTGCTGGCCAAAAGATAGCATAAATATTTATCTCAAAATGAATAATAGAGATAAACTTTATCAATTTATTATTAAAGAACCCTTAAGATAAGCTTAAGATAAGCTTAAAATGCTTCATTTTCAAAAATTATATTAAAAAATTCGTCAACATTTTTTCCTATTAATTTTCAAATAGATCGAAATAAGTGTTTGATTCTATAGGAAACCAATAAGATAAAACATTTACCTTACTTGTGCTAAAATAATACTATTAGAGTATAAATATACAGTATCAAATCATAATTAACGAGGAATATGATATGTTACCTTTTTTTAAAAATTCTTCCCCTTCAAAAAAAATCTCTGAAATCAATAAAAAACTATTTGAATTTATCCTAGATTTTAAAGTAACTGATGAGAGTTTTATCATTGATGAAGAGTCCATTAAAATGTTAGAACAAGGAGTGATTGGGCAAAGATTTATTTATATAGATTATATTGATAAAGATACTCAAAAAATATATCGATACTATACACCAACGGTATTAAGAAAAGAGAAAGTAGAAACGTTTGACGATGTGCAAAATCGTAGAGAAACTGAAAAGCTGATCAAAGAGGCTAAATATCCATTAGACCAAGTTGCAGAAGCGCCTGCACATGGGTTGCGTGGTGTGGTACATAGAAATGGAGATAATATCAATAAACGAAATCACAAAAAAACATTATATACTACGCATTTTCATTTAAATACTGAATTTCTTTCTGCTGGTTCTTGCAAAAAAGATAAAGACGGATTAATGTTTCTTGGTAACTCTGTTTTTAATGAGACAAGCTTTAGACTCCAAGAGTTTTTTTATGTAGTTTTTCATTACTATCTTCAATGCAACTTACAACGTGAGGAGACAATTTCTTACGTTAAAGATATTATGCGTAGAACTCCTTGGGATTATCTATATGCAGGAATGTCGGCAACTTCAAAAAAAACTGGTGAACCTATCACTTCCAAAATGTTACGCTCTGCAGAAAACATGTGTAAGCCAGACGAATTAGAAAAAACAGGACCCTGGGTTGATTTTTTAAAATTAAGTGACATTGAAAAAAAATATTTTATCTGCCGAGAACTCATGAAAACCATTTATTTTGCTGCGTCTATTCAAGACGATTTACAAAACCCAGCTTCGATGCTTACTCTTGCCAATGATGAGAACCTCGTTAGACAAGCAATAAAGCTTGCGAAAGAATATAAAGTAGACTTAAATCTTAATTTTATTCCTAAAATAATGGGTACAGCAAGTGATACCACTGCTATTATGCATGCTGCATTCAATGGTAAATATAATATTGTGAAAACTTTAATAGAAGAAAAAGTAAACCTTCACCACAAAGATAAAAAAGGATATTCTCTTTTAGACTATGCTTTACTGGGTGGTAATGATAAAATAATTAACCTTCTCGTATTAGAGAAAAAACTTTCTCCAGAACATGATTTAAACTTACATATACTTGATACTATTCCATCTGAAGAAAAACAAATTAATTTATTACAAGACTTATTACGCCGTTTTACTAAAGAAATTATCTTTTCTATTCCTCACCCTATTTACAAAAGTCCTTTATTACACTGTGCAATTGCACAATCTAAACTTGATTTAATTGCTTTTATTATTCAAAAAGACCCTGGCGCTATTTCTCGTAAAAATGCGGGTGGTATAACTGCTCTAGACATAGCGTTAAGAAATAAAGCTGCTTTACAAGTATTGCTCCCTTATTTAAACGAAGAAGAACAAGCTAAAGTCTTAGAAAGCTCTGATGCAGATGACAACATAAAAGCAGAATTGCATAAAAAAACGGTAAAAAAATTAAGTTAAATCAGGTGATCGACAGAAAAAATAAATAACCGTTTTATATTTTAACCATCAATCCTTAATTTTTTAATTCACTCACACTCTGCATGAAAACTTCTCCCCTGTGCTCAAAGTTTTTAAACATATCCAAACTTGCACAAGCTGGAGATAATAAAACTATATCAGGTGCCTTAGAAATACTCTCAGCTAAATTAACAGCTTCTGCCATTGATTTAACAAAATAGATTTTGACATATTGACCAAAAATATCTTCTAAAAGAGGAGCTGCTTCACCCATTAATATCATGACTTTTATATATTTTTGCACCACAGGAATCAAGGGTGAAAAGTCTGCATTTTTACTCACACCACCTGCAATTAAAATCATTTTACCCTGCATATCTGCGCCTAACCCTTCAATCGCTGCAAGCGTTGCGCCAACATTTGTCCCTTTAGAATCGTTATACCAAAAAACACCTTTTAGAATCGAAACCAATTGGCAGCGATGAGGCAAACCTTTAAATTTTTTTAATGCGTCAATCATAGAGTTAAGAGAAAAACCATAACCATGGCCAATCGCAAGCGCTGCTAGTGCATTGGCTTGATAATGACGACCTAAAATAGGTAATTCTGCAACCGGCATTAACAGTTGATCTTCTAGCGCTAAATAAATATCTCGTTTTTTTTGAATTAATCCAAATTCATTTTGCTGGGGTTGCTTCAAAGTAAAATGTAACTTCTGTTTTTGAAAATCCAAACCACAATCTGTTAAAATATCATCTCGATTACAAACAGCAACCGAACAATTTTTATAAACATTTTTTTTGGCAGTGGCATACTCGGCAAGAGTCGTATAGCGATCCATGTGATCAGGTGTTATATTCAAAACAGTGGCAACTTCAGGTGCCAAAGAATAAGTGGTTTCTAATTGAAAACTAGATAATTCTAAGACGAATAATTCCGCTGCTTTTTTTTGTAAAACAAAATCTAATACGGGAATCCCTAAATTACCACCCACCGCTGTATTTAAACCCGATTGAATAGCCATTTCTCCAACTAACGTTGTCACAGTACTTTTGGCATTGGTGCCAGTGATCGCAATAACAGGTGCTTTTTTCATTCTAGCAAATAATTCAATATCGCCAATCACTTCAATACCTCTTGCTATTTGTTTAGCAATCAGCGGATTTTTAATAGATACCCCAGGACTGACAATCAGCCCACTTGCATTTTCTAATAAAGATTCATCTAATTTCCCTAATACAATAGATTGATCAGGAAAAGTTTCTCTAAACTGCGCTAACAGTGGTGGATTGTCTCGCGTGTCATTTACTGCAAAAGGAATATGTTGACTTGCTAAATATCGGGCACAAGATAATCCTGTTAAACCTAATCCCACTATTACATATAAATCTTTTTGCATAATTGTCCTATTCCAATTCTATTATCGCAATTTTAAAGTGGCAAGACCGCAAAGAACTAATACAAATGTAATTATCCAAAATCGAACGATCACTCGCGGCTCCGGCCAGCCTTTTAATTCAAAATGATGATGAATAGGTGCCATACGAAAAATTCTTTTACCTGTTAGTTTAAATGAAGCAACTTGTAAAATAACAGAGACTGTTTCTAATACAAAAATACCACCCATTAGTAATAAAACTAATTCTTGACGGACAATCACCGCAATCAAGCCAAGCGCTGCCCCCAAGGCTAATGCGCCCACATCCCCCATAAAAACCTGTGCCGGATAAGTATTAAACCAAAGAAAACCTAATCCCGCCCCCACCATCGCACCACAAAATACGACGACTTCTCCTGCGCCTGGAATATAAGGAATCATTAAATAATTAGCAAAATTGACATTCCCGGTTAAATAAGCAAAGACACCTAAAGCCGCTGCAACCATCACCGCTGGCAAAATAGCTAAACCATCTAAGCCATCCGTTAAATTCACCGCATTACTGGTGCCGACAATGACAAGATAAGTCAGTAAAATAAAAAAAGGCCCCAGTGGCACTAATACATATTTAAAAAAAGGAAAAATTAATTCTGTTTCAATCGGTAAAGTTGCCGTGTAATATAAATAAAGAGCAGCCGATAATCCTAAGACTGATTGAAAAAAATATTTACGCCGCGCCGATAAACCACGACTATTTTTTCGCACTAATTTTAAATAATCATCCCATAAACCAATCGCACCAAATCCCAATGTCACTATTAATATTAACCAAACATATTGACTGGATAAATCACTCCAAAGCAAAGTGCTCAAAGCAATCGCAACTAATACTAATGCCCCTCCCATCGTCGGTGTACCTGTTTTAGATAAATGACTTTGCGGGCCATCATTACGGACGACTTGACCTAATTTGAATTGACTTAAGTGCTTTATCATAAGAGGACCAATTAATAAAGCAACTAAGAGTGCAGTCAGTGCACCTAAAATAGCGCGCAAAGTTAAATATTGCACCACATGAAAAACGTGAAAGTAATGCGCTAATAATTGACTGAGCCACAATAGCATTTAAAAATCCTCATGAAAGCGTTCTTTAAGATAAAATTTTACGTATTCTACATCACTAAAAGGTATTTTCTGATCATTGATCTGTTGATACGCTTCCGCCCCCTTGCCAGCAATTAAAATACAATCTTGGCCGCTTGCATATTGTATAACGTCTTGAATGGCTTTTGCACGATTTGGTTGACGTTTTACAGCTGTTTTTATTTTAAAACCTTGAAAAATATCTTCTATAATTTGTTCAGATACTTCATGACGTGGATTATCATCCGTGACCCAGACTTTATCAGCATAAAGCTCGGCAATTTGCGCCATCATAGGCCGTTTACTTTTATCACGTTCTCCGCCACAGCCAAATACACAAAATAACCGACCTTGTGTCTGCCCTCTTAAAGCGTTTAACGCTTTTTGTAAAGCATCCGGCGTATGTGAATAATCAACCACCACTAACGGCGCTTTATTTCTACCACCTAATAATTGCATTCGACCGGCGATGGGTTGTAATTGGCTGATCGCTGCAAGTACTTTACTTAAGGGAAAGTCTAACAAACAAAGCGTGGTCAAAACTGCTAATAGATTACTTAAATTAAATTGCCCAACCAAAGCGCTTTCAAATTCACCTGTGCCCCATGGAGTAATAATAGATGCCTGCAATTTACCTTGAGAAAATTTTGATTTTTCTACAAAAACAGTAGGAACCATTGTTTTTTTATTTTCTAAACTATAGGCTATTATTTTTTTGTAAGGTATTAATGAAGTGATTAATGCATCCCCCCATGGATCATCTAGATTAATAACAGCTTGTTTTAAAAAAATATTATCAAATAATTTTCTTTTTGCAGCACCATAGGCTTGCATTGAACCATGATAATCTAAATGATCCTGAGTTAAATTAGTAAAAATACCCACTTCAAAAGGCACATGATTCACCCGCCCCTGATCTAAACTATGCGAAGAGACTTCCATTGCAACATATTTAGCATGATGCTGTTTAAAATCAGCAAAGATTTTTTGTAAACTAATTGCATCAGGTGTGGTTAAATTGCTAGGTTGAATATCGCCATATAATCCATTACCCAACGTGCCAATCACACCACACGTTACATGGAATTGATGCAATAAACCCGCGATAAAATGCGCGCAAGAAGTTTTTCCATTAGTTCCTGTGACCCCAATTATTTGTAATGCATTTGCCGGATACTGATAAAAATGAGCCGCAATATCAGCTAATTTTTCTTTTAAATTTTGCACGAAAATCACTGGAATATCGTAAGATATTTGTATCAAATCATCAGAATCAATCAATATTGCCTGCGCACCCTGATGAATCGCATCAAGAATAAAAGCGCGTCCATCCTGCCGGGTTCCTTGACACGCAA
>JABDDD010000028.1 GCA_013287765.1 Gammaproteobacteria bacterium | reverse complement strand
CCACCGCCGGAGATTGCTTTATAATGCACAAATACATCATCACCTTTATCGCGCTGAATAAAACCAAATCCTTTGCTATTGTTAAACCACTTAACGGTGCCTTTTTCACGTGTTGCCATAAAATTTGAACCTTCTTAAATAAATATAAAATTAGTAAAATTATTACAATTGTTACTGTTACTTGTAATAAGTCGCCATTTTAGCATAATTTAATTTAATTTTAAAAAAAATATTTATTAAATAATTATCGCATCTCAGACACAGGTTAGACGCAGGATTGTGTTATGGCTTAAATTGTATTAACTATATAAAAAATAAGAATAATTAGAGTTATTTAGCACTATAACGATACTTCCGGTAATGAAATTTACCGGAAGTATCGTGTCTTGCAGCAGTTATGGCTTAGAATTATTTTTAATTAATGAAGTAAGTTTAGGCTCAGAATGTCTCAACGTCACAAATACTAAAATTTGGTATACCACTTATTTGATAAGACTGAGATTGATTGCTGTGCATATAATATCCTCGTGTAATGGAACACCTAAAATGTATTTAATTTACCATTTGACTTTATTATATAACTTTGATATCTGTCAATATGTATTCAATAAAAAGATTATCATTCATTTTGAGAACAATGTAATACTTTCTATTGCATTATTAATAGACTTAATAATAAGAGAGAGACCCCTATGGATTATTTAAAAAAAATGCGTCACAATCCGCTGTTAGTTTATTTATTCGTGATTATTCTGGCGCTATTTAGCGGTTTTTCTGGAATTCATATTCTGCAATCAGTTGGTTTATTAATTTCTGATATATTTGTCAGAATTTTTCGCTGCATTAGTATGCCTATTATTGCTTTATCTATTATTGTCACTTTAGCCTCCTATGAAAATAATGGAAAAATGAAACGTGTTTGGCGCAAGGCTCTGCTTTACACTATTAGCACCACTATGATTGCAGCAACGGTGAGCTGCTTACTTTATTTAGTGATTCAACCCAGTAATGTCAATATATCTGCCAACGCAGCCCCACTTGTCGGCATGCAAATGAGTTATATTCAGCATTTATCTTCGTTAATTCCTGTTAATTTTTTTGCGCCTTTTATTGATAATCAGGTTATTAGCGTATTATTAATTGGTTTGATGGTTGGCATTGCTATTCGTTTTATTCCTGAAAAAGAAGCTAAAATAACAGTTATTCATTTTTTTAAAGGGTTACATGGTTTATTTTTTGTAATCACCAAATGGATTGTGGCTATTTTACCGATTGGATTATATGGATTTGTGACATCTACCATCGTACAAATGAAAAATGGCATTAATATCACAGGTATTGGCGAATATTTAATGGTTGTGGTATTAGCTAATTTAATTCAAGGATTTATTATTTTACCTATCTGGTTAAAGATCAATAAATTAAAGCCTTTTACGGTAATGAAAAAAATGCTTCCTGCTTTAACGGTTGCGTTTTTTTCAAAGTCTTCTGCCGGCACTTTACCTGTGACGATTAATACTGCTGAAAAAAACTTAAATTTAAATCCTAAAATTAGTCGTTTTATTTTACCGCTGTGCACTAGCATTAACATGAATGGCTGTGCTGCATTTATTTTTGCAACCGTTATTTTTTTAATGCAAAACCATGGAGTTGTTATTACATCCTCAGTGATGTTTATTTGGATTATTGTGGCAACTATTGCTGCTATCGGTAATGCGGGCGTACCGATGGGATGTTTCTTTTTAAGTGCGAGTTTACTATCAGGAATGGGTGTGCCGATTGTCTTGATGGGAATTATTCTGCCATTTTATACAGTGATTGATATGATAGAAACAGCACTTAATGTCTGGTCGGATTCTTGTGTTGCAACTGTGATTGACAAAAATTATGGATTGGATCCCATTGAACAACCTACTGTAGATTTACTTCCGCAAAACTAGGGCGTGTCACCCAAATTAAGAACTTACTTACTAGACGAGCTTCTTTTATCACCTTTGCATCATCCCAAAACTTTTTAGTTAGCGTTTTGTTAGGTAATACCCCGATGTTTCTATCAATTTAGGGCCGCCTTTTATTCTAGTTGTAGGATTTTTTTCCGAACAGAAAGTTGTAGGATTTTGTTGCGAATAGAAAAATTTTACTGTTCCTTTTTGACCATCTTTTTCTCTCTCCTGTTCTTCTTCTTTACGGACTCGAATTTTTCTAGCATAAAGGTTAGGTTCTAACACAGATAAACACATTTTTTTATTAGAAAATACAGATGTAGAAAAAAGCCCTCGTTGTGTATCAAAAATTTTTTTCAATTGGGTATCTTTATTTAAAGCAGAATCTATTAATTCTATTGCTAATTCATCATATTTTGGTGGTAACGAACTAATATACAATGTTAAATATTCTTTTAAGCTAACTGCGTCTTTCTCATCATCTTCAGATAAACAACCCTTAGCCGCACAAAAGATATACCATCTTGTTTTTAACTGAAGCATAGGCATGTCTGCAATAGGATCTAAGAAATCAAGGAGTGTAGTCATTTTATTATTGCAAGGCTCAAAGATGACAGAAAGAATATGATCATTATATTTTCCTAAAGCTATTTTTGCAAAATAAGCAAAATTTGCAGGATTTCCAGGAAAATTTCGCATAAAACACTCAATTAACTTATCTCGAATAGCGGGACGTTGTTTCAATACTTCTTGTAAATTAGCTTTAGTTCTATTTGAAACAGCAAGGTCATTTTTACATTCCTTATGATATAAATCTTGAATATAGCGTAGAAAAACATTTAAATTTTCTATATTCCTATCATACATATTCAGGATTGTTTTAACAGAATTATTCGCCATATATTTTCCTTAATTTGCATTTATATGAATTTTTATTACTTCCTCACACCAGCCAAATTTTTTCCATTCACAAGGAGCACACGCTTGATGAAATTTTTCTAAGGTCACTCGATCAGCAATGCGTTGTTTTGCATCCTTCCAGCTTATTTTATCACCCGATTGAATATTTAATATTTCTGCATGTGCTTTATCTAAATTTGTAATTTTTTTTTGTGAAATACAATGATCGTTACGTTTACTAGGGCAAGGTGCACAAATAGAATCAGTGACGCCCACCACATTAATTAAAGCATTTTCTCCAGAAGATGAATTTAAATAGCGCATAATACCAGAAAAATTAGCGATAAATTGCGGCGAATAACCCTCACCCCGAAAACTTAATGCACATAAAAAATGATGCGGCCTGAAAGAAATGTTCATGCTTTTTTCCAGCAACGTGGTATTACAATACTCACTGCCAGCATTTTTAAAGTTTCTGTTGCAACAAATGGCATGAGACCCGTTAAAATCGCTTGATGCATGCCGATGAATTTTGATAATACTAAAATACCAAAAAAGAAAATCACACTTGCACTCAGACAAGCCGAAATAAAAGCAAGTAAGATATTGCGAGCAAAACCGCATTGCGCCAAATAACCACCTATTAAAACAGCCGGAATAAATCCAAAAAGATAACCCGCAGTTGTACCCAGCAAAACCCCTGCCCCACTTGAAAATTCTGCATAGAGCGGTAATCCAACTGTACCTGCTAATAAATACCCCATAACAGAGATCACACCCAACCGTGGGCCATATAACATGCCTAAAAATACCACAGTAACGCTTTGCAGCGTTAAGGGAACGGGTTCTAAAGGAATCACTATTTGCGCTGAAATACTTAGTAATAGTATTCCAAATAAAATTAAGCTTATTTGTTTAATCGTACTATTGTTAGCCGGCCAAACAATGCTGCGAAGCTTTAAATTTTCTGTGATGTAATGATTCACGCCCTTTTCTCCATTTTTTAATATTAGCCTATCCTAGCACATTGGACTTGAATTTTAAATTACCCCTTTTATTTAACTCTTAACTCAATGCCTGACTCGCTTACATTAACTCTCGTTGGTGCAGGAATTGTCAGTAAAGAATCTTCTCTCTTGCTGTTTAGCGTTGGATTTTTTTTAAGTCTTTCTTCTTTATTCTTGAATAATTCATCCAAACAACCTTTTTTAGCACTAGCTTTAAAAGCAGAAAGAAAAGACAAAGCAGAACGAGATTTAAAGAAAAATTTTCCTAAGCGAGTGGTCTTATCAAGTGCTAAGTCAATTAATCGAATAGCTTCTTCATCTTGGCTAGCCGGTAAAGAAAGAATATAATTTTTTAAATGTTCTTTAGATTTAACGAAAAAATTATAAGCATCTAGCTCAATGGATTGCTCTGATTCTAGAAGATAAACCATTACCTTAGCACATAACAATTTACGATGTAGATTCACTGACTTTTCATCCAGAGAATCACCACTACCTCTAAAAAATGTAGCAAATCGAGAGCCCTTCTCGTCTAGTATTTCGCATACTACTTCACAAAACTTTTCATCCGGCTTTTTTTCATTAATAAGATACTTTAAAAAGGCGATTCTATTTTTTGAAGAATATCCTAGGTCGCGTAAATCATTCGTAAGTTGATCATTGTGTGTATTCTTGATAAGTACATTTTTATAAACTGCTTCAAAAAATTCATCAAACTTACCATCTCCAACATGGTCTTCAAATAACGGTTTTAAATAAATTTCTTTTTGCTCAGGAATAGTAGATCGCGTAGTTAACATATTTTCCTCATTTAAAAATAGTTTTAGGAAGCATTATTTTATCTTTTATTTGACTAAATATCAATCAAAAATATAAACAATGCTTCACTAATAACCTATTGTAATTTAAGGAAAAACTATCCTGACATCAAATCCACTCGCTCCCACACTTGGGATCGACCTAATAAAGGCAAGCCAATATAACCTCTGACGTTGAGTTTTTTGCCTTGCTCTAAGGTACGCATGGCGCAACTATAGGTTTTGCCATTATCAGGATCAGTAATTTGTCCATTGATCCATTGGTGTTTTTTTGGCTGTAATCCAGATAAAATAACCATCCCAACAATCGGTTGATTATGCTTATCCCCTTTACAAACAGCGCAAAGAATAGGAACAGTTTCTGTAGTGTTTTTAGCAAAAACCTTAATGACTCTTCCCATCAAAATATTATTTTCCGTTTTCCAAATTTGCACGATGCTTTTAGGTTTACCTGTCACATCATCAATGGTTTTCCAATACCCAACCGGAGAGTCTGAAGAAATTTCATCTGCAAAGGCATTGACCATGAAACCAAGACTGCAAATAAGACTTAATACAATTGACCAAAACCACTTATGATTGCTATCCATTATTTTTTCTCCTTAAAAAATATTACTTAGTTTCACTATCTTCATCCAAATAATTAAAAATTTCTTTTTTGACTGCATCCATAGACTGCGTGCCATCAATTTCAATATAACGTAGTTGGCCATGTTCATCCATGTCTTTATAATACTTAACCAGGGGCTCTGTTTGTTGATGATAAATGGCTAAACGATTGCGTACCGTTTCTTCTTGGTCATCAATACGCTGAATAAGCGTCTCCCCTGTCAAATCATCTATTCCCGCTTTTTTAGGTGGATTATATAATACATGATAAACTCTTCCAGACTTCAGGTGAACCCGTCGTCCACTTAAACGTTTAATCAGCTCATCATCAGGCACTTTCACTTCAATTACAAAATCTAAATGAATTTTATTTTGCCACAAACTTTCCGCTTGGCGAATAGTCCGCGGAAATCCATCTAATAAAAACCCATTTTGACAATCGGCTTGACTCGTACGCTCTTTAACTAACTCAATCATAATATCATCTGAAACAAGTCCGCCTTCATCAATAGTTTGTTTCACTTGCTGACCAAAAGGTGTCTTGGCATTGACTGCCGCACGAAGAATATCTCCCGTAGAAATTTGCGGAATAGCATATTTTTCTTCAATAAATTTAGCTTGCGTGCCTTTTCCTGCCCCTGGGCAGCCCAATAACACTAAACGCATTTTTTATTAAACTCCCTATTTTTTTAGATGTCTATTGTAGTAAACATCTAGTAAAACATCTAGGGATAAAGGCTAGTTAGTTGATTATTTTTCTCTAATTAAAAGCGGAATAGCAGAAGTATATTGCTGTAAAACAGAAAAAGCACGGCGGCTACCAGTTTCTTTCCATAATTCATAAGCTTTGATCGGTAATAAATCAGGGTAATCTTTCGAATAACAACGAATAGTTTGCAAAATATCCATCAAGGCAACAAACTCATCTGATAATAACGCATAAATATCATTAGTATTTTTTGAAATGTTTAAATAAGCCGATTGACCCAAATTCACAAAATAACTAGGTTTAACTAAACGTTTTTCACTATTTGCAGGAAATAACCCAGAAAAAATCAAACACTTATCTCCTACATCTTGAAGAACCACTTCTCTTTGATGCTTAGCTAATTTAAGACCTTGTAGAAAATCAATTGCCATTATTTGCTTTACAATCTGTGGGTTAGCGGTAAATCGGATTAATAACCCAATTAAATACCACTCAAGTTCTTGTTTTAAAGTTATTTCGCAGGAATTTTCCGCTTCGTATATAATCTCATACCATAAAGCCGTACTTGTATTTGAATGTAGAAGTTTACCCATAAGACTTCTCCCCAAAAATCAGACTTACCTCTTTATTATAGGATATAAATCTAAAAAAGGGGTTTGTATAATCAATTGGATGGTGTAATTTATGACCAAAATGTTCATTTCAGATTTGCATTTAGAAGAAGACCGGCCTGATATTGCCGAGATATTTATTAAATTTATGCAAAAAGAAGCAGTTAAAGCACAAGCTCTTTATATTTTAGGAGATTTATTTGAAGCGTGGATTGGAGATGATGATTTAACTCTGTTTAACCAAAAAATGATTAATACGTTAAAACAAGCAACTAGCAGCGGATTACCTATTTATTTAACCCATGGTAATCGCGATTTTTTATTGGGAAAAACTTTTTTAAAAGCAACAGGCTGCCAATTATTAAAAGACGAAGAAGTGATTTTAATCAATCAAATCCCTACTCTTTTGCTGCATGGCGATACTTTGTGTACAGAAGATATTAACTATTTAAAATTTCGGAAAAAAGCCCGTAGTTTTTGGTTTAAAAAATTAGTTTTATTAAAATCCTTAAAAAAACGTCGCGAGATGGCTCGTCAATATCGCGAGAAAAGTAAAATGCATACCAGTACTACACCTGATTATATTATGGATGTTACTCAATCTGCGGTAATTAATGTAATGAAAAAACATACTGTACAACATTTGATTCATGGCCATACGCATCGAGAAGCTATTCATTCTTTCTCATTAAATCAACAAGATGCAACACGAACGGTATTAGGCGCCTGGCATAGTGAAGGTTCTGCATTAATTTGTAAAGAAAATGGCAAAAAAGAGCTAATACACATTTCTTCTTAGGGTTAAATTAAGAGATAATAGAGATATGAGCCTCTTAAGCCCGCAATTACTTGCTTTTATGTCTGTCGCCCAATACAAAAGTGTACATGGCGCGGCAAGTGCCATTCATATTACCCAAACAGCTGTGACACAGCGTATTCATACACTTGAAGCAAAATTAGCAACGACGCTTTTTATTCGTACTCGTCGCGGCATGATTTTAACACCAGAAGGCGAAGCGCTACTACGTTACTGTCATACGGTTAATGTATTAGAAGGCGAAGCTTTGGCGACGATCAAAGGGGCTGGAATTGAAACAGATATTCTTTTTTGTATCACAGGTCCTAGCAGTATTATGCATGCACGTATTATCCCGCAATGTTTTTCTGTTATTAAAAAATTCCCGCGGTTATTGCTGCAATTTGACATTAATGATTTTGAAAATCGCATGCATTCTTTACGATTGGGAGAAAGTCAATTAGCTGTTATTCGAGAAGAAGATATTACTCCAGAAATGAAATATAAAATCCTAAAACCAGAACGTTATGTGTTAGTTTGTACGAGCAGTTGGAAAAAACGTACATTAAAAATGATTCTTGAATCAGAGCATATTGTTGATTATGATCCACAAGACCGCATGACATTTCAGTACTTAAAGCATTTTGGATTATTTGACTTTGCCAATCATGAGCGTCATTTTGCTAACAGAACTGATGCATTAGCAATGATGTTAATTGAAGGATATGGCTATGGTGTATTAACTGAAGAATTTAGCAAACCTTATCTGCAGCAAAAACAGCTTATCCTGTTAAATGCGGGGAAAATTTATGAAACCAGCATGGCACTTGCCTGGTACCCTCGCCCGCAACTTCCCAAATATTTTTCAAGTCTGATTGATGCGATTGAATAAATTATTATTAAAATCAGGTAAAATACCCATTTTATGATTTTAAGGATAACTCTACAATGAATACAATGAATACATTGGAAACTAGAATTGATATTATACCGACTGTTTTCCCGCAATATAATTTAAAAAATCATTTATCCCCTGATCATCAAACCACATCACTTGCGTTAACAAGATTAAAACATGGGCATTTACGTGTCATGCAAAAATTAGAAGCAATAGATCAGATGCAATTTTTAATGTCGCAATTAACAGGGTTAGATCAAGCTGATTTGGATGAATTAGATATGGTAGATTCGGCAAAAATAACTGAAATTATTTATGGGTATATGAAACGGTTTTCGCAAATCGCAAAAGAAATGGAAAGACAAGAAAGTTAGCGTATTAAAAACTAAAGGCCGTGGTGATTACTTACTTGTTTTTTTTAAAGTAGTAGGGTCATGGTCTTTTGGTAACTGACTTTGAGTATCTTGATCTTTTGGAGCTGATAACTCTTCTTTTTTCTTAAAAATATTTTTTGCACTCACAATAATATTGGAAGCCGTTTTATCTTTTTTGTAGGTAGCAAGATTCATAGCTAGCATTTTACAATGCAGACAAAAAACAGCAAATACGCATAGGATAAACACAGGCCCAACAATAGGAATAGATGCTGCAAGAACAAGTGCTACCACAATACCCGCTGTAACTGCTTGATTAAACAATCTTTTAGCAAAAAGGAACGTTTCAGGGCTAAAAGAGGAATCAAAGGATCGACGTGCAAAATGCAAACACGCCTTATTGTAAGTCGGTAGATCCGTATTTATATTACCTGCGGCATTATTTAATTCTTCTAATGCTTTTGCTGCAAGCATTACACTAGGTAATTTATCTTTGTCTTTTGATGCCATTGATGCAGGAGAAGCACTAAGATTATTACTGGACTCATCGAAACAGTCGTTTAATTCCTCTCGTAAAGCTTCATGATAAAGTTGTATATTAAAATCAAATTCTTCTCTATCTTTTTCTTCTAATGCATTCTTTAAATGCGGTGATGCTGTTTTTACCGCATGGAAAATCCAAAATAACTTGTCTTTATAATATCTTAAAAGCGCTCTTTGTGTATCTTTTTCCTCTTTATCTAATAACCATCTATTATAGTTCCTGTCTTTCCCTTCTGTTAAAGACTTAAAATCATCTATCCATTGCTGCTCTTCTTTCTCATCAGCAGCTTCTTCGTCAGACAGCGTAAAAAACATATCATTCTCCCAAAAAGGCATCATAATTAAGATTATTTTAGCACAAAATAAGGACAATTTGTCAAGAAAATAACAATAACTGACATAGTGAAAATTTCACAAAAAAAACAATTAGTTATAAGAAGAGAGTCAATGTTAAATTTATATACAATATAGGTTTTATAAAACCGTAACCGTCAACCGACGCTCATGCCCTTTAAATCGATGCTCCCACAAATAAATCCCCTGCCATCGACCTAACATTAATTTATTTTGCTGGAGAGGAACCATCAATGAATTCTGGGTTAAAACCATCCGCACATGTGCCGGCATATCATCTTTGCCTTCAAGCGTATGCTTAAAAATAGTATCATCATCTGGAATGAGACGCTTAAAGAATGCTTCTAAATCTTCTAAGACAACTGGATCATCGTTCTCACAAAAAATTAAAGAAGCACTCGTGTGATGTAAAAATACATTGCATAAACCAGTATTAATTGACGAATTTGTAACTATCTTTGCAACCTCATGCGTGATATTTATTAATCCACGCCCATTAGTTACTATTGTCAATGAAGATTGGTTCATTTTTTATTATTACCTTTTTAATTTAGTTTAATTTAATTTAATTATAATGTTAAAGGTTGATAGGCAATGACTATACCATGCATTTTCATATCGTGTTCAATTTTGGAAGAAAGCTTAATCGCAGCGATTTGCTTAAACTCAGGCCCCACGTAAACACGTGTTTGAGTACCAAGTTTTGCATCTATTTGGCGAGTAAATGCTTTATAACCTGCTGCACGTAATTTATCAGTTAAACGAGTCGCATTTTCTTTATTTTTAAAACTACCCATCTGAATGGCCCAAGCAACTCTTTTTAATTTTAAGAGATCCTGTGCTGTCGGTGATTTAACTTTATTTGCAGAAGCAGAGACCATTTTCCTGGGAGGTAAAGAATGAGGCTTTTGTGGATTAGTGATATTAGAAGTATTAACAATTTTTACAGAAGAATTATCTATTGGTGAAAATGGCTTAACCATTGCATTTTTCCCCTCCATTTGATTAATTTCATTGGCAATCGCGGGAGTTTGTTTAGTATCATCTGGTATAGGTTTTGGCTCAGCCTTATTTTCTTGTGAAGGGACAACTGGTGCCGGTTGCTCAATTGCAGCTGTTGTTACTAAAGGCTTTTGCTCTGGTAAAGGTAAAGATTGGGTGATGGTTGACTCTGCTTGTTGTGTAGCTGTTTGCGTATTATTAAAAAGTAATGGATAAATAATAATAACTAAGGCGATGACAACTATAATTCCTATAACACGTTGCGTTTTTTTTTGTTCCATATCGACACCTCACAGTTTAAGAAAAATTTTCAACGGTTCTTTGACGCATTAATTTTGCTAACAACCGCGCAATGGTAGAACGCATATCGCGACGATTAACAATCATATCAATTGCGCCATGTTTTAATAAAAATTCGCTGCGCTGAAATCCCTCTGGCAATGTTTCTCGTACCGTTTGCTCAATGACTCTAGGTCCTGCAAAACCAATTAACGCTTTGGGTTCTGCGACAATAATATCACCTAACATCGCAAGACTCGCAGAAACACCGCCCATTGTCGGGTCAGTTAAAATAGAAATATAAGGTAAACCCTGTTCTGATAATTTGGCAAGAGCTGCACTGACTTTCGCCATCTGCATTAAAGAAATCAGCGCTTCTTGCATTCGTGCGCCACCACTTGCAGTAAAACAAACAAAAGGAATTTTAAACTCAAGTGCTGTATGTACCCCACGAACAAAACGTTCGCCAACAGCCGCACCCATCGAACCGCCAATAAAGCCATATTCAAAAGCAGCTGCAACCAACGGTTGCCCACATAATTGGCCACGTAACACGATGAGAGCTTCTTTTTCTCCTGTTTCTTTTTGCGCGGTTGCTATGCGGTCTTTATATTTTTTAAGATCACGAAATTTCAAAATATCATGAGGACCAATATCCGCACCAATTTCCACCAAAGAACTGGGATCTAAAAAATATTCCAATCGCTTACGACCCGAAATACGCATGTGATAATCGCACTTAGGACAAACCTCAAAATTACGCTCAAGCTCAGAGCGATATAAAATCGAGCTGCATTTATCACATTTAGACCACAGCCCCTCTGGCACGCCCTTCTTATGAACAGCATTTGTTTGAATACGCGATGGGAGTAATTTTTTAAACCAACTCATAGGATTAACTCAATTAACAAAAAAGTATGACAATTATAAACTTATGTGGGTTTTCTATCAACTTTATAAGCAGGCTATAAAACTAAAAAAATAGACGGACTGGTGGGCAATTCATACTTTATCGGATACTGCACATGACTTAAATAAAGCCCTGAGGCAGCAGCTGTTTTTCCTGCTTTTCGTCGATCTTTTGCTAATAATACTTCTAAAAGCCAATCAGGCTCATGAATCCCAATGCCAACCGAGATTAAACTTCCTACAATATTTCGAACCATGTGATGCAAAAAAGCATTTGCCTCAATATCAATGACTATATACTCTTTTATACGTAACACATTGATTTTTTTTATATTTCTCATAGGCGTGTTTGATTCACATTGAGAGGAGCGAAAGGATGTAAAATCTTTTTCACCTATTAAATAATTAGCAGCTTCCTGCATGGTTTTAGTATTTAACACTTCATACATCCAAGTCACACTCTGTGAAAAAATAGCAGGACGAGTAGAATGATTATAAATAACATATTGATAAAATCGTGAAAGTGCAGAAAAACGTGCGTGAAAATCCTCAGGAACAATTTTTGCAAATCGTATAGCAATCGTCTGTGGCAAATACGAATTTGTGCCTAATACCCAGGCTTTATGATTGCGTATTTGATGTGTATCAAAATGCGCGACCTGACCCAATGCATTAACACCTGCATCAGTACGGCCAGCACAAGTTAAAGTAATTGGATGATCCGCAATTTTACTGAGTGCTTGTTCAACTTCATTTTGAATAGTGGGTAAGTTTTCTTGAGCTTGCCATCCATGAAAACCCTGGCCTTTGTATTCAATACCCAATGCAATACGCATAATCTTATAAAGCTGCCATTAATTGAGAAGCCTCTTTTTGCAAAGGTTCGGCACCATTTTTAATAACATGCGCTAAAATTTGTTTAGCAATAGATTTTTTATCTAATTCAATATAGGCTCGCGCAAGATCCAGTTGAGTGGCTAAGACATCTTCTCCTGCAATCGCTTTAATATCAGAACTTGTGATCAATGTTTGCGGATTAGATTTAAGTTCAGCTTGTAAATAACGTCTCTTATAAAATAACCGTATTTTAAGATAAAAAGACCGCATAAAAACCAATAGCGTCAACATCCCTACAAAACAAATTGAAAAATACTTTCCTTTAAAAAAATAAATATCTATCATATTAGAAATCCCGTTCTATTATTTTTTCTGCAATTTGAATAGCATTCAATGCAGCGCCCTTGCGAATATTATCAGCAACGACCCAAAGGTTTAAACCATTGGGACTTGAGATATCTTCACGAATACGTCCAACATAGACCCCATCTTTACCTTGAGCTTCTTGCACTGGCGTTGCATAGGGGTATTTGCCAAGATTGACAACTAATCCTTCTGATTTTTTAAGTAATTCCACTACTTTTTTAACAGTCATTTTCTGTTGAGTCTCAATATGCAATGCTGCAGAATGGCCGTAAAAAACAGGAACTCTAACAGCAGTTGGATTAATAGCAATTTTAGTATCTTTAAAAATTTTTTGTGTTTCAAACACGACTTTCATTTCTTCTTTGGTATAACCATTTTCCAAAAAATCATCAATATGCGGCAACACATTGAATGCGATTTGTTGTGGATAAACTTTTGATTTAAAGGCTTTACCATTTAATAGTTTAGCAGTTTGTAAAATGAGTTCTTCCACAGCCTCTTTCCCGGTTCCTGAAACGGATTGATAAGTGGCAACATTAATTCGACTGATACCAACCGCATCATAAATTGGTTTTAATGCCATCACAATTGGAATAGTATTACAATTAGGACTTGCGATTATATTCATTTTTTTATAATCTGCCAAAGCATCCAGATTGACTTCAGGTACAATTAAGGGCACATCAGGATGGAGGCGAAAATAAGAACTTTTATCGATAACAATTGCACCTTTTTCAGTGGCTTTGGGCGCATAAATCGCTGCCAGATCATTACTCAGACAAAAAAAACAAATATCTGCTTTGCTAAAATCAAAAGTTGCAATATCTTCAATCCAATGCGATTGGCCTTTAAACTCTCGTATATCACCCAAAGAGCGATGACTTGCTAATAAGTATAGGTTTTTTAAAGGAAAATTTCGTTCTTCCAAAATAGATAATACAGCACTACCGACCATCCCGGTTGCGCCAGCGATTGCTACATTGACTGTTGTTGACATATTTTTTCTCAATTTTAATTTTCATTCGCAAAATAATCAGAAGCGACGACCATTATATATGGAAAAAGGTGAGAAAGCATGCCTATCTGTACCAGATTTTTTAGGAGAAAATAGAGAATTTTTACCACTATAAATAGAGCTTGATTGCGAGGTAGGTCTTATTTTTTTAGAGTAAGTTTGCTCTGTTTTTTCATATTCACGTTTTTTTCTTGTCGTAGAAATTAAGGCACCCTTTGCACCCTTTTTACGTAATAAACTCACAATCTCATTGTCACAGTTGTTAAGGGCATTATCAAGCGCATTAAATTTTCGACTATTGGGAAAATTAATATATGTTTCCCAGCTTGTTATTGATCTAAATTTATCTTTTTGATTTAATAATATTTTTATAATATCTGGTTTATTGTTAAAACATGCATTATTTAATGGTGTAAATTTCTGCTTGGTAGACTGAGTCAAAAATTTTTCAAACTCACCTTCATCTGTGAATTTTTTTTGGGCGATTATTATTAATTTTTCAACGATTTTTGAATGCCCTGCTGCACATGCAGAATTTAAAGGAGAAAATCCATAATTATTGGCACGAGTTAAAAATGCTTTAAATTCATCATGAGTAAATTCATCTTTGGCGGCTTTTATTAGTTGTGTAACAATTTCTAAATGACCTGCTATACATGCTGAATTTAAAGGAGAAAATCCATCTTTATTAGCATAAGTTAAAAATGCTTTAAATTCATCATGAGTAAATTCATCTTTGGCGGCTTTTATTAGTTGTGTAACAATTTTTGAATGACCTGCTATACATGCTGAATTTAAAGGAGAAAATCCATCTTTATTAGCATAAGTTAAAAATGCTTTGAATTCATCGTGAGTGAATTCATCTTTGGCGGCTTTTATTAGTTGTGTAACAATTTCTAAATGACCTTCTTTACAGGCAGCATTTAAAGGAGAAAATCCATCTTTATTAGCATAAGTTAAAAATTCTTTAAATTCATCATGAGTGAATTCATCTTTGGCGGCTTTTATTAGTTGTGTAACAATTTCTAAATGACCTTCTTTACAGGCATCATTTAAAGGAGAAAATCCATCTTTATTAGCATAAGTTAAAAATTCTTTAAATTCATCATGAGTGAATTTATCTTTGGCGACTTTTATTAGTTGTGTAACAATTTTTAAATAGCCGTGGTTACAGGCATTATTTAAAAAAGTAAAACCATATACACCTTTATCCAAAAGCAACGGAAGTAAATATTTTTTATTTTGTATAAAAAATAAAACTTTTTCTAAAATTTTTAAGGCTGTATTTTCCGATACAGATTTATTTAAATTTCCACTCAAGCTTATTAAAAAATTAGTCTGATTCTTATCGTCTATCCAAAAAGAAAATTTATTTTTTTTATTAACGTATAATAATTTATCTTGTTGAGCAATAACAGATAATATTTTTTCTGCTTCTAATATTTCTTCATCATGCATAACTCTATAGATAAAATGTTGAAGAATGGCGCTATAAAGACTGAATGCTTTATCTTTACTGTAATATTTTTTTAAATTATTCAGTAGATTTTTTAATTTTTCAGATAATTTTGTCGGTTCAATAGATTTTTTGAAAAACAAAACACATACATCTCTTAAAGCATTTTTTATTATTTCGTTATCTGAAAAAAACGAGTCGTCCTTTAATCTAAAATTTAATCTTAATTCTTGGTAAGTGACTTTTTCATCAAGAGACACTTTGGGTAATTTAGCTTTTGCTATCTTTTTTCTTTTTTTGATAAGTGGTGATTTTTGGCGTTTTTCTTTTTCTGATTCTTCTAATAATATTATTTGATCTAATTCTTCAGAATAAGCTTTATAATCCGTTTTTTTTGTCGAAACAGAATGTCTATTTTGCATATATAAAATTACCTATTACTCTTTAAGATGACAAAAGTATACGTGGTAAAGCTTAAGATACTCTTAAAGGATTTAGAGTAAAAATAATACAATAAACGCATCGCAAGGACGAAAAAATGTTGTCAGAATGAAATAAAGTAAGCTTGAAAATTTTATTTAATACAACTTTTCTTGCTCAATCCCCTGCAGCCACACACTAATGGCTTCCCCCATCAAACTTGGATTCATTTCTTGCGCATAATGCAGCGCCTCACCAATATCAATGATTTCTAAATGCGGTAAGTTATCTTTCGCCCACATGATCATTGAAATACTCGTAATAAATCCAGGCATGGCATATAACAATAATTTCGGCAAAGCCGATTTTTTTAATCTATCAGAATAGTTAGCAATTATTTGATTAACGTGATCTTCTTTACCACTTAATTCTTTTAGATATTGCAAAATTGGCTTAGCTGATTTTTTATCTGTAAATGGATCACAATAAAAAGCTTTTTCTTTTTCGGTTAATAATCGTAACGAAGTATTACCTAATATTTTATCAACTAATTGCGAAATATTTTCCATGTTAGGTTGGTTTTTTTCTTGTTCTTTTAATAAAAATATTTGCTCTTCATAAGGCAAAGATAAAGTCTCATGGTTAAGCGGGCGTAAATACGCTTCATAAAAAACTAAACTCCTGCAGTCATCTTCTTTGCGCATCGCAATATCAAAACCCACAATAGAACCCCAACCATGCAAAATAAATGTAATATTTTTTAATTGCAAAGCTTCAATAAATTTTTCAATATAGCGAATATGATCTTGAATTGAATAAGTAATATCTGGCTTAGCCGATTTACCCATGCCAATTAAATCAGGTGCAATACAACGACCCAATTTAGATAAATGCGGAACGACATTACGCCATACATAAGAAGAAGCAGGAACCCCATGCAAAAATAAAATAGGATCACCTGCACCTTGTTCTATATAATGAATTTTTGATCCTTCAATCTCTATATACTGGGATTGATAAGGAAAATCAGCCGAAATAATTTCATGTGTCATAGAGATATCCTTATCTATTAACCTGCTAATGCAAAATCTGATAGTTCCCGCAACATCACCGAATAAGTGACAAAACCAGTATTATGACTTGCTTTTACTTCAGTCAATAAATTTTGCCAACGCTCTAATAAATATTGATGCTTGGATAACCAAAAATCCATGCGTTCTGCCATAGGCTTACTATTCACTTTTTTGGATTTACATTTTAAAATATTAATACTTAATTTACGCTGAATCCGATCCAAATCATCACGAAAACCAGAACGCGCTAGCTCATCCCATTGATTCTCAATAGAATAAGAATTCATCTGCTCCCGTACCCAATTTAATTCTAATAATGCATCTAAACTATAGTAAGTATGCGCAACTTCTCCTATATCAAAATGATGCTCAGTCGCAGCCTCTACAACATCTAAAGAAGTAAATAAAGTTTCACTGGCTGCAATTATTTTGGCAAGCGATACCGGCACACCTTTTTCTACATACTCTTTAAAAAACTGATCCAGAATCTCTCTATCAGATTCTAATAATAACTTAGGTAATTGATTAATTAAATCCGCAATGGGTTTTTCAAAATTAACAATCGTTTCTTCAATATTCATATGTTGTAACCGATTTCGTAAAAACCAACGCGTGGCGCGACGTATTAAATAATAAATTTTTAGCATCATCTTATGCTGAACTTCAATACTGACTTTATTATCTAAAGCTTCAATCTGAATCCATAATTCATGCATTTTAAATAATTCTGATGCCACCACAAAAGCACGAACAATAAACTCAACTGACGCACCTGTTTCACGTTGTAATCGATCAATAAAATTAATACCCATATGATCCGTGATCGTTTTCGCCAGTTGCGTTGCAATAATTTCTCGGCGCAAACTATGCTCTTTCATTGGTAATAAATATTTTTTACATAATACTTCAGGAAAGGCTGCCATTAAATATTTAATAAAATAAGGATCTTCAGGAACTTTCGTTAATAAAATATCTTGCTTTAAATACATTTTTGAATAAGCCAACAATATCGCTAATTCTGGACGAGTCAGGCCTATTCCAAGCGCTTTTCGCTCTTGCAAAGTTTTTTCAGAAGGTAAAAATTCAAGTTCACGATTCAACCGGCCTTTTTTCTCAAGATCATTGATATAACGTCTAAATAAATCTAACGTTAAGGTTGACACAGAACTTTCAAGGCTTAACATTTGCGTTTGTTCGTAATTATCTCTTAAAACTAATTTTGCAACGGTATCACTCATTGTTTCAAGCAATTTATTACGTTGTGGTAACGTCATCTCACCACTGGTGACTAATTTATTTAAAAGAATTTTAATATTAACTTCGTGATCTGAACAATCAACACCTGCTGAGTTATCAACAAAGTCAGTATAAATAATTCCATTATTTAACGAATATTCAATCCGACCCAATTGAGTCAATCCTAAATTGCCACCTTCAGCTACTATACGTGCTTTTAATTCATTACCATCAATACGAATTCCATCATTTGTACGATCTCCCGCATCTGCTTGTGTTTCGCTACTTGCTTTAACAAAAGTACCAATACCACCATTAAAAATCAAATCAACAGGGGCGGTTAACATGGCGCGAATCAAATCATTGGGGACTAAATAATCTTTTTTAATCCCTAATACATTTTTTAATTGAGAGGATATTTTAATAGATTTAGCCGTTCGATTAAAAACGCCACCCCCTTCTGAAATTAATTTAGGATCATAATCCAACCATGAAGAACGCGGCAATTGAAATAATCGTTTACGTTCTTCAAAAGAAATCTCTGGATCAGGATTGGGGTCAACAAAAATATGCCGGTGATCATATGCAGCAATTAATTTAATATGTTTTGACATTAACATACCATTACCAAACACATCCCCGCTCATATCACCCACACCAATCACGGTGAAATCTGAAGAAGCTGCATCAATATCTGCTTCTCGAAAATGCAATTTAACAGATTCCCAAGCACCTCGTGCAGTAATACCCATTTTTTTATGATCGTACCCCGTCGATCCCCCTGAGGCAAAAGCATCGTCTAACCAGAAACGATATTCTTTGGAAATACTATTAGCAATATCCGAAAAAGTTGCAGTGCCTTTATCTGCTGCAACTACCATATAAGGATCATCTTCATCATAACGCACAACATTTTTAGGCGGAATAATTTGTTGATCGACAATATTATCTGTTAGATCTAATAATCCACGAATAAAAGTCGAATAACAATGAATAACCTCCTGCATAATTGCATCGCGATCGCCATCTAGCGGTAATTCTTTAGGAAAAAATCCACCTTTAGCACCCACCGGGACAATTAAAGAATTTTTAACACTTTGTGCTTTCATTAAGCCTAACACTTCTGTGCGAAAGTCCTCACGTCGATCAGACCAGCGAATCCCACCGCGAGCCACTTTACCCCCTCGCAAATGCACGCCTTCCACACGTGGTGAATAAACAAAAATTTCATAACGAGGTCTTGGTAAAGGTAAATCAGAAATCGCATTTGGATCAAATTTAAAAGAAAAATGCGCTAAAGGTAAGCCATTTGCATTTTTCATAAAATAATTAGTGCGTAACGTTGCTAAAATCACTTCTAATAATCGTCGCAAAATGCGATCTTCATCTAAACTGGCTACATCATCAAATGACTTTTCTATTTTTGCCACTAACTCTGAAATATCAGCACGATAGTCAGGGGAAAATCGCAAAATAAATAAAGCAACCAAATCCTTAGCGATTTCTGCATTATTAACTAAAGCATCTTCAATATATTTCTGACTAAAAGTAAATCCTGTTTGACGTAAATATTTAGTATAAGCACGTAAAATAGCTGTTTCTCGCCAAGTTAATTGTGCTTCTAATATTAAACAATTAAATCCATCATCTTCTGCATGGTGAAACCAAATATTTTCAAATGCATTTTGAAAAATATCTTGAATGCTTGCAATATTAATTTCTTTATTACGCTTATACACCATATCAAAATCATTAATCCAAACTAAGCTACCGTCTTTAAAAATAATTTCATGCGGACGTTCGCCAATAATACGTAAACCCATATTCTCAAGTGTGGGTAACACATCCGATAAAGCAATCGTATGTTCTGTGTGAAATAATTTTAGTCTAAGTTCAGTCATGCCCGATTTATAAAAAATCATGCCTAAAGGATGCTCGGGCGTTAAACTTTCTATTTTTTTTATATCATCAATTGCGGTTCCCGGTAAATAATATTCAGTATAACTACCAGGAAAAGCCTTACGATATTTATTAAAGTATTTTAAGCCTGCGGCTTCGCCAAATTCTTCAAGCAAATGCATTTTAAATTCATCAGACCAAGAGCGTGCAACGGCTGTTAAACGTTGCTCGATTTTATGTACATCATAATCAAAGATCGTTTTAGGATTAATGCGAATCAAAAAATGCATACGCGCAAGCACAGAATCTGAAAAATAAGTGGTAAAAGAAGATTCAAGACCGTGCAGTGCATACATTAAAACTTCTTGCATCGTATTGCATAATTCTGTCGTAAACATTTCACGAGGTAAATACACCAAACAAGAAAAATACCGACCATAAGAATCTTTTCGCACAAATAATTTAACGCGTTTACGTTCTTGTAAATGGAGAATCCCTAATGCTAATTCTTTTAATTCTTCATGTGTTGCTTGGAATAAATCATCGCGCGGGAGTGTTTCTAAAATATGAATAATTTCTTTACCATTATGACTATCCATTGGAAAATGCAATTCTTGCATAATTTTCGCAACTTTATGGCGTAAAAATGGAATATGAATAGGGCTTGAGTGATAAGCAGTTGAAGTATATAAACCGATAAAACGTCGCTCACCGATGAGCTCGCCTTTTCCATTAAATTTTTTAACCCCAATATAATCTGTATAGACATCACGATGAACCGTTGCTTTCGTATTGGTTTTAGCAATAATTAAAATATGTTTTGATAAAGCAAGCTTTCGCGCTTGTGGCGGCAAATCAGCATAAGCACGAGACACCATGGTTTGACCATCATCACGTAAAACGCCTAAACCTGATTTTGGAATAATTTGCAACGCACGATTTGTTTCATTACCAATTAAACGATAATCTCGATAACCTAAAAAAGTAAAATGATTGGCGATTAACCATCGTAGGAAATCTTTTGACTCGGCAATTTCTGCCGGATCAAGTGGCAAAGGTGCTTTTTCAAGTTCCAGCAAAGCCGTTTCCATTTGTTCTACCATTTTCTGCCAATCAATCACTGCAATACGCGCATCGCCTAAGACACGTTTAATTTCATCACATAAACTTTCCATCACTAATGGATCAATCACTCGATCAATTTCAAAATAAATAGGTGCTTCTGACGTCGCCTGCAGCTCTTTGACCCCGACAGGTATAATCTCTGTAATACAATCATTTTGGCGACGGACTTTAAGCCCACCAAAATGAATTGCAAAATGAATTTGTAAATGATTACGATTAACAGCCATGCGAATAGAATCAACTAAAAAAGGAATATCATCGTGTGATACTTCTATAATAGTATGCTTTGACTCCCATCCCTCTTTAACAGGATCTGGATTAAAAATACGAACTTTAGTTTCATCTGGTTTACGTTGATAAATTAATTGCCAATGCGAGAGCAATGCGCCAAATAAATCTTCTTCTTGATGCGCTTCAATATCCTCATGAGAAGTAGAAGAATAATAACGCTCTGCAAACTGTTCTATTAATTGCGCTTCTTCTTTTTCAATTTTCTTGTCCTTAAGATAAATATGTAGTTTATGAATA
>JABDDD010000027.1 GCA_013287765.1 Gammaproteobacteria bacterium | reverse complement strand
GATGGCAATTACCACCGGCTGGTTTGTGGCAGTCGTGATAGGTGTGTTTGTTGCACAGTCTTTGGGCTCTCCTAATGCAGATATTAATCCTGCAATTAGTTTTTCAAAATTTTGTTTACATCAATATAGCTTTGCCCAAACTTGTATTTTTATGTTATCCCAGTTATCGGGTGCATTTTTAGGCGCAATAGGCGTTTGGTTAGCTTACTTACCCCATTGGGGAGTGACGCCAGATGTTGATCATAAATTAATGGTTTTTTGTACAAAACCAGCTATTCGTGCTTATCCTTATAATTTTTTATGCGAAATGATTGCAACAGCTATATTAATCATAGGTGTTGCAGCTATTTTTGGTAAAGCAACCCCCAATGGTAGCCTCGCTCCCGGTATAGGGCCCTATTTAGTAGGTGTGTTAGTTTGGGGAATTGGTTTATCATTGGGCGGTCCCACGGGTTATGCGATTAATCCAGCACGTGATCTGGGGCCTCGATTGGCACATGCTTTATTACCTATTGCGGGTAAAGGTAGCTCAGAGTGGTCATACGCATGGGTTCCTGTTTTTGGGCCTTTTTTGGGTGGCATCATAGCTGCTTTTTTATGGAGTTTCATGACTTCTTAAATTACCTGGGAGAATGTATTCAATGAAAATGGAAAAACTGCTTGAATTAAGTGTAAAACAGCATGCCTCTGATTTACATCTTCTCCCAGGATTGACTCCCCTATTGCGTATCAATGGCGTACTTCAACCGATTAAAGATCAAGAAACCATTTCACCAGATGATGCAAAACAATTAATTTATAGTGTCATGACTAAAGAACAACAAACTGTTTTTGAACACGATTTAGTTTTTGAAATGGCACTGTCTATCCACAAGATCGGTAATTTTCGTGTCAGTGTTTTGCATCAATTAAATGGTATTGCTGCTGTTTTTCGTGTTATTACCGAAAAAGTACCCTCTTTTGATGAGTTAAATTTACCGCCTGTGATGAAGACCCTTTTAGCATTAACCCAGGGTTTAATTTTAATTACAGGCCCAACAGGCAGTGGGAAAACCACGACGCTTGCAGCCATGCTTGATTATATTAATACTTATAAAGCTTGTAATATTATTACTATTGAAGATCCTATTGAGTATACACATCATAGTAAAAAAAGTGTTTTCCATCAAATACAAATTGGTCGAGATACACCTAATTTTTCCACAGCATTACGTGCCTCTCTAAGACAAGACCCGAATGTTATTTTGTTAGGTGAATTACGTGATCTTGAAACAATGCGTTTAGCGTTAACAGCAGCAGAAACAGGACATTTGGTATTAGCTTCATTACATGCTTATTCTGCTTCAGTTGCAATCAATCGATTTTCCGATGTTTTTCCTTCTGAAGAGAAAAATCGTGTGCGGAATTTACTATCTGAAACCTTGCAAGCAGTTATTTTTCAAACTTTAGTTAAAAAATCATCAGGTGGTCGTGTCGCTGCGTTTGAAATCATGTTAGCGACTACACCGATACGTCATTTTATTCGTCAAGATATGACTGCTCATATGGATTCTACTATTCAAACAAGCGGTGATAAAGGCATGTGTACGCTTGATCAATATTTACAGCAATTAGTCGCAAAACGTATCATTAATGAAAAAGTGGCAATGCATGTCATGGTAAGTCGTGGATCCTTTAAAGAAATGCATAATCCTAATACTGCAAATAAAAAATAATATTTAAAATCAATTAGTTAATAGTTAATTCCTTGAATCTACTCAAATAGTTTGATCAAATAATTTACTGTCAAAATGTGGTATATTTGTAAGTAATGACATTGTTTTAGCGCAACTGGGAGGATATCTATTATGAAAGCAAAAGCTCAGGCAAAGTTATTGGGGTATCAATCTAACTATCAACCTATGAGCATTTTATTTTTAATGTTTTTAAGTTTACTTTTTTTATCAACTGCAGCAAAAGCTTCCTATCAAAAAACATGTGGTCATCGTTATTATTATTGTGGGATGACAGTGAATATTCCAATGGCGATTTGTACAACGGGTGGCACGAATATTCCGCTTCCTAGATATGTCTGTTGTCAGCTATTAGATAAAAAAGGTCATCAAATTTGGGGCAACACTTGGGTTGCAGGTTCTTGCAGAAATGCACATCCTTACGCAATGTTTGATTTAGGCTGCCGAAAGAATAGTCCGGTTTACAATACAGGTAAACCAATCCTAGGGACTTGTCAGTTTTCTCATATCACAGGTAAATGCTGGTAAATGAATTTTTTAAAGGAGATTATTTTATGTTGTACTGGATTGTAATGTTTTTGATTGCTGCAGTTGTTGCAGGTATTCTCGGTTTTACTGGGATTGCAGTGGCTGCAATGGCAGTTGCTAAAATAGTTTTCTTTATCTTCTTAGTCTTATTTGTTATTAGTTTATTAATGTATATAACAGGATTTAGTTTGACGTTATTGACTTGGGTGCTAATATTTTTTGTTATTTCAATTATTGCAGGAATATTTGGTTTTAGCGGGATTGCGGTCGCCTCTGAAGGAATTGCAAAAATTATCTTTATTGTATTTTTAGTCTTATTAGTGGTTTCTTTTGTCTTACATTTATTTAGAAAGCGCCCCTCCCTTTGAAAAAGGGAGGTTGGGAGGGATTTGTTTATAAATTGCTTTAAATATTTAAGAGACTTTGAACAGATTCTTAAGGAGTTTATATTCCCAATGCTTTTAACCATTCATCACTCGGCTGAACTATTTTGCGTTCTTTTAGGCTAAAAAATCCTATCGTAAATTCAGCTTCACAACATATTACATTTTCTCTTAACATTTTCTGGCCAATGTTTATAATCCTATTTTGATAAGAAGTAACTTGTGTTTCGATAATTATTTTATCTCGCAAACGCAATTCTTTTAGAAATTTTAATTTAATTTCAAGTATCGTCGGTCCCAATCCAGTTTCCATAATTTTTTTGAGCCCATAACCATTTTGTGTGATAAATTCCCATCGTGCTTCTTCAAAAAGCACTAAATACATAGCATTATTCATATGCCCAAATGTATCTAAGTAAACTTCTTTAATCATAAAAGGATAAGAAAAAACGGTATAACTCATATCACTGACTCCTAAACTTGATAAAAATAAGCAGCTGTTTGTCCAAAAATATCTTCTACTGCCCCACACCCGCTTCTTTTAAAGCACTCCATAATTCCATTGGGATATCTAT
This sequence comes from Gammaproteobacteria bacterium, assembly GCA_013287765.1. Lineage (GTDB taxonomy): Bacteria > Pseudomonadota > Gammaproteobacteria > DSM-16500 > DSM-16500 > JABDDD01. The sequence goes on along the minus strand of JABDDD010000027.1, from coordinate 19,007 downwards.
TTTTGCAAAATTAATATTTGCATCAATCAATCGCGGAGAAGAAGTCCCTACCACAACTGATACAATAGCAGGATGCAATAATGGAAATTGCATAGCAGCTGCTTGCATGGGAATTTGAAAAGAGTCGCAAATAGTTTGGATTTTTTTGACTTTTTGCAAAATCACTTCATCTGCTGCTTGATGATGAAAATAAGCGCCCTTTTTAGCGCCTGTTGCAAGAATGCCAGAAGCATAGGGCCCTGCTAATAAAACCGAAATTCTTTTTGCTAAACAAGTATGCGTTAAAAATGCATGGGCGGGTTGTTCTAATAAAGTGTAATTACCTTGCAACATAAAACATTCATAATCTCCATATTTTAAAGCTTTTTCACAGACTTCCCATTTTTTAACACCGAGCCCAATTGCTTTAATAACCCCTTCACTTCTTAATTTTTCTAAAGCAGAATAGCCACTGTCGATGTAAGTTTTAAAATGCTCAGGAAATTTTTTTTCATCATGAATAATAGGATCTAAGTCATGCACCAAAATAATATCAATACGATTTAAACCTAATCGTTGTAAGCTGTCTTCAAATCCACGCATGATGCCATCATAACTATAATCATAACGCAAATGAAAAGGTAATGGCTTAATAAATTTGCTGGCAGCTGGTAATTGATCATGTCGCGCATATAAAAAATCCCCGACTTTAGTGGATAAAACAAAATTATCCCGTTTAATTTCACGTAAAATATCGCCCATGCGTCTTTCACTTAAACCATGTCCATATTCGGGTGCCGTATCAAAATAACAAATGCCAGAGATTAATGCTTTATGTATAGTCTCATAACAATCTTCAAAAGAAGCTTCTTTATATAAATTACCAATAGATGCGCCACCCAATCCAATTTCAGAAAGCCATAAATCTGTTTGGCTTAATTGTCTTTGTTTCATGCTTTTTTCTCCCATGCTTTACCTTGCGGAAATTCATAATATTCTAATGATTTTATTATTCCATATCAGGCAAAACATGCTGGTGTAATGCTTTATATTCACTGACTCTATCTGGTTTTAGCGAAATTAACATCCCACAGCGTTTCTTTTGAAAAAAATGCGAGCCTAATTGAGAGGATTTTACATTCGCTTGTACATTGCGTTCGATCTGTTCAAGGGTAGTCCCCTTAGTTTCTGGAATATAAAAATAGAAAACTAACCAGGCAATTAAAGTAATCAAAAAGAATGCGCCAAATAAAGTAGACACCCCTAAATATTGAATAGTGACAGGGACTAATGCTGCAACCAATACATTAGCACCCCAATTAAATGCGACAGATATTCCCATACCAAGCCCTCGCACTCGTAAGGGAAATACTTCAGAGGGAATAAGAAAACAAGCAGGTCCTATGCTAATCCCGTGAAAGATCATAAAAACAATGGCACAGATTAAAAATAACCAACCCAATATTTGTAGATTAGTGACTAAAGCAAACCCGAGTGTAATGCACAATAAAGTGAAAATAATACTCATGGTGCCAAATAATAATGGCTTTTTTCGGCCAATGACATCGATAAAAAATAAAGAAGAAATGGTTGATAAGACTAACGTTAAGCCCATAAACATAGTGTAATACGTAGCACTCGCAGGAGAGGCAAAGCCAGTTTTTTGAAAAATAGTCGGTGCATAATAGTTAAAAGCATTAATGCCAACTGTCTGAGTAAAAAAGCTAACGGCAGCACCGATAAAAATGACTTTTAAATAACGTCGCTCTTTAAAAAGTTTTACTAGCGTAATAGGGTCTCTTTCAGTGATTTCCCGAATGGCTTGCACATTTTTTTCAGCAATTTTATGACCATATAAACTTGATAAAATATGTTTAGCTTGTTTGACACGATTTTTTAAGATGAGCCAACGAGGGCTTTCTGGTAATAAAAAAGTACCAAAAGCTAAAATAATGGCAGGGATAATACCCAATCCTATCATCATCCGCCAATTGCCTGAATGTGAAAACACATAAGACATGACAAATGAGAAAAAAACACCTAATTGAATGAACACAACAAATAAATTAACGAGCCATCCACGTTGTTTTTCAAGTGCTAATTCAGCAGTATAAACAGGTGAAATACAAGAACCTACCCCAATGGCAATGCCTAGAATAAATCGACCAATGATCAGATGACTGACTTCATGAGCGAGTGCGCAAATTAATGAGCCTGCAATATAAAACAATGCGGTTAGAAACAAAGATTTTTTTCGTCCAAACATATCATTGATATGCCCGCTCAATATTGAAGAAACCAATGCACCTATCGGTACCATTGCGACCATCCAACCTTGATTTTGACTGGAGATAGTAAAGGTTTTGTTAATAAAAAGCAGAGCACCAGAGATAATGCCTGCATCATAACCAAATAATAATCCCGATAGTGCAGAACAAAAGGCTATCATTAGGATATGGTTTTTCCGATGCATGTTATCTATCTCCTATTTGATCCTATTTGAGTGGAACAATATTAGCATATCTTATTTGCTGACTCATGATTTTTTAGTGGGTCTGAAGGCGGGAATGACACGTGCTATAATTGCTATAAGGCCCAAAGTTCTATCGATTGTTTGATATCCCTTCAGGCCTCAAGATACAGCTGAATCTTACTTATTTAGCTGTTTTGCGTTTAGCAGCCTTCTTTTTTGTTACTTTCTTTTTAGCAACGGTTTTCTTAGCTGCTGGTTTTTTCTTTGCTTTTGTTGCTGTCTTCCTTTTTGCACGTGGCATAGTAGTTTCCCTATTAAGTTAATCACAGCAAATAATATAACAGATTTTTTAGAAAAACAAAATTACTGTTTTATCCTATAAGCTATAAGGGTTACTCCTTCGCATTTATACAGATTAACAAGTATAAAAAACCCATAAAACCCTGATGCGTTCAGTAATATTTTTTGCAGTCCCGTTATTTTTTATCTTGTGATTAAATCTAGATCATTCTTGTCAGCTTTTCGCCCAAATTATAGTAGCCTTTTTAATTTTTTTGGCGTTATAATTTTATAGAAAGGATTAAACATCTGGTTTAAAAATATATTTAAAAAGGTGGATGCCCATGGGAATCGATCGAGAGATTGCAAGATTTAGGAGCGTGAGTCACGCAGAATTATTTACCTCTTTAGTCTTTAAAATCACTGACCCTAATGATCAACAAACAGCTTTACTACAGCGTAGAAATTCAAAACTGAAAATAGCCAGTGATTATTTAGACGGTGCACATAACTTAAATCCGAATCTAGATAAAGCAATGCAATTTGCAATAGATGCCACTTCAGTCCCAAAACCTAAAATACTCACAAAAGAAAATGCTTATTGGTTTGCAGCTGCTTTTTCAACTTATCGACTATTTTGGTTGCGAATGAGTCATTTTTTGGTAGCTGCTATTGCAAAAGCGGTATTATTTCGTTTTTTTAGTGTGTTGAGCCTTTCCTATTTTGGTGAACTTGCTTATTACCTTTATCATTTATGTAAAGAATCTAAAAATGCAATGCCAGAGACTGATCATAAAGGATGGGAAAAAATTAAGAACCGGGTGAGTGCTTTTTTTACTTGTTTTAATAATGCATGGCATGAGGATGCGCAAAGACGATATAAAATAAAAAATGCAGCTATGTGGGGGCTTGTCAATCTATGTGCTTTTATCTTACCTTTGGTATTTCCTCCCGCATTAGTATTTACTGCTATTGTTATTGCTGCTAATTTAATAGGATTTGCTTTTGATATATATAATGAAGTCGCTAGACGTTCACATGATGTCATCATAGCAGAAGAAGTTTTAGACGACATAAGAGATGATCAAAATATTCTTGAGCCGCAATTAATATCTGTGCAAAAGGCTATTAAAGATGCTAAAAATAAAAGGAAGTTTGAAGTTGCCCTTATTGCCGCAATTTTTGTTTGTATGGTCTTATATTTTTTCCCAGTAGTCAATATCGTTGCAATTGTTGCAACTGCTATTATTGTGACGATTAGTGCTTTCTTTGTGCTTCGTAATCTTTGGAACTTAAATAAAAGCATTAAAAATTATTGTCGTCAAAAAAAAATCGAATTACAATCTGTTGAAGATGAAAAAACTTGCACTTTAAAAGCTACAGCACCGACTCCCACCTCAACTGCCTCTGTATTAGCCTCAACTGACAATGGAAAAACAAGTCCGTTAAGTCCTCCCTCAGGCTTAACAAAGCCTACTTTAACTAGATATTCTGCTTCTTTTCCGTTTTTAGATCATTCAAAGGAGATAATAATAATAAAATCAAAAAGTGAAGGTGATTTAGTGAGTTTACCGGAGAAGTCTGATGTTGAAAAAAATATTCTTATTTTAGAAGAATGGATTGAAAAAATAACTACTATCATAACTACGAATAATACAGACAATCTGCCGGTGATTTTGCAAAATTTAACGCCCAATGAAACTGAACAATTAAAAAAAGTATTAGGTGTCAACTCTCACCAACTTTGGGAAAAACGATTAAAGTGTTTAATGCATACTTCCAATCATTCTAATAGTATATTTGGCTCTCGTACCCTATTAAATACCTTGAAAGAACAACTTGCTAAAACAAAAGCGAGCTTAACAGTTTTAAATAAAGCGAAAGGTTCTCCCTCTTCTATTTCTTCTCACTTTTCTCCTGTTTGATAACCTGTTGATTATCCAAATAAGGCTGTAATGCTGTTGGAATATGAATATTACCTTGTTCGTCTTGAAAATTTTCAAGAATGGCAACCATGGTTCTGCCAATTGCAAGCCCTGATCCGTTCAAAGTGTGTATAAATTCAGGTTTATTGGTTTTAGTGTCTCTAAAACGGGCTTTCATACGACGTGCTTGAAAGCTTTCTGTATTGCTGCAAGAAGAAATTTCACGATATTGACCTTGAGCCGGTAACCAGACTTCAAGATCATAAGTTTTAGCAGCTTGAAAGCCTAAATCCGCGGTGCAAAGTGCGACGACTCGATAAGGAAGTTCTAATCGTTGTAAGACCGTTTCTGCATGTTGGGTTAAATTTTCTAATGCTGCATAAGATTGATCGGGATGGACGATTTGTACTAATTCAACTTTTTCAAATTGATGATGACGAATCATTCCGCGAGTGTCTTTTCCATAAGAACCTGCTTCGCTGCGAAAACAAGAAGAATAACAAACGTATTTTATCGGTAATTGATGAGGCTCTAAAATTTGATCTCGAACCGTATTTGTGACCGGCACTTCTGCTGTGGGAATTAAATAATAACCATGATCATTACTAGTCACTGCAAAAAGATCATCTTTGAGTTTGGGAAGTTGACCTGTGCCATATAAAATATCTTCATGTACTAAATAAGGCACAGAAATTTCTTCATAACCGTGTTCTTTAGTGTGTAAATCTAACATAAATTGAATCAGTGCACGCTGCAAACGCGCTAATGCACCTTTTAAAACCACGAAGCGCGCGCCTGATAGTTTGGCAGCTGTTTCAAAGTCCATGCCTAATTTGATACCTAAATCTACATGATCTTTGGGTTTAAAATTAAAAACAGGTGGAGTGCCAACGATGCGAATCACTTGATTATCTGCATCACTTTTGCCGATTGGGACAGTGCTATGGGGAATATTAGGCAAGCGAGCCAAAAGATCATTTAATTCAATTTGGATAATATTAAGTTCTTCTTCAGCAGTTTTTAAAGAATGATTAACGTGATTGATTTCTGATAATAAAGCTTCAATATTTTCGCCTTTTGCTTTTGCTATCCCTACGTGCTTAGCATTTGAATTGCGGGCATTTTGTAAATCTTGGACTTTGGTTTGCAGGGACTTACGTTGTTCTTCTAGAGAATCAATGCGTTTAATATCAACCGTCATGCCGCGTTTTTTTAATTCGGCTGCGACTAATTTAATATTTTGACGAATGAGTTTTGGGTCTAGCATAATAATGCAAATCCTTATTAAAAAACCTGTCATTCACATAAATATAGGGTGGATTAGACGCGTTTTTTGCGTCGTAATCCACCAAATCTGCCATATATAATTGGTGGATTACGGCAAAAAACGCCTAATCCACCCTACATTTTAATTTTTTCAAATGACAGCGTAATAAAATTTATTAGGTCACTTTTTGCAAAACAGCCGCTGCCATTTTACCCATATCAGCCGGTGATCGAACGGTATGTACACCAGCTGCTTCTAATACTGCAAATTTTTCTGCAGCGGTTCCCTTACCCCCTGCAATAATTGCACCGGCATGTCCCATGCGTTTTCCAGGCGGTGCTGTGACTCCTGCAATATAAGACACCACAGGTTTTGTGACATGATGCTTGATAAATTCAGCCGCTTCATCTTCCGCGGTTCCACCAATTTCACCAACCATAATAATCACTTCAGTTTGCGGGTCTTTTTCAAATAATTTTAAAATATCAATAAAATTACTACCGGGAATCGGATCTCCACCAATACCAACACAAGTACTTTGACCTAAACCTAATAAAGTTGTTTGATGCACAGCTTCATAGGTTAAAGTACCCGAGCGAGAAACAATGCCGACTTTACCTGGCATATGAATAGCCCCCGGCATAATACCAATTTTGCATTGACCCGGTGTAATCACCCCTGGACAATTAGGCCCGATTAAACGAGTCTCTGGATGTTCATTTAAATAAGCTTTTACCACTAGCATATCTAATGTCGGAATACCTTCAGTGATGCAAATAATTAATTTAATACCCGCATCAACCGCTTCAATAATAGAATCTTTGCAAAAAGGCGCTGGGACATAAATAACTGACGCATCAGCACCTGTTTCTTCATACGCATCTTTGACCGTATTAAAAACGGGTAATCCTAAATGCTGTTGCCCACCTTTTTCCGGGGTCACACCCCCTACCATCTTTGTGCCATAGGCAATGGCTTGCTCAGAATGAAAAGTGCCTTGCTTGCCAGTAAACCCTTGGCATATGACTTTTGTGTTTTTATTAATTAAAATACTCATGATTATTTACCCGCCGCTTCAACAACTTTTTTCGCAGCATCAGTAAAGCTTTCTGCTGCAATAATATTTAACCCGCTTTCACTTAATTTTTTAGTGCCCAATTCAGCATTATTGCCCTCAAGTCGAACAACCACAGGTAATTGTGTGCCAACTTCTGACACAGCACCAATAATGCCATCTGCAATTAAATCGCAACGGACAATTCCACCAAAAATATTCACTAAAATCGCTTTTACATTTTTATCAGATAAAATGATTTTAAAAGCTTCTGTGACACGTTCTTTAGTAGCCCCGCCGCCAACATCTAAAAAATTAGCAGGATTGCCGCCTTGTAATTTAACTAAATCCATTGTCGCCATCGCAAGGCCTGCGCCATTCACCATGCAGCCAATATTGCCCTCTAATGCGATATAATTGAGTTCCCATTCACGCGCACGATTTTCTCGCTCGTCTTCTTGAGCAGGATCTCGCATATTACGCAATTCTGGTTGGCGGTAAATAGCATTGTCATCGATATTAATTTTGCCATCTAAGCATAGTAAATCACCTGATTTTGTAATTACTAAGGGATTAATTTCTAATAAACTTAAATCACATTCTGCAAATAATTTACCAAGACCTAATAAGATTTTTGTAAATTGTTTAATTTGATTTTCTTTTAATCCCAAAGCAAAACTTAAATTTCGTGCTTGATAAGGCTGAATACCGACTATGGGATCCACAATGGCTGTTAAGATTTTTTCAGGTGTCTCATGCGCCACTTTTTCAATATCAACACCGCCTTCAGTGGAAGCCATAAAAACAATACGTTGCTGGGTGCGATCAATCACTGCACCTAAATATAATTCTTTGGCAATATCACTTGTTTCTTCGACTAACACTTGTTGTATCGGTTGCCCTTCAGCAGTCGTTTGGTAAGTGACTAGGCGCTTGCCAATTAAATCTTTAACAGCTTGTGATAATTCATCTTTTGTCGAAACAATTTTCACCCCACCTGCTTTTCCACGGCCGCCTGCATGCACTTGTGCTTTAACCACCCAACGTTTTGTTGTTAACGTATCAGCAATTTTGTTTGCTTCTTCCATGTTCCAAGCAATTTGTCCCATCGGGACTGGCAATCCGTATTTCGCCAACAGTTGCTTCGCTTGATATTCGTGTAAATTCATTAATAAAACCTCTAAAATATAAAATTAAATTTCAAGTAACATACGTGCTGGATCTTCCAGTAATTCTTTAATCGTCACTAAAAAAGTAACGGATTCTTTGCCGTCAATAATTCGATGATCATAAGACAAAGCGACATACATCATAGGACGAATAACAACTTGACCATTTTCAGCCACCGGTCGTTCGGCAATTTTATGCATACCTAAAATAGCACTTTGTGGCGCATTAATAATCGGCGTTGCTAATAAAGAACCAAATACACCACCGTTAGTAATTGAAAAAGTACCACCTTGCATTTCTTCCATGGTTAATTTACCGGTTCTGGCTTTAATAGCATATTCGGCAATTTTGGCTTCAATGTCTGCCAAACTCATTTTATCTGCATCACGTAATACCGGAACAACTAAGCCACGATCAGTGGAAACGGCAACACCAATGTCATAATATCCATGATAAATAATATCATTGCCATCAATAGATGCATTCACTGCTGGCGAACGTTTTAAAGCTTCCACTGCTGCTTTCACAAAAAATGACATAAAACCTAAACGAATTTTATGCGCTTTTTCGAATTTGTCTTTGTATTGAGCGCGTAATTCAATGACTTTTTGTAAATTAATTTCATTGAAAGTGGTGAGCATGGCGGTCGTTTGTGTCACTTCTAATAATCTTTCCGCGATTCGCACACGAATACGTGTCATTGGCACGCGTTTTTCTGGACGGCCATTTAAATCAACAGCAATAGGCGTTGCAATCGATGTTGCAGTGACTGGTTTAGTAGTAGTCGTTGTTGCCTCTCCCCTTTCTGCTGCCGCACGTCTGGCTGATGGACTTAATGTAGAGCTTGTGTCGCTTGTAGAGTTCTCGGCAGCCGCTGTGGGTTGATTTTGTAGTTCTGGTTCTTTTGTTTTTTGCGCGGGTGCTGCTGATTTGTCTGATTTAGCAGGTTTTGCAGATTTTCCTTCGCCTTCTTCAATAATGGCAATCACTTGATTTGCTTTTACCACATCGCCGCTATTTTTAATAATTTCTTTTAAGATTCCGTTAACAGGAGACGGAACTTCAAGCATGACTTTATCTGTTTCAAGATCAAGCAAGTTTTCATCACGGGAAACAGGATCGCCTATTTTTTTGTGCCATGTTGAAATAGTCGCATCAGCAATCGACTCAGGCAGCATCGGAACTTTTACTTCAATTGTCATCACGGTTTCCTTTTCAATTTCAAATTCAAATTATCAAATTATTTTGTTAATGCAAGATGAACTAACTCTTGTTGTTCTTTTAAGTGCACAGAATTATAACCTACCGCGGGAGACGCAGAGGCTGATCTGCCAACGAAGCGCAATATTTGATCTTTTTCAAGACAAGCGCGTAAATGATGTTGTGTCGCATACCATGCACCTTGATTGATGGGTTCTTCTTGGCACCATACAAAATCTTTCACTTTTTTATAGGGTTGTAATATTTTTTTCAATTGATCCTCAGGATAAGGATAAAGTTGTTCAACACGAATAATAACTAAATTTTTTAATTCTAATTTTCGCCTTGCTTCGAGCAAATCATAATATACTTTTCCTGAGCATAAAACAACTCGATCGACTATTTGTGACTCAATATCATCAATTTCTGGAATAACTAATTGGAATTCACCTGTCGCTAAATCATCTAAACTAGAAACTGCTAAAGGATGGCGCAAAGAGCTTTTTGGTGTCATTACAATTAAAGGTGCTCTAAATTTTCTAAGCATTTGTCGACGTAGTATATGAAATATTTGTGCTGGGGTACTGGGAATACACACTTGCATATTATGTTGCGCACATAATTGTAAATAACGTTCTAAACGTGCAGAAGAATGTTCAGGTCCTTGGCCTTCGTAACCATGCGGCAATAACATCACTAAACCACAAAGCCGTCCCCATTTTTGTTCACCAGAACTAATAAACTGATCAATCACCACTTGTGCGCCATTGGCAAAATCACCAAACTGCGCTTCCCAAATGACTAAATTATTGGGTTCAGCAGAAGCAAAGCCATATTCAAATGCTAAAACAGCTTCTTCTGATAATAAAGAATCAACGATATTAATCTGTACTTGATTGGGAGCAATGTGGCTTAATGGTATATAAATATTATCTGTATTTTGATCGTGTAAAACCGCATGACGATGAGCAAAGGTACCACGACCTGCATCTTGTCCACAAAGACGAATCGGAAATCCTTCATCTAACAAAGTGGCATAACTTAAAGTTTCTGCATATCCCCAATTTAAAGGTAACTCACCTGTCGTCATTTTTTGCCGTGCTTCCATCATTTTTTTCACTTGCGGTTGCAATACAAAGCCAACAGGTAAAATTTCCAGTTGGGTCGCAAGCGCTGTTAATTTTTTTAAAGGAACAGCCGTTTTGGCATCAGCTGTCCATTCGCCTTTCAAAAAAGGTATCCAGGCACTGGCAAATTCATACGTACCATTTTGTGAAGTAACGGTGACGACACTGTTGCCTTTGTCTAATTTATTTCGATAGGCTTCGGTTAATTCTTTAGTTTTTTCAGCGTCGATTATTCCCTGTTTTATTAGTTTTTCTGCATAAATAGCATAAGGAACAGGCATTTTTTTAATGATTTGATACATAACAGGTTGAGTGGCTGATGGTTCATCTGCTTCATTATGACCATGACGACGGTAGCAGACTAAATCAATCACGACATCTTTTTTAAATTGTGCGCGATAATCAACGGCCAGTGCTGCAGCAAAAATAACAGCTTCAGGATCGTTGCCATTCACATGCAAAATCGGTGCTTGCACCATTTTAGCAATATCCGTGCAATAGACGCTTGAACGCGCATCTTTAGGCTCACTGGTGGTAAAACCGACTTGATTATTAATCACAATATGAATCGAACCGCCGATCGAAAACCAACGGGCTTGCGACATGCTAAATGTTTCCATGACAACGCCTTGACCGGCAAATGCCGCATCTCCATGAATTTGAATGGGCATCACCATTTTATGCTCTGTATCTTTACGTCGACGCTGTCTGGCACGAACAGAACCTTGCACCACGGGGGACACAATTTCTAAATGAGAAGGATTAAAAGCCAATGAAATATGTAGCTCGCCATTTTGTGTTTCAATGTCAGATGAAAAACCTAAATGATATTTCACATCTCCAGAACTTGATAAATCAATATTTTTTCCTTCAAAATGTTCGAAAAGTTTTGCCGGTTCTTTACCTAACACATTCACTAAAACATTAAGACGCCCACGATGAGCCATACCAATGACGATATCTTTAATTCCTTTGTTACATCCTTGATTAACTATAGTATCTAACAGAGGAATTAAGCTGTCGCCGCCTTCTAGAGAAAAACGTTTTTGGCCGACATATTTGTTGCCTAAATATTTTTCCAAGCCATCAGCTACCACTAAACGGTCTAATAATCGCAATTTTTCTGCATCACTTAACGCAAAATCTGCCCATTGTTGTTCAATGCGATTTTGAATCCATTTGATTTCAGCCAGTTCCATAATATGCATGTATTCAAAACCAATGGTACTTGAATAAACTTTATTAAGTGATTGATAAATATCATTTAAATTAGCTTTCGGTTGTTTAAGAGTCGTAAAAGTTCCCAGGTCATAGACTTTATTGGAATCATTTAAATCAGCTGCAGTAAAGCCATAATAAGCAAGATCGAGTGTTGCATTTTGTACGTCATTATAAAGACCTAAGGGATCGATATTAGACTTTAAATGACCAAAATTTCGATAAGCTGAAATAAGCTCAATGATTTTTTCTTGGTTTTTTTCAAAGGGCGGTGTAGCTGATATTGCTGTCGATAGAGTTGTAGCTATAGGATAAGAAACTGATTTTTGCTTTGCAAGTTCAGTAAAATAATGACGAACATCTGCATGCGAGATATCTTGATGATTATCAGCTAAAGCAAGTGTATTAAAATAATGCTGCCATTCAGCAGGAACATTTTCAGGTGTTTTTAAATAAGTTTCATAAAGCTCATCTAAATAAGCATCACTTCCGCTAGAAAGATATGAATTATTATATAACGCTTGCATTGAATTTTCTTTTTCCATTTTTATACCCTATGATCTAATAAGTGGGATCATGCTTTTTTAACTAGTTAAATCAATTAGACACCTTCAGCTAACATGAGTTCTTTAATATGATTAATCGCTTTGGTTGGATTTAATCCTTTAGGACAAACATCGACACAATTCATAATGCCTCGGCAACGAAACACACTAAATGGATCAGCGATTTCTCCTAAACGAGCTTTAAGTTCTGTATCACGACTATCGATAATAAAACGATAGGCTTGTAATAAGCCAGCAGGGCCTACAAATTTATCAGGGTTCCACCAAAAAGAAGGACAGGACGTAGAACAACAAGCGCATAAAATGCATTCATATAAGCCATCTAACTTGGCACGATCTTCAGGAGATTGTAATCTTTCTTTCGCAGGGATGGGATCTGAATTTTGTAAATAAGGTTTAATTTTTTCATATTGTTGATAAAATTGTTTCATATCAACGACTAAATCTCGTACCACAGGCAGTCCTGGTAATGGTCTGATAATAATGGGTTCTTTTAAAGAGGATAAATGCGTTGTGCAAGCCAAACCATTTTTGCCATTCATGTTCATGCCATCAGAACCACAAACCCCTTCACGGCAAGAGCGACGAAGTGTTAGCGTGTCATCCAAGGTATTTTTGATTGCCAGTAAAGCATCTAACACCATGAAACAGTTATGCGCTTTAGTATCTAAATCAAAATCCTGCATATAAGGCGCTTGATCGGTTTCCGGATTGTAACGATAAATAGAAAAACGCATGTTAATCCTCTTTTTAATCCTATTTAATAATATCTAATCTAATATCTAATATTTTTTTAATAATGCTTAATAATGCTTAATAATGCTTAATAATGCCTTTCTTGCAGTGGAACAGGATCCATTTCATGGGGTTTCATGTTAATCGAACGAAAAGTAATTTCCCCATTTTCAAAATAAACAGAATGTTTTAACCAATTTTGATCATCTCGTAGCGGATAATCAAAACGAGCATGCGCACCACGGCTTTCTGTGCGTTCATTGGCAAGATTGGCCGTGGCAAGAGCCGTTGCTAATAAATTATCAAGTTCAAGTGCTTCGATCATGCTTGTATTAAAACATTTACTTTTATCTTTAATGGCAGCAGATTTTAATCGTTCTTGTAAAGTTTTTAATTTATCGAAACCTTTTTGCATGCTGTCAGCATTACGAAATACACCAAAATCTTCTTGCATGATCTTTTGTAATTCAGTACGAATCTCATCGACGCTCTCACCTTGTTGATTATGTTCCCAACGGTGTAAATTGACGAGCGCTTTATCCATTTCTTCTTGCGAAGGTTCAAGAAATTTTAATCCTTCCCGAATAGTTTGTTCCGCATGCATACCGGCTGCTCGACCAAATACGACAATATCTAATAACGAATTAGCCCCTAATCGATTAGCACCATGAACTGATACACAGGCACATTCTCCTGCAGCATAGAGTCCACGAATAATATGATCCGTACCTGCTTTGACAGTTAATACTTGTCCATACATATTCGTTGGAATACCGCCCATAATATAATGACAGGTTGGAATAACTGGAATAGGATCTTTAATAGGATCAACACCTGCAAATGTTTTAGCCAGATCACGAATACCTGGCAAGCGTTTATCAATGACTTCGGCACCTAAGTGATCTAATTTAAGTAACACATGATCTTTTTTAGGTCCGCAACCCCGTCCTTCACGAATTTCTATCATAATAGAGCGAGCCACAACATCGCGGCCAGCTAAGTCTTTTAGATGTGGCGCATAACGTTCCATAAAGCGCTCACCTTCTTTATTAATAAAATAACCCCCTTCACCGCGCGAACCTTCAGTGATTAAAACACCAGCACCTGCAATACCCGTGGGATGAAATTGCCAAAATTCCATATCTTGTAAAGGTAAGCCCGCACGCAAGGCCATGCCGAAACCATCACCTGTATTAATATGTGCATTGGTTGTTGATTGAAAAATTCGCCCTGCTCCACCTGTTGCTAAAATCACAATGCGTGCTTTAAGAAAAACGACTTCACCTGTTTCAATACACATCGCCATGATACCCGCAATGCCTTGCGCTGTTTTGACTAAATCAAGCGCAAACCATTCGCTATAAAATCGCGTTTTTGCTTCTATATTTTTTTGATAGAGTGTGTGTAACATCGCATGACCCGTACGATCCGCTGCGCAACAAGTGCGATGCACTAATTCTTTACCATAATGACGTGTTTGACCGCCAAAAGCACGTTGATAAATTGTACCATTATCTAAACGAGAAAAAGGCAATCCCATGTGTTCCAATTCGTAAATCGTTTCAGGTGCATTTTTGCACATATATTCAATAGCATCTTGATCCCCTAAAAAATCAGAGCCCTTAATAGTATCAAAAGTATGCCAACGCCAATCATCTCCTCCTTTATCTGTATTACCAATAGCTGCATTAACCCCGCCTTGTGCTGAAACAGTGTGTGAACGCGTTGGAAACACTTTAGAAATAACCGCAATATTTAAACCGGATTGGGCTAAAGCCAAAGAAGCACGCAATCCCGCCCCACCGCCACCCACAATGACTGCATCGAAAGTATGTGTCGCTAAATTTTTCAATGAACACCCCACAAAATCAATAACCCTTGCAAAAAGAAAGCAATTAATGCAAATAAAACCAAAACATGCAAAGTTAAACGTAAGACAAAACATGTTACGTAGTCTGTCAAAATTGTCCAGATTCCTACCCAGGCATGCCATAAAATGCAGACTAAAAGTAATAAAGTAGCAATTTTAATGGCTGAATAAGAAAATAAATGATGCCAACTGGCGTAATCCACTTTTGGCGTGAGCGCTAAGTAAACTAGCATGCCAATAGTATAAATAACCATCATAACTGCCGATACGCGTTGAATTAACCAATCACGTAATCCAGAATGCGTTTGACCTAAAACTGTTTTTACCATAACCAGATACCCATGAGTATAATTAATAGTGCGCTTATGATTAAAGTTAGAACAGAAGTGATTCGACCACTTTTTAATTCTTCACCGATATGAATATCCATTAATAGATGCCGAATGCCCGCTACAAAATGATAGATCAAAGCAGCTATTAATCCCCAAGTAATTATTTTAACAGCCGTATTTGAGAAAAAGACTTGCAAATTTGTAAAATCTTGTTCAGAAGTTAATGAAAGTTGTAGCCCCCATAATGCAACAGGAATAAAAAAGAATAAAATAATTCCCGAGAGACGATGCAAAATAGAAACAATCGCAGGCAGGGGCATGCGAATGGTCAATAAATTTAAATTTTTAGGTCGCTGATCTTTCACCTGAAATGATTCCTCTTGAGATTCTTAAAAAAAACCCAGGTAATTATAGCGATGGGACTTGCTCAAAGCAAATGATGTATGGTCATTTACACGTTTTTTTGCACGGAGAATCTTCCTAGCGTATGCTATGTGAAAACCTGATGAAATCGGAGAGAGACATGGCAGAAAATAAAGCAACCTTATCGGTTAATAATGTAACAGCTGAGTTTGATATATTAAAAGGCACGTTAGGTCCTGAAGTGATTGACATTGCCCCCTTAGTTAAATGTGGTTATTTAACCTATGATCCGGGATTTCTTTCAACAGCTGCTTGCGAATCTAAAATTACTTATATCGATGGTGATAAAGGTATTTTACTCTATCGTGGTTATCCGATTGATCAATTGGCTATGCAATCTAATTTTGTTGAAGTATGTTATTTGTTATTAAATGGTGAGTTACCGAATGCAGTGATTTATGATGAATTTTGTAAAGCCATTAATCGTCATACTATGGTACATGAACAGATTCGTTATTTTTTTAATGGATTTCGTCGGGATGCGCATCCTATGGCTGTCATGGTGGGTGTGGTGGGTGCGTTATCTGCTTTTTATCATGATACTTTAGATATTAAAAATCCTGAGCATCGTGCGATTTCTGCTTTAAGATTAATTGCAAAAATGCCGACGATTGCAGCGATGTGTTACAAATACAATATTGGCCAGCCTTTTATGCCGCCGCAAAATCACATGTCTTATGCTGAAAATTTTTTACATATGATGTTTGCAACGCCTTGTGAAGAAACCATTCCAAATCCTGTATTAGTGCGTGCATTAGATAAAATTTTTACGTTACATGCAGATCATGAACAAAACGCATCGACTTCAACGGTCAGATTGGCAGGTTCAACAGGTGCGAATCCATTTGCGTGTATTTCTGCAGGTATTGCAGCACTTTGGGGGCCAGCACACGGAGGTGCTAATGAAGCTGCATTAAATATGCTACATGAAATTGGGGATGTTTCTAATATTGATAAATATATTAAACGTGCGAAAGACCCCAATGATCCTTTTCGTTTAATTGGTTTTGGTCATCGTGTTTATAAAAATTATGATCCGCGTGCGAAAGTGATTCGCGAAACTTGTTATGAAGTATTAGAAGCAGTGGGTGCTAAAGACGATCCTTTTTTTAAAATTGCGATGGCTTTGGAAAAAATTGCATTAGAAGATGACTATTTTATTCAAAGAAAATTATATCCAAACGTTGATTTTTATTCTGGGATTACGTTAAGCGCCATTGGTATTCCAACTAATATGTTTACAGTCATATTTGCTTTGGCAAGAACGATTGGTTGGATTGCGCATTGGAATGAAATGATTAGCAGCCCTTATCGATTGAGTAGACCAAGGCAATTGTATACAGGACCAACAGAAAGAAAATATGTCAGGATGAAAGAAAGAAAATAAATAGGTTCACAACCGCTTATCTACTCTACTCTGTCATTCCCGCGCAGGCGGGAACCCATTTATTGAATCCTACACATAGATTTTTGAACTTCTTTGGGTGCTTCTTTGTCTTCAAGGTCTTCAAGAAATAATTGTTTTTGGGGAGGATTTTTTTTAGAAAAATAGCCATACCATCGAGGAGTTACATAAGAATCAACAATTTCTGCCAAAGCAGGAGGTAGCACGGTTGTTATTGAGGATAATGTAATCAGTTCTGGCGGAGCTGCTTTGCGTGCTTCATCGAGTAAATCTTTAATGCTATGTCGAAAAGGATTGTGACCCCGGGCTCTATATTTTGCATAAGATTCGTCTTTAAAAGTAAGCCCATTTTTTAGTAAAAACTTAACAGATAATACTGTATATTCATCTGGGACATGCTCTTTATTTAAAACATGGTCTAATATAGTATTTTTGTCCTCATCTTGAAAATAAATATTTGCTCCTAATTCCATCATAAATTGAATATCTACAACTCCCCTCCATTTTGACCCATGAATTATTGCAATCAAAGCCGTCATTGAAACTTTTTCGCCACCGAATCTTAGATTAATATCTGCGCCATCTTCTACTAATTGTGTAATCTGTGCATAGCTTTTGTGAGCCACGGCCTCATATATAAGAGGGTATCCGGATCCACTCACACTAATCCAAGCATTTTTATTCCATCGGCGAGCTGGTGGATTTAATTGGGAAAAATCAGTGAAAGCATTCATTTCAAACGTCATAAAATTTCTTATGACAAAATCATTTTCTTCTAAATACTTTGTAAAGTCTTTAAAAGAAATCATTTGATTATCTTGTACTTGATCGATAAAAGAACGCAGTAATTGCAAATTTTTCTTCTTTTTCAATAAAATCTAACAACTGTTTTTTAGAAACATTTTTATTAGGCATACTTTGTACTCCAGCTATTGAATTCGACACATTGAACTTTGAGTTTCTTGTGGTTTTTCGTTTTCTTCAAGAAATAATTGTTTTAAAGGACTGTCTTGATTTTTTTGGAAAAAATACCCGTAGGTTTTAGTTTTATATTTTTTAGGTAAATATGAAATAATAATCGAAACTAAGTCAGATATATTGATGGAAGTACTTTCTTTAATACAGCTAGTAGAGCTAAATATTAATTTAGGAGGACAAAATGAACGAGCTTGCTCAAGTAGAAGCCTTATAGCTTTCTCAGAACAATCTTTCCGAAATTGGACACCGTGTTTTAACAATACCTTTACCCAGTTTATGTCATTCACGATGATAGCGCAATCTAATGCAGTCCAATTATAGTCATTTTTACAATGAATATCAGCACCTAACTCAAGCATAGCTTGGATTGCATTTTCTATCTGATCAATTGGCCTCCCCATTAATTTACAACCAAAAATAAGCCCCATAAAGGGAGTGTATCCACGTCGACTTCTAATATTAATATCGGCGCCTTCATTCACCAAATATTCAAGAAACGATAAATCATTTTTGTAGGCTATTTTATGTAGAATTGTTTCTTCATCAGTTGTCTTTGCATTTTTCCATGGATTCTCCCATTTTTTTTGCTGATCGGTGTCGTAGCATGTTAGAGCACCTTTAATAGGAGCCATTAGTTGCGAAAAAATTGTTATATCATCAGTAGTAGAATCAATCAAATCACGACGCGTCACAACTAATATATTTTTTTTTAAATATAGAAGAAAATTTTTAAAAGTAATTCTCTCATCTGCATCGCATTGATCAGCAAAAGAACGCATTAATTTTAGTATTAAATTAGCATTTGGAGAGTCACCTTTATGTTCTTTAATAAAATTCAATAACTCTTTTTTAGAAATATCCCCGTTAGGCATGCATTGTGCTCCGGTTGAATATGGGTAATTTGGCAATTTTAACTCGTTTTTCGTAATTGTAACCCAGATGAATTTTCTTTTAGGTTCTTATCTAAAGAAAAGCATCAGCTCTTTTTGTTTCAAATTGCTTTACT
>JABDDD010000026.1 GCA_013287765.1 Gammaproteobacteria bacterium | reverse complement strand
ATTATACTAATTTATTTATTTATTTTATAATATGGTAATTTTGCACTGTTTTGATTTATACTATAAATAACAGGAGAATAAATATAATGACCATAACACTTACTACAGATACGAATACCCCAAAGTCTATAAGAGAATCGCCTCTGTTATTAGAAACAACGACAGAATTCGATCCATCAATAGCCGGGTGCGCAATTGTAGATGGACTTATCTATTTAAAAAACCGGTTCGCATGGTCTGGCACTAAAATCGCAAATATTCTTCATTTACCTCCCAATACAGTTAATACTTGGTTGAAAAATGGAAATATTCCAATTCATAGTTCCATATTACATCCAGACACTCAAATTATTATTCATTTATTAGCTATTCACCGAAGCTTAGAAGCTATGTTTGATAATCCATTGCATCAACAAGCTTGGTTATCAACAAAGCATCCTGAATTAAACGCTATACCTGAGAAACTAATGGGAAAATCAATTGATGGATTAATTTTTATTCGCCAATATTTAGATTATGTAAGAGGACGAGGCGCATGATTGAACTTGTGCGCATAATTGAAAATCAATCCAATCTTTCAAGTTATCGTGCAACACAAGATGAAAATCGCGCACTTCAACTTGAGCTACTGATTGAAATGACCAAACAAAACGATTTAAATTCTAAATGGCATCCACTGATTGCAACGCCATTTAGATATACTCCCCCGCATCCTCAGGCTCGCTTCAGACCTCAGTATGGAAAAAATGTATTCTATGGTTCTTTCATTGAGGAAACCGCACTTTATGAGCATGCATTTCATTTCATTAAACAACGCAAACATTTAGCAATAAAAACAGATACAGGAATCAGGACAGTTTTTTTCGTTGAGGCAGATGAAGAAAAATCTATACAGATAGAAAATGAGCCTTATTATACGTCAATTATGGACAAAAATGACTATTCTGCTTCACATCAATTTGTGCTAAAAAATCCCGAGACAACTTTTATCATTTATCCATCCTGCCGTGACCCCAAAAAAAGAAATAATGCCGCTGTACTTGATATCAAGCATCTAAGTAAAAATCCAAAATGGGAATCAACTATTAAATATTTTTATGATAACAAAAAAAAGCAAATGAGTTGGCTAGATTACAAGCTTCATATTCAATGGAAACAGGTATCTTGAGAAAAAAAATGATCTACCCTCTTTTTATCGACTCAAAAATTATGATAGGATCACAACTAGCGAAAATTGAATTTTAATTATATTTAAAAGGATGCCTATGAGGAGCTCTTCAACACAAGAAAAAACATACGAACCTGACTCACCAGACGAGCATACTCTAATAGCCCAAGAACCTGGCTCACCAGACGATTATACTCCACTAGTTCCCTCTCCAGCACCAACAGAGGTAGCTTATTTTGCACATGAAAAGACAGATGAAGCACTAGAGAGTAAGCAACCTCTTACACCAGACTACCCTTATGATGATCAAGATCAAGATGAAGATGCTTTAAATATTGCTTTTAGCGGCAGTAAAGATGATGTTAGCACTGCGTTAGCTCTCTCCAGAGTTAACTTAGTGACGGCATCATTTAGTGAGGAACTCAACAACTTTGAGCCACTAAAAGACAAGATAAGGAAGAAGGAGATGGATCAGATAGTCAAAGATATAAAGGATTTTGTCACGAAGACAACAGTAAAATATCATCGCATGGATATAATTCCAGAAGAAGTAATTAGACAGATTGGAACTACTTTAGGAATAACCTCAGAAGCTCAGACTGCAATTAAAATTATACAGAAAAAGGAAAAGATGATTCACGCACAAGAGCTAGAGTTATTGGCTTTAAAAAAAGAACAAGAAGAACTTGTAAAGAATCAGCTAGATTACCTGCATAAAAATGCTCAGAAGATATCAGCTCTAACTACCTCTAACATGACAGGTCAATGGGAAATAGAAAATAATTCTTTAAAAATCATGACAGACTTTCATAAAGATACAGCTAAGTATTTATTAAAGAGAAATCGCTTACTGGAAGAGACATTACTCAGCAACCAAATAGAAATTCCTAAAGAAACTCTGCAACAACATTGCGCAGAACAAATTGTTTCCAAAGAGCTTTATTACAGCTCCAACGTTCATGATTCTGAGCCTAGCTCCGCTCCTCCGATTACTGCTCCCCCTAAAAAGAAACAGGTGCTCCAGCACTCAAAATCATTCTCATTTTTTGAGGGCAATTCAAGATCACCTGAAGCGGAAGACAAAAGTAAAGATAAAGATTTTGAGATAAGAAAGTTGGGGTCTTCACCCACTCACTCCTCCCCAAAATAATATTTTTCCCATTTTTTTATTCTTCATCATCCAACCTTCGCGCCCGACCTTCTAACATCACCGGAATCTCATCAATCACCGGATAAACCACTCGGTCAAATTTACAAATTAATTCTTGGTTTTTTCTGTCAAATAATAACTCCCCTTTACAAATCGGGCATGCTAGAATTTCAAGTAAGTTTTTATCCATGAGTATTTTTACCTTTATCAAAAATTTTTAAAGATTATAACATGAACTATGCTGATGTATTTAATATAGACTCTATTGACCCTTCCTGGCAGCCTTGCATTATAAAAGCCTTATCACAGATGGATCAAAATTATCTTTTACATCTTTCGCAAAATAAACAGTGGCTGCCAGGAGCTGATAAAATTTTTAATGCTTTTAGTCTACCTGTTCTGCAAATTAATTATGTTTTATTGGGAGAATCTCCTTACCCACGCGCTCAATCCGCTAATGGCTACGCCTTCTGGGATGAAGCAGTCACCAATCTTTGGTCTGAAAAAGGTTTAAGTAAAACAGTTAATCGCGCCACTTCTTTGCGTAATATTATCAAAATGCTTTTAGTCACCGAAGGTTTTTTAAAATCTAATCAAACCAGCCAACCAGCCATTGCCGATATTTCAAAAGACAATCTGGTTAAAACTAATCAAGCTTTTTTTAATAATTTGTTACAGCATGGTTTTTTATTATTAAACGCATCTTTAGTCCTACAATCAACAAAAGTAAAAGAAGATGCTAAAACCTGGCAGCCCTTTTTAAAAATTATTCTAGATTTTTTATTCGAAAAAAGACCTGAAGTCACTATGATTTTATTTGGTAAAATTGCTTATCAAATAGATGCTTTAATCAACCATACCCACATTCGTCGACTCTATGCCGAACACCCCTATAATTTATCTTTTATTAACAATCCAACAGTGATTCAATTTTTTCAGCCATTACATTTATTAACTAAAAAAAACTTATCTAATAAAGAGAATATTGCTATTATCACGTAAAAAAGCTAAATTGTTATTTGTAATAAAAAAATAAGGCCTTAATCATGCGCATACTTTTAGTCGAAGATGATGAATTATTAGGCGATGGATTGCGAACTGGATTAATTCAGTACGGATATACCGTTGATTGGTTAAAAGATGGTGGATCTGCGGATCAGGCGCTTAAAACAGATAAATTCGATGTGATTGTCCTTGATATTGGACTACCCAAGCTCAGCGGGATTCATGTTATCAATCACCTACGCTCTCGCGGTGAAACAACCCCTGTGATTATTTTAACCGCACGAGAATCGGTTGAAGATAGAGTAAAAGGACTGGATGCCGGCGCTGATGATTATTTAATCAAACCCTTTGACTTAGATGAACTATGCGCTCGATTACGCGCACTACAAAGACGATCGGCTACTCGCGCTGATCCGACTATTATACATGGTGGTATTGTGCTTGATCCTGCCGCTCATACTGTCAAATTAGAAGGCGAATTTGTCAATGTGTCTCGCCGGGAATTTGCCCTACTCTTTAAGTTACTTGAAAATGCAGGACGCGTTTTATCAAGAGAACACTTGTCCCAATCGCTATATGGCTGGGGAGATGATGTCGATAGTAACGCCCTAGAAGTGCATATCCATAATCTGCGAAAAAAATTCGGCCAAGAGTTTATCCATACGATTCGCGGTATTGGTTATATGATAGATAAAAGCAAAGAAATAAAATAAAATGATTCACTCCATTAGACGATTTTTATTTATCAGTCTTTTTATTAGCATCACCATTGCATCCTCCGTGACGGCTGTGGGTAATTATTTATTAGATAAAAAAATTATTAAACCTTATCTTGATGATGGTTTAATCCGAGTGTTTCGAATCATTCAAAAATTAAATGAAGTCTCTGTCATAGATAAACAGACAAATAAAAAAATCCAATCTTACTTAGCAACCGATACGTCTAATAGTTTTATGTTTCAGATTTGGGATAACAAAGGAAAATTATTATTTCATTCGGCAAATAGCCATACCGTCTCACTGAAAGATGCACCCACTGGTTTTAGTGATCTGACTATTCAAGATAGTGATTGGCGCGCTTATACTAAAAATAATATAAAGCTCAATACAAAAATTATTGTGGCTGAAAGATATGAAACACGTAATCAATTAAGTGATCTTATTACTCGTAATAATGGTTATATTTTATTGGTCAGTTTTCCTATTTTTGCAATATTAATTTGGTTAATCGTCGGACTTGCGCTGCGCTCTGTCATCAGAGTCGCCAATGAAATTTCCAATCGTGCGTCCACTCATCTTGAACCTGTCGATGATCATGATATTCCAGTTGAAATTAAACCATTGGTCACTGAATTAAATCATTTATTTAATCGATTAAAATTAGCATTCGATCGCAATAAACGTTTCGCAGGAGATGCCGCTCATGAATTACGGACACCGCTTGCCGCACTTAAAACACAAGCGCAAGTCGCACTCATTGCCGATAATTTAACAGATCGCAATCATGCATTAAATAAAGTACTAGAAGGCGTCGATCGCAGTTCACACGTTGTCGCTCAATTATTAACATTAAGCCGATTAACTCAAGAAGAAACACTGCATGATGTCAATCCAGTTAACTTACAAAAATTAGCTACAGAAATTATTGCTTTTCTCGTCCCCATCGCGCTTGAAAAAAATATTGACATTGAGTTGGCACTCCCTCCACCGCATGTGATTATTTTAGGAAATGATACTATTTTAGGTATTTTGATTAGAAACATTGTGGATAATGCGATTCGTTATACTCCACAAAAGGGTGCTGTCAAAATTGCTATTCTTAATCATAAAAAAGAAATTATTTTTCGTGTAACTGACACAGGTCCTGGCATCCCGCTTGAGTTACGCGAACGCGTTTTTGAACGTTTTTATCGAGTATTAGGCACACAAGCTGCAGGCAGCGGCTTAGGTCTTGCCATCGTCAGTCAAATCACCGAATTACATCATGCAACCATTCATTTAAATACCCCTGACAATGGAATGGGGTTACAATTTGATATTGTCTTTCCAATGTTTAAAGATTAAAGATCAATTTATGCAGTTCATCGAAGCTAACGCCACTTATATTACGCCGAATCGTCGCTTAGCTGCGACATTATTAAAAGAATATCATTCAATACAATTACAACAAAAAAAAGTAAGTTTTCCTACTTTAGATATTTTACCTTTTAATCAATGGCTCAATCGACTATGGCAAGAGTATGCGATCAAACATCTCATCACTAATAAATATTTATTATCTCCCGACAAAGAACACATCATCTGGGAAGATATTTTAAATCGCTCTCCTGCTACCCATAATTTATTACAACTATCAGAAACTGCAGAAATGGCCAAATCTGCTTGGGGTATTTTAAAACAATGGCAAGTTTCTTTTAATCATCCTGATTTTTCTTATTCAGAAGATTCTTCAACTTTTCAACAATGGGCAGAAGAATTTGCATCGATTTGTTTAGAAAATAATTGGTTAGATTATGATAGCTTAATCTGCGAGTTATGTGAATTAATAGCTAAAAAAATGCTAGATTTACCTATAAAAATTTTGTTAATAGGATTTAGCGAATTCACACCTATTCAAGAAAAATTAATTAAATCTTGCGAAAATGCCGGCAGCCAAATAGAAATAAATAATACCTATGCGCAGCAATCACACTCTTACGCACAACGTATTCGCTTAAAAGACGAAGAAACAGAAATAACCAGTATGGCACGGTTTGCCAAAGCTATTTATCAAAAAAATCCTCAGGCGACCATTGGTTGTATTGTGCCACAGTTAGAAAAAATGCGTGACCCGTTATTAGCTATTTTTTCAAATGTTTTTTCTGAGAAAAATAATTTTACGCTTAATCCAACGCTGTTACCTTTTAATATTTCTGCAGGAAAAAAATTATCTTCTTATCCTATTATTCATACCGCTTTACAGTTGCTTAATTTATCCACCCAACCGATAGATTATCACGCTTTTTCTCAATTATTGCACTCGCCTTTTCTGGGGGATGCAGAAAGTGAAATGCTAAATCGTTTGCGAATAGATTATACATTATGCAAAGAAAATAACACGACACTGACTCTTAAAAAAATTGATTTATTCAAAGAATCGCCCCATCTTGCTGCACGTTTTATGAAGTTAATGCAACACATTGAAGATGCAAAAGTTTTGTATAACATCAATCAATGGGTCGATATTTTCATGGATCGATTGAGAATATTAGGCTGGCCGGGTGAGAGAAGTTTAAATAGCCATGAGTATCAGGTAGTGCAACGTTTTTTAGAAATATTAAATTATTATCGTAGCTTTAATCATATTTCACCTGAGATTCAACATGAACATGCCTTACATTATTTAACTTATTTAACAAGCCATACTATTTTTCAACCAGAAAGCCCTGAAGCTAATATTCAAATATTAGGTCTATTAGAAGCAGTCGGTTTATCTTTTGATTATATTTGGATATTAAATATGGATGATACGACGTGGCCTCAGCCTGTTAAGCCCAATCCTTTTATTCCAAAACAATTACAAAAAAAATTAAATATGCCGCATGCAAGCGCTGATCGTGAACTTGAATATAGCAAACGCATAACAGAACAATTAATTTTTAATGCAAAATATAGTATTTTTAGTCATGCAGAAAGTAATAGCGAGGGTGAATTACGCGAAAGTTCGCTTATTTCACATTTACCTGAAGTATCTCTTGATCAAATTGAATTAAGCCACTATCAGCCGCCTGCTAAAGTTATTTATTTAAGTCAAAAACTTGAAACAATTATTGATCATCAAGCACCCATCGCATCTTTAATTGCTAATAGTCACGGCGGTGTTTCAATCATTAAACAACAAGCCGCGTGTCCTTTTAAAGCATTTGCAGAAATTCGTTTACATGCAAAAAAAATAGAACTTCCAACACTTGGACTCACACTTAGAAATCGTGGCAATATTATTCATAAAGCACTCGAGTTGATTTGGCTGACACTTCAAACTTCAGAAAAATTATCGATGTATTCTGATGCTGCGCTAGATGCATTACTAGAAAAAAATATTTGGCAAGCAATTGAAATAATCCTCAAAAATACCACCCGCACCCGTTATCTTATTTTAGAATCTATGTATTTAAAAACACTGCTTCATCAGTGGCTTACATTTGAAAAAACTCGCCCGCCTTTTAAAGTAATCGCCTTAGAATATGAAAAAAAAATAATTATAGGACCTATGACACTGTCTATTCGTATCGATCGAATGGATGAATTAGCAGATGGAAAACAACTCATTATTGATTATAAAACAGGAAGAGCTAATTCTATTAAGTATTGGTTTAGTGATCGCCCTGAAGAACCGCAATTACCTATTTATTGTTTAAGTGATGCAGATAATATTATCGGAATTGCATTTGCAGAAACTCATCCTGATTCAATTAATTTAAAAGGTATGAGTCAATATGCAATTGAAATGGATTCTATCAAACCAATAAAAGAGATCGAATATGCAGAAAATCGCTCTTGGGAAACTCAACTGCTTAAATGGCAAACTATTATTTTAAAATTAAGTCAGGATTTTTACGAAGGACAGGCCGCCGTTTCTCCGAAAAATCGCGTAGATACTTGTCAACACTGCCATTTACAGGCCTTTTGTAGGATTAATGATGCATGCATTTAGATAAAAAAATAGATAAAAAAATAGATGAAAAAGCAGATGAAAAAGCAGATGAAAAAGAACGAGAATTAGCACTAGATCCGACACATTCTTTTATTGTGCAAGCACCAGCTGGCTCAGGAAAAACTGAATTACTCACCCAACGTTTTTTAGTTTTATTAACGCAGGCAAAAATCCCTGAAGAAATCATCGCAATTACTTTCACTAAAAAATCAGCGGCTGAAATGCGTGCACGTATTATTAAAGCTTTAAATAATGCACATCATTCAGCAGAACCGCTTGAACCCCATGCAAAAAAAACTTGGCGTATGGCAAAATTAGTATTAAAACGCGATAAAAATTTAAACTGGCATTTATTAGAAAATCCTAATCGTTTACGTATTCAAACAATTGATTCATTTAATGCTTATTTAACTAAGCAATTACCGATGCTCTCACAATTTGGTGCAGCACCTAGTATCACAGATGATGCGATGTCACTTTATCGACAAGCAGTCACTGCCTTATTATCTCACTTAGAAAATACATCGACTATTACAGAATCTATTTCAGTACTTTTATCTTATTTAGATAATGATCTAAATACGTTACAGTCACTCTTGATCAAAATGTTAAGTGCTCGCGATCAATGGTTACCGCATTTAATGCTTGGGTCATCTGCAACTGATGATAATTTTTTACGAAAACAACTTGAAACCACCTTAGAATCTATTACTAGCGAGATTTTAAGCACTCTTTGTAATTATTTTCCCAATGAACTATATACTGAAACACTATTATTAGCAGATTATGCGGCTTATCATTTAACAGATAAGCAAAATAATATTTCTCACTGCAAACAGTTAACTCGATTTCCTTCAAATAATATAACAGATAAAAATATTTGGTTAGGATTTGCCGAATTATTTTTAACAAAAGAATATGAGTTTCGCAAAAAAATTGACAAAACCATTGGTTTTAGAGCTCCCTCTAGCGCTAAAAATAGTGATGAAAAAAATAGGTTAAGCGATTTAAAAAAACGCATGGAAGCATTAATTAAAGCATTATCAGAACACAGTCAATTAAAAATTGCTTTTGAAAAATTACAAAAAGCACCGTTGATTTTTTATCGAGAAACTGAATGGCAAATGCTAAAAGCTTTATTTAATATTTTAAAAATGGCTGTGGCAGAATTGAGAATCACTTTTCAAGAACACGGTAAAATTGATTATATTGAAAATGCACTGGCTGCATTACAAGCATTAGGAACAGATGATGACCCAACTGATACTACACTTGCACTTGATCATCAAATACATCATATTTTAATTGATGAATTTCAAGATACGTCTAAAACGCAATATAATTTAATTAAAAAATTAACGATAGGTTGGGAACAAAATGATAATCGCACTTTATTTTTAGTGGGTGATCCTATGCAATCTATTTATCGATTTCGTGAAGCAGAAGTCGGTTTATTTATTCGCACGCTACAAAATGGTTTAGGTAATATTAAATTGCAGGCTCTTAAGCTATCCGTTAATTTTCGCTCGGATACTGGAATTGTGAATTGGGTCAATCAGCATTTTGTGCATGTTTTCCCTAAATTTAACGATATGACAGTTGGAGCGGTTACTTTTAGTCCGAGTACTGCAAAAAAAATCGGTGACACACTTGACCCCGTCACACTCAACGCTTTTTTAAAAGAAGAGACGATCTCGCAAGAGGCACTTGCAATTGTTGAATTGATTCGGCATTTAAAAAAAGCATCTCCTACTGATACTATTGCTATTTTAGTTCGCTCTAGAACACATTTAACCCATATTATTCCTGCTTTAAAAAATGCAAATTTATTTTTTAGTGCAATTGATATTGATCCTTTAAGCACACGTCCGGTTATTTCAGATTTACTAGCATTGATGCAAGCTCTATTAAATCCGGCCGATCGCATCGCCTGGCTTGCCATATTACGCGCCCCATGGCTTGGATTAACTTTAAATGATTTATTAATTATAGCAGGTGATCATTCACACAGTATTCTTTGGGAACGTTTACAATCAAAAGATATTCTTAAAAATTTAAGTATTGCAGGCCAACAACGTTTAGTGCATTTTATGAAAATTCTAACTCACAAAATGGCTGAACGTGGGCGTCTTTCCATGCGGCTTTGGTTAGAAAGCACTTGGTTACTTTTGGGTGGTCCTGCCTCATTAATCAATGAAAGTGATTTAGAAGATGCAGCGGCTTTTTTTAATTTAATTGAAAAATTAACGCAAAATAGTGTATTACCAAACATAACCTCATTCACAGATGCGATTAATAAATTATATGCATCCCCTGATAAAAAAGCCGATCAGACCCTACAAATTATGACAATTCATAATGCAAAAGGATTAGAATTTGATACAGTTATTTTACCGCAATTAAATAGACAATCGCCCAATGATGATAAACAATTATTACTTTGGCTGGAGCGCGCGCATTATGATTCCAATCATCCATTAGTATTAGGCCCTTTGCATGTGAGAGGACAAAAAAATAATTCTATTTATACTTATATTAAAAACGAATTACAAATTAAAACAGATTATGAAATTGCTCGATTGCTCTATGTTGCAGCGACTCGCGCAAAAAAACAATTACATTTATTTTTTTCCATGCGAGAAAATAAAAAACTAAAAGATTTAAAAGAATTAATAGATAGGAGCCCATCACATCATAGTTTATTATCCCCATTATGGCATGCTATTAAACACGAAGTAAAATGGCATCCTTTAATTGAAAAAACACCTGACACTCAACCAGAACTGGTTAAAAACACTATTTCTCGTTTAACTGCGGCCTGGGAAAATCCTATAAAAGAAATGGTTGCTTTTGATAAAATAGCTTATCATCACGCTCAATTAGGGTTTCATCTACCGCAGAATAATGCAAAATTAATTGGTACGATGGTGCATCGATTATTGCAGCAAATAAGTCTTTTCGGCAGCCATTGGTGGCAAGAAAAATCCTCTGCAAAAGAACTTTTTTTATATCAATTTTTTGCAGCCGAGAGTTTTTCTGATATTGAAATAGCTGAAGCCATCACCCGCGTTTCTGCTAGTATTGACAATGCATTAGCAGACCCACGTGGTCAATGGATTTTAAAAAATCATCAACAGGCTCAATCTGAATTTAAAATAAGTGGTTTAATAAATAATAAAATAGCTTCATATATTATTGATAGAACTTTTGTAGATGAAAAAAATATTCGCTGGATTATTGATTATAAAACCTCTGTGCCGACTACGCAAGATTTAGCAATATTTTTACAAGAAAGTGAAGAAAAACATCGAAAACAATTAACGCAATATGCTGCAATGATGCAAGCTTACGAAAAACGCGAAATACGCTTAGGGCTATATTTTCCATTAGTACCTGCTTGGAGGGAATACAGAGATAAAGCCTCAGCTTGAAAAATGGAGCCTACTACATATAAATTACGCTAATATGACCTGAGTTCGTATGCTGTTTTTTTGAAGAAGATTTATTTTTTATTATAATTTCTATATCTTGGTTAAGTTTATTTAAAAGATTGATAAGTTTTCCAATAGAAAATCCTGAAAATTGCCCATGACTTAATAAAGATATTTTTGGTTGTGTTATTCCTAAAATTTTAGCAGCTTTTTCTTGAGTCAATTTTCTCTCACGAATAATCGATATAACCTTAGAAGCAAGTAAAGCTTTTGCTTGCATTTCTTCTGCATTAGGCAACCCTAAATCTTTATAAACGTTTGTTGAACCTTCATGAATAATTGTATCACTCATATTTTCTCCTAAAATTTTTTATTTAGCATGTGCTTTTGCAATATTTAATCTTTTTTTAATTAAGTCAATTTCTCTCGTGCCGTTCACGTGCCGACCCGACGCGTACACCCCAACACGAAAGAGAAGGAATGGCTATTTTTACTAATTCAAAAACAAATCCGTCATCAAAGATCCATGCGGATTCAAAGCATATTGATTAAAGTCAGTCACTCCACGCATTTTTAATAATTCTTCATCAATAAAGAAATTGCCTGTGATTGTTTTACTATCGCTGGTGATAACCTCATAGGCCGCATCTGCCATAATCTCTGGCGTCCTGCTAGCTTTCAATACTTCTGGCGGAAAATTAACTTCAATCGCAGCTGTTGCAATGGTTGTTTTTGGCCATAAAGAATTAACCGCAATCCCCGCTGTTTTAAATTCTTCAGACATGCCTAATGTACACATACTCATACCATATTTTGACATTGTATAAGCCAAATGATCTTTAAACCATTTTGCTTGCATATTTAAAGGCGGAGATAAATTTAAAATATGCGGGTTTTTCGCTTTTTTTAATAAAGGAACACAAAGTTGTGAACATAAAAAAGTACCGCGCACATTGACTGAAAAAATTAAGTCAAAACGCTTCATCGGCATATTTACAGTATTTGCCATAAAAATTGCACTGGCATTATTGATTAAAACATCAATGCCGCCAAAAGTTTCTGTCATTTTTTCAATAGCCGCTTTAACGCCCATCTCATCACGTATATCCAGTTGGATGGGTAAAGCTACCCCACCGGCTGCTTTAATTTCTTCTGCCACTGAATAAATAGTACCAGGCAAAGTCAGATGCGGCTCGGCCGTTTTAGCAGCCACCACAATTTTAGCGCCATCTTCTGCACAGCGTAAGGCAATTGCCCGACCGATGCCGCGGCTTGCGCCCGTAATAAAAATAACTTTATCCTTTAATTTCTGCATATCGTATTCTCTCCTAAATAATTTGACACCATGCTTGCCGTCCTATCATCACACTATGCAAATGTGTGGCGCATAGACTGTCAGCATTATGCATTTTTATAACGGTACTTTGCAACATTTCTCTTGTATCAAAATTTTCTTCTATTACATTTAAAGTAACGCGAAAATAATCTGCAATTTGATTTTTTGAATTTTTTATTTCTGCACAAGCATCTTGGCCTAAAGATTCAACTACGTAATAATAAAAATAATTAGAAAATTGTCCGGAACATGCATTTATTTGCCACCAGTCCAGTGGTTTTGTCGATAAATCTTTTGAATTAATCACTGCAATCAAACAATTAGGATCATTTTGTATCATCTTTGTTTCAATAGTCTGTAATACACTTTCAGCAACTTCAAATATTGACTGTTGTTTAAATGTTCCGTGCGCGATTTTTTGTCCGAGCAAACTACTTTGCAATAAAAATAACCCTAAAAAAGTCAAAATTTGCATAAAAAGTAATAAAGTTACCAATACTATGCCTTTGTTATTCTCGTATCGCAACATAAGTAAACTCTTTTTTTTGTAAAGGAATGCTATTCATTGATGAAAAAATAAATGCAATAGATATCCCTGCGACTTTTGACCAATCTATTACATTATTTGACGTTTTTTCTATAAATTTTCCATCTTCTAAAAGAGTATAAATTATTTTTGAATCATTCATACCTTCGACTAATTCCGTTTTTTTTTGTTGAATATCACTTTTATACAGCGCATACACAGGTTGTTGAGCTTCATCTACACGCGTGGTTTTTGCGAGAAAATAACTATTTTTTTCGAAAAAATGCAGTTCAGCATTTTTATCATATTGTTTTTGCAATAAATGATCTGTCTCAATAAATTGCGTATTATCTTGTTTACTAATTGTCTTAACTATAAAAATATCTGCTGATTGGCAATCGGTTAATAATACAATATCACCTGATTTAAATAATAATTGTGAAGTAGTCTGCAAAGAATGGGTATCTGGCATTTTTTCAATTAAATTAACAAAAAAAATACTAGCATGCTGTACTGTCACTGCATCTGTCCCTGATAATTGGTCATCATTTTTAAATAAAAAAAGTCTATTTTGCATAGTAAAACTATAGGGCGGGTCTGGCATAATATTATTATTTAACTTTGCACATCCTGTGAATCCTGCTAATCTTAAATCTGTATTTAAAATCTGTATGGCGATTCGACTATTTTCTTCGGTGCGCATTAATGCTGTTTGTACAGATTGATTATGTACTGCTGCAAGATAAATAACTGAAATGATGCTAAATAATAACGTACTTAAGCATAAGCCAATCATTAATTCTATTAGAGTCATGCCATTTAAATTTATAAGTAAAGATTGTTTGCAATACATCCTGCTTGTCCTAAATAAATAGTGTCACATTTTTTATTAAAATTTCCCCAATAAAGAGTGAGTGTATAATGCGGATACTGGCCTACACTTAAGCCTCTGCCCGCTGGTAATACTTGCTGATTTTCATTATTCCATTGAATAATTTGTTGGTGTAATCCGTGTTGATTTGACAGTAACTTTAATCGCTCAGTGATATTATGCATTTGTTCTGTTGCTAGATAAAAATAATTAGCAGCCCGTGCATTTTTTAATGCAACAATTTGCATATCCTCAAATCCTAATAATATTAAAGAAAAAAGTAACAGACTGATAAGAACTTCTAATAAAGTGAAACCTTGTAAAAAAATCATGATTCATATCCAATTTGCGTTATACTATTAATGGGTAATAGGTAATAAATTATTTTTCCAGGAATATAAAAATGGACTCTCTTCAATCAAAGCATTGTGAGCCTTGCTCAGGCACAACTAAACCACTTGATCATAAAGTGATCTTGGAGAAATTAGCGGAATTACAAGCGGGATGGAAAGTAGCAGATGATAATAAAAGTATTATCAAACATTTTCAATTTAAAAATTTTTATCAAACGATGGCTTTTGTCAATGCGATAGCCTGGATTGCAAACATTGAAAACCATCATCCCAATCTTGAAATAGGTTATAATTATTGTTTAGTAC
Source organism: Gammaproteobacteria bacterium (assembly GCA_013287765.1). GTDB lineage: Bacteria > Pseudomonadota > Gammaproteobacteria > DSM-16500 > DSM-16500 > JABDDD01. The sequence continues at coordinate 8,862 of JABDDD010000026.1, read as the reverse complement.
GTTATACAACCCATGCTATTGATGGCTTATCGATAAATGACTTCATTTGCGCTGCGAAAGTCGATTTTATTTTTCAATCTTATGCTGAGAAACTTTTATGACAGAGACGGAAGAAGTGCAAAAAGATAGGCGGACAGTTATTATGTCAGAAATCATGACGCCTGACAAAGTTAATTTTTATGGATATATTCATGGTGGGTATATCCTACAATTATTAGATCGAGTTGCTTATGCTTGTGCAGCGCGATATTCAGGAAAAAATACTGTTACTTTATCAGTCGATCAAGTTTTTTTTAAAGAGCCGATTTACGTTGGCGAATTAGTGATTTTTTATGCCAATGTTAATTTTGTTGGTAGTACTTCTATGGAAATTGGCATTCGCGTTGTTGCTGAAAATTTATTTACTAGCCAATCTCGACACACGAATACTTGTTATTTTACTATGGTTGCAGTTGATGAAAAAGGAAAACCCACTAAAGTCCCTTCGTTAGAACTGCGTAACGAACTTGAAAAAAGACGGTTTCAAGCAGGGATCATTCGACGGGAAAATAGATTAAAGATGAGAAAAACTAAATAAAAAAATAAATCAAAATGTAGGGTGGATTAGGCGTTTTTTGCCGTAATCCACCAATTATAAATGGCAAATTTGGTGGATTACGACGCAAAAAAACGCGTCTAATCCACCCTACATTGAACAGTTATAAATACAGTAATTTTAACCATGCGTTCGCGCAAAATCTTTCATAAACTCAATCAATTTATCAACCCCTTGCTGCGGCATGGCATTATAAAGACTCGCTCTCACCCCACCTGCTAAGCGATGGCCTTTTAAGTTAGTTAATCCTTCTTTTTCTGCTGCTTGTAAAAAAGTCTCAGTCAAATTAACTTGCGATAAATTAAAAGGAACATTCATCCGCGATCGGCAATCAGGATGAACGGTATTATTATAAAATTCATGGTGGCTATCAATAAAGTGATATAAAGTCTGCGCCTTGTGCTGATTTATTTCTGCAAAAGTCTTAACGCCTCCTTGACGTTTTACCCATGCAACGGTTAAACCTAATATATACCATGCAAAAGTAGGCGGGGTATTATATAGCGATTTATTGTCAATATGTAATTTATAAGAATATAAAATCGGTGTAGGAATCGCCGGTTCATGCACTAAATCATCACGAATAATCACTAAAGAAATACCCGCTTGCCCTAAATTTTTTTGTGCGCCTGCATAAATAATTCCAAAATCCCGCACATTAATGGGTTGGGATAAAATACTAGATGACATATCAGCCACTAAGGGCACTTGGCCTGTTTTTGGCGTTGAATTAAATTCAATTCCTTCAATCGTTTCATTTGGCGTATAATGAACATAGGCTGCATCTGGATTCAAAGACCATTTTTCTTCTTTGGGAATACAGGCTAAACCCTCTTGATATTCAATCTGCGCTGCAATATTGACCTGACCAAATCGCATCGCTTCTGTTAAAGCTTTTTTAGACCAAATGCCAGTATCGATATAATCTGCATGATTTTTTTTAGCAAAAAGATTCATCGGCACCATAGAAAATTGCGCTGTCGCACCACCTGTTAGAAATAATAAATGATAATTATCAGGAATATCCATCAACTCCCGTAAATCTGCCTCAGTTTGTTCAACAATCGATTGAAAAGCCCGACCTCGATGCCCTACTTCCATGATGGACATGCCTGTTTGGTGCCAATCCAATAACTCTGTTTGTGCTTCACGTAATACTTCTTCAGGTAACATGGCTGGTCCTGAACTAAAATTATACACTTTACGCATGAGATTTCTGAGTTCCTATACCATTTTTATTGATTCTGCTATTATAAACATAACACGCAAAAAACGAAAACATAAAACCTATGACTACGACTGAAAGTATTAAATTTACTGTCGCGATGATTATCATGATGAATCCATTGGGATCGCTGTCCATTTTTCTTGATCTTACTAAAAATTCCACTATGACTATTCAACGTAATATTGCACTGCGGACTAGTTGTAGTATTCTTATTTTAATGATTATTGCCGTTTGGTCAGGCAAAGAAATGTTAAATTTATTTGGCATTACGATTCCTTCTTTTCGTTTTGCTGGAGGGATTATATTATTGCTGATGGGTTTAAGTATGTTGCAATCAAAAGAAAGTCCTGTCAGTTATACATCTGAAGATGATGAAGCTGCAAAAGAACGTCATTCAATCGCGGTGGTTCCAATGGCACTTCCTGTGATTATTGGACCGGGTGCCATCAGTACGCTTATTATTATTACCGGGGATCATTCTAATCTTGCAGATAAGCTGTGGATTTCTATATTATGTATTTGTTTAACCGTCGGCATGGGACTTATTTTATTATTCGCAGTACCCATTGCAAGATTTATTGGTACCTCTATCATTAAAGTGGTGACCCGCATTATGGGTATGATTATTATGGCAATTGCAGTTGGAATGTTAGCAACTGGTTTAACTGGGCTATTACCAGCCTTACAATGATTTTTACCTTAACATTTAATAAATATTTAATAAAAGAAGATTGTTATGGACTTAAGTATTCTTGAAATTACTTTATGTATTCTCCTTATCTCTTTGATTGTGACGGTTCTTTTTCGAAAATTGCGTTTATCTATTATTTTAGGTTATCTTTGCGCGGGTGCGCTGGTCGGGCCGCACGGCTTGGGGCTGGCACATAATTCTCAATATGCAAAAAGTTTAGCAGAATTTGGTATTGTTTTTTTGATGTTTACGATTGGGCTTGAGTTTTCTTTATCTAAATTATTTGCTTTAAGATATGCTGTTTTTTTAATAGGTGGCTTGCAAGTTTTTTTAACTGTTTTGATCACAACCCTTGCTGCTATTTTTTTCGGAATGCCCCATCTGGCCGCTCTAACCGTTGGCAGCATTGTTGCGATGTCATCAACAGCCATTGTGATAAAACAATTAAATGATCAAAACGAATTATTCTCAAAACATGGGTTAAATGCTGTTGGTATTTTATTATTTCAAGATTTAGCAGTGATTCCTATTATTATTTTAATAGGAGGAATTGCGCAAGGTGAGCGTCATGCTATTATCACTTTATTAGCCTGGGCATTATTAAAAGGGATATTAGCTATTTTAGTGATTTTTTTAATTGGCCGATGGTTATTAAGACCCTTGTTTCGAATCATTGAAAAAACCCACGCGATTGAATTATTCACCATGATGGTTTTATTAGTCACCTTAGCCTCTGCTTGGCTGACTAATTTAATGGGATTATCGTATGCATTAGGTGCTTTTCTCGCAGGATTAATGCTTGCTGAAACAGAGTATCGCCACGAAATTGCCAATGAAATTCGTCCATTTAGAGATATTTTATTAGCTTTATTTTTTATTACCATTGGCATGTTAGTTAATATTCATCTATGGTCGCATACTTGGGCGGGTATTTTATTATTAGTCGGTACTTTAATTATTGGAAAAATGTTATTAATCACCCTGATTTGCCGTTTAACAGGTAATTCATTATTAATTGCTACAAAAACTGGGATTCTTTTAGCCCAAGGCAGTGAATTTGGTTTTGCGATTTTAACTTTAGCACTCAATAATAAAATCTTAACAGATACTCAAGAACAAATTGTGCTAGCCGCATTATTAATTAGCATTGCGATTTCACCTATGTTTATTCGCTATAATCAAAAAATCACTGCTTGGCTTAGGATTAGCAACAAACAAGAGTGATCAATCCCCAATTATTTTTTTAAATATTTTTTTCTACTATCTATTGTTCTTGTTGCTAAATCACAGGTTTCATCATTGATTTTTTTTAATAATTCTTCAGTTTCTTGAGACAGTATCGGTGATTTTAATTGCCCAAATGCTTCTTTCAATTGGGGTATATTATTTTTACATTTTTTAAAAAAATATTGATAACAAGTCGTTTGCTGAATATCTCCTGCTAATTTTTCGTATGAGATACTTTTTGGAATTTTTGTGCTTCGTTTTTTTTCCAAACTGGATTGATGATCGGCCAATAAATTTATTGAGGTTTCAATGTATTTTTCTATTTCAAGTGGAGTGGCTTCTTTTTTCTTAGGATTTAACTCATCTGGTAAAAGAATATCATCATCAAATTGTGAAATGGCTTGTTCTATTTCTTCAGAGTTTGTTATATGTTTTTCAACAAGATCTTCAGAAAATTGATTAAACTCTTCTAATGTTATATTTTCTAATATAAAATCGCCGGCTTTAATTCCTTGACTATTAGCATCATTCCCTCCATTTGCAAGATAAAAGTTAGGGTTTTTAAAAAAATCCCCGACACATAAAATAGAGCTCTTAGCTATCATCATCCCGGCAGATTTTGCTTTAATAAAATCACGAGGAAAAACTTGATATTTTAATTTATCTTTAACCGCTCCGACACCATCTAGCTTTTTACTAGGTTTAACAGGCGTCACTTCATATTCAATATCTTTAAAAAAATCATTACAAATATCTTCTGCACGAGACTTTAAAAATTTTATTCCCATACTTGAATTTTTTTTAAATTCCTCATAAAAATTCAATGGAATAGCGACAGCAATATAAAATTTTACAGCTGTTTTATTTTTTTTAATATGAGAAGATCGATTATAATACATGCATCCAACGGCGGGGAGAGTCTCTTTATAAAAAGCACTGACGGGTAGCACAGTTGCGGATTGTATTTCAAAAGGTTTTTCATCTTTTCTTTTTAATGAAAAATAACCAGAAGTCATATATTTTTGATGGGAAGTAAAAAGAGTTTTAAATTCTATAGGGTGACCACTTTCTGCTAACTTTTTTGCTGTACTACGTTGTGTGCCTTCTGCTAAAACAAGGCAATTAAAATCAATCGTTGTTATTTTTTTTGTAAGATCTTTTCCTGTTTCAATAGTCAGTGTGCTTTTTTCTGTATTAATTTCACTAACTGCACTGTCATATAAAAAAATACACTTTCCATTTTTTTGTTCTGCTAATCTTCTTGTAAGATATCTTTGAATATCTTTAATAGCAACATGCTCTCTTTTATCATCAAATGTTGCAAGAAATTGCTTATCTTCTTTAGTGAGTTCGCTCGGTTGTAAAGTTTCTAAATATTCCCTCGCCTGTGAATGCAGCATAATCAATTGGGGTCGAATAGCCGATAGATTTTCAGGAAGTCTCTCTATAATAGTCACTTCATGGATAATCTCTTTTTTCTTTTCACTCAGAACGCGTATAGCGGTCGTCAAACCTCCAATACCAGCGCCTATAACAACGGTCTTTTTTATGGGAATAGAGATAAGATCATCTATTAAATCAGTTACTTGAGAATGGGTCTGGCTCATAACATACTCATTAGTTTAAAATTAATTTTGCCTATTTTAATCTAAAAATAAGTAAAATAGGCAAAAAACTATACCAATATTGAATAATATCTAACTATCAGACCGTTATTAAAGAATAACAAAAAAGAATAACAAAAACTTAAGTCTTGATATCACACATTATATTGTGTAATATTATGTGTGATACTAGATCAATATTTGGGGAGAAATATGGCGACTAACTTGGCTATCGACCAAAAACTATTAAATGAAGCCCAGATTATTGGGCATCATAAGACTAAAAAAGAGACTGTTAATACTGCCTTATTGGAATACATCCAGCGTCACAAACAAGAAAAAATTATCCATTTGTTTGGCTCAATTGAATATGATTCAAAATATAACTATAAAGACGAGAGAAAACGCTAATGCAGATTTTAGTTGATACTAGTGTTTGGTCACTTGCATTGCGCAAACAATCTGTTACAGCAGAATTTCAGCCTTATATCCAAGCATTAACTACTTTGATTTCAAATGCCAGAGCTGTTATTTTTGGATCGATTCGTCAAGAATTACTATCAGGGATCAAATCACAAATCCAATTTATTAAATTAAGGTCTTATTTACAGGCATTTCCAGACCTGGAGCTTGAAACTAGCGATTTTGAATATGCAGCGGAATTATTTAACTATTGTCGCAATCACGGCATACAAGGTTCTCACGTTGACTTTCTGATAACTGCGGTATCAATTAATCGAGAAATCCCAGTATTTACCTTAGACAAAGATTTCAAATCTTATGCAAAACACACTGCTTTAAAATTGTATCAACTTGATGTATCGGAATAGTTGCTCTAAAAATTAAGTAAAATAAGCAAAATATTACACTCTCCACATTGCACAAACGATCTGTTACAATAAAGCGTGTTTTTTATTTAAAAATTTACAATTCGAGGAGAGAATAATGACATATAGCATTGCACATTATAAGGCGATGTATAATAAGCATTTAGATGAATTAAAAGAATCAAAAGACGAAATAGGAAGGAAGCATCTTTTATGCATCAAAGAATTGATGTTATTTTACAAAAAATTAGGTGAACGAACCTTCTTGGGGAAAAAATCTTCTATAAATCACGTAAGTAAGGCAAACGAAATTATTAAAATAATCGAAGACACACTATCAACAAAATATATATATTCTAACGTTTATGAGAGTGCTTTAAAAAATATAAATTATTGGATAGTTATGGCTTATACCTCTACCTCTAAGGACTTTAATAAAAAAGGTGATTTTGCAAATATTCATGAGGCTTTAAAAGAATGTACTTTAGACTATGATTTTTATAAAAAGACTTCTTATGCATTACATGTAAATAATACTGCAAAAAAGAAAGAGGCACCGACGAGCGTACCGACCACTCCAGCACCTAAGAGGAGCGGTACGAGTCCTGATAGTTATAATAACAGAATGTTTGCCGCCGTCCTTGCAGCTACAGAAATAACATATGCTGATCATGAGAGTCATAATCATGATTCTCATGATAGTTATGATCATGGTTTTTAAGCTTGTAGAGAGGCACTTTTTTGCCGGCATGGTCAACTTATGTAATTAAGATAAAGTTGCAAATAAAGCTTTGAAGGGAAAAAATGCCAAAAACATTTAGCATTGGTTCGAGTAATTTTGATCAGGTTGTCGAACAAAATTATTTTGATAAGACAAGTGCACTTTCGGTGCTAACGACATTACCAGAAAAAACTGTTGCAGTCATTTCAGCACCACGACGGTTTGGGAAATCAACGTTCTTAAATATGACGGAAGAGTTTTTTTCATATAATGCAAGAAAAGTAAACACAATGTTTTCTAATACTGCTATTGCAAAAATGAATGAAGGCAATTTTGTTAAAGAACATATGCGGCAATATCCGCTTATCCGCCTATCATTAAAAGATGTGCGAGGTTCTACTTTAAAAAAAATGCGCAGCGATCTTAAACAAGTAATGTACGACTTATATCGTAAGGTACTTCGTACAAATTTTTCGGAAGCATGCGATAAAGTAGATAAAATAAAAATAGAAGATTCACTTTTATATTTAATGGAATTATTAGTACAAAAATTTAATAAAAAAGTGATTGTATTGATTGATGAATATGAGGCAAATTGCCATGAAGCCTTTATTAATAATTATTATGATGCATATTGTCAATACATCCGTAAATTTTTAGAAAAAGCACTTTCAAAAAATAATGCAACACTTCAATTTTCTGTATTAACAGGCGTGATACCCTGTGTGCATTCTTTTTTGGATGAAAAGATGGTGCTCATTCAATCATTTAATATGGCGCATCCGATGATAAATGCTTTTATCGGGACGACTTTAGGTGAATTTAAACAAACATTATTACAAAATAATATTGTCTTAAAAGATCAAGAGTTATCAGAAATAGAAACATGGTATGGTGGTTATCAGATAGGTCAGCATACTTGTTTAAACATCTGGTCTGTTAGTATACATTATTGTCATAATTTAAAAGTAAAATCTAAACCAAGAGATCATTGGACGCAGACTGCTGATATATCTTTTATAAAAAATTTATTTAAAAAGCATCATATTGAGCTTGAAAAAGATTTGCAATCATTAGTCAGCGGTCATTCAATTATTAAGAAAATAAATTTTAATATCAGTATTATTGATTTATTGGCAGATAAAGTTGATGCTATATGGAGTTTGTTATTCATAGCAGGTTATTTAACATTAACCAAAAAATCTGCTTTATTAGCAGCTGAGAAAAAAACACCTCTGACAGAATATGAATTAAAAATTCCCAATTTAGAATTAAAGTATTTTTTTAATAATTATTTAGACTATTATAAAAAACCTGTATTAAGAAATAATACTCCACCGCCTGCACCCATGTTTTCTATTTTTAACAAACCTACCATAATAGCTGAAAAAAAAGAAGTCCCACAAACTTCTTTCGCATCAACCTTGTCAAAAAAGAAAAAAACGGCACCTCTAACATTTTATAAAACTAAACCTAAAATAGATATAAGAAAACCATTAACAAGACTAGAAGTCCGCGAAGTAGGTCTTTCTTATTTATCACCTAGGTATTTACCGAAAAAATAATTGCTAAAAAAAACCTAGGACAGAATGAGTTGGATTCCGCTATAATAAACTAAACGTATAATGTAGGGTGGGCAAAGCGCTTTTTGCGTGCCCACCAAATAAAATCAACTCTTTTTGGTGGGCACGCGGATAAAAAACATCCGCTTTACCCACCCTACATTTTTATACATTCGCATCTTCAGGTGGAATGAGTATATAAACGTTTAAATAAGCATTTTTTTATTTATCACAATGGATTTTTATGCAAACTTACGGCGTATTTACTAAAAAATTAGAAACAAAACAAGGTCCATCCATTAAGTCAAGCGCTGAATTTGATGAAGAAAAAAAATTTAACATGAAAGATAAACGAGAAAAGCATTCAGCTATAATCATTAAAAAAAAATATAAACCGACAGGTAGTG
>JABDDD010000025.1 GCA_013287765.1 Gammaproteobacteria bacterium | reverse complement strand
CTGGATCTTTAATATATTGTTCTTGCTTACCTTTTTTGACTTTAAATAAAGGGGGTTGCGCAATATAAATATACCCTCTTTCCAGTAGTTCCGGCATTTGTCGATAAAAAAACGTTAGTAATAACGTACGAATATGGGAGCCATCGACATCCGCGTCAGTCATAATAATAATACGATGATAGCGTAATTTATCTGGGTTATATTCTTCTCGACCAATACCACATCCTAAGGCTGTAATAAGCACAGCGACTTCAACAGAGGATAGCATTTTATCAAATCTTGCTTTCTCAACATTTAGAATCTTACCTTTAAGCGGTAAAATAGCCTGCGATCTTCGATCTCTCGCTTGTTTAGCAGAGCCGCCTGCGGAATCTCCTTCAACAATAAATAACTCAGATTTACTGGGATCTTCTTCTTGGCAGTCAGCCAACTTTCCAGGTAACCCTGCTATGTCTAATGCGCCTTTGCGTCGCGTCATGTCGCGGGCTTTACGAGCAGCTTCTCGTGCTCGCGCAGCTTCTAATACTTTGACAACAATTGCTTTTGCTTCTTGTGGAAACTCTAACAAAAATTCTTGCATTTTTTCAGAAATCAACGATTCAATAATTGATTTTATTTCAGATGAGACTAATTTATCTTTGGTTTGTGAAGAAAACTTCGGGTCAGGCATTTTAACCGACAAAACAACTGTTAACCCTTCGCGAAAATCATCTCCTGTGGTTGATATCTTGGCCTTTTTTAAATGTCCTTCATGTTCTAAATAATTATTTAAGACACGGGTTAAGCCACTACGAAAACCGGCAACATGTGTTCCACCATCCTTCTGTGGAATATTATTCGTAAAACAAAATAACTGTTCATTAAATGTATCATTCCACTGTAAAGCAATTTCAACAATTGTATGCTCTTTTTCTGCATAGAAATAAAAAACTTTTGAATTAATAACAGTTTTATTTTGATTAAGATCTTCAACAAATGCGCGAATACCCCCATGATATTGAAAAGTATCGCTTTTCCCGCTTCTTTCGTCTATTAAAACAATTTTAACGCCTGAATTTAAAAAAGATAACTCACGCAATCGTCGCGCTAAAATATCATACCTAAAATGGATATTAGAAAAAGTTTCTTTACTGGGTTTAAAACGCACTTCTGTACCACGTTCCGTGGTTTCACCCGTCATAGCTAAAGAAGCGGCAGGATTCCCATGATGATAGACTTGAGTATAGACTTTACCATTGAGACGAATCGTTAAAAAAAGGTCTTCTGATAACGCGTTGACCACTGAAACACCCACGCCATGCAAACCACCAGAAATTTTATATGAATCACTATCAAATTTCCCGCCAGAATGCAGTACGGTCATAATAACTTCTGCCGCAGAACGACCTTCTTCCGGATGAATGTCAACTGGAATGCCTCGTCCATTGTCTTTTACGCTGACTGTTTCATCGGAATGAATTGTAACAGTGACCTCATCACAAAAGCCGGCTAATGCTTCGTCAATTGAATTATCAACTAACTCAAACACCATATGATGCAGCCCTGTACCATCATCAGTGTCGCCAATATACATTCCAGGGCGCTTTCTGACCGCATCTAACCCTTTTAAAACTTTAATTCTAGAAGAATCGTAACCTGCTGTTGTATCCACCATGATCACTCCACATTCATATTCATTATGCCGTCAACCTGTTACCTTACCATGTTCCACGTGAAACATTTTTACTGGGCTGCAAAGAGAAAAATCTTCGCAACATGTATTGTCTACCGCAGTGACAAATATTTGCGTTTCTTGTTTTGAAAGTAGGGCGATTAGGCTGAACCGATTTGTTACATCAAGCTCTGACGGCAAATCATCAACCAAATAAATCGGCAGCTTGTTTACACGGCTTTGCAATAAAGCCCCTCGAGCAAGTATCATAGCACAAACAAACAACTTTTGCTGGCCTCTAGACAAAATATCTTTAGCAGGTATGTTATTGATTGTAATCTTAAGATCTGCCTTATGCGGCCCACTTTGCGTGTACCCTAAAAATCTATCTTTTTCTAACTGTCGGCCAAGATATTCTTCATAAGAAAAAGCCGTATCCCAACCACTTTGATAATCCACTTTTAAGCCTGTGAAAGGGTACAATTCAACCATCATAGCTGTCATTAATGGAATAAGTTGTGCCACATAGTCACGACGTAATTGATCAATTTGCGAAGATGTATTGATTAATTCTCGAGTCCAGCTCTCTAATTCGCTTTTTGAAACTAACGCTTTTAAAGCAGCGTTGCGTTGCTTTAATGCTTTATAAAAAAGCCGCCAAACACGCAAAAATTCTGTATTAAGATAAAAAATACCCCAATCTAAATATTTGCGACGCAAAATAGGGCCGTCTTCTAATAAATCATGACAGTGTGAATTGATTAACTGTACTGGCATATAAGCAGCTAATTCAGCCACGGATTGTACAAATTGACCGTGTACTTTAAGTTTTAACTCTCCACCAACATGTCGCTCAACACCTAATGGGATAGTGGGTTCATCTTGAGCATGCTGTATTTGTCCAAAAATGGCTAATTTTTCTGCATTATGACCCACAATACGGTCAGCAATAGAGCTTCTAAAGGAACGTGCTAGACTTAAATAATAAATAGCTTCTAAAAAACTCGTTTTCCCACTCCCATTACAGCCATAAATAAAATTAAGACCCTTTGTCACTGGCTGTGCTTTGACAAATTCTAAATTACGAAAATGCATGATCTCAACAGACTTAAGTGTCATTATTACAACCGCATTGGCATAACAACATACAAACTGTTATCTTTTTCATCCGATTCAATAACAACTCCACCATTAGGATCAGAAAAAGACCAGCGAATCATATTTGAAGTGATGGTAGACACAACATCTAATAAATAGGCCACATTAAAACCAATTTCAACGCTATCCCCTTGGTAATTCCAGTGAACTAATTCTTCGGCTTCCTCTTGTTCTGGATTGTTAGCCATGATGCGTAATAATTCTCGATCTAACTGTAATCTAACCCCTCGAAATTTTTCATTAGACAAAATAGAAGCACGCACTAGCGCTTGCTTCAACGCTTCTCGCCCTGCCGTACCTGAGTTTTCAACACTTCTAGGGATTAAACGATCATAATCTGGGTATTGCGCATTGATAAGCTTTGAAGTAAAAGTAAAATCAGGCGCAATAACTCGAAAATGACTTTCGCCAATGCCAATTTTGACCGGTGTTTGATTATCTTCCAGGAAACGCATTAACTCAATAACACTCTTACGTGGCACAATGATCTTAGCTTGCGCATCTTGTGGCACGCCATCATCAATTGAACTAAAGGCTAAACGATGACCATCAGTAGCTACGCATTTCATAACCCCTTGATTTAAATCAATTAATGTCCCGTTCAAATAATAACGAACATCTTGCTGCCCCATTGCAAAATACGTTTTGCTTAATAAGTTTTTTAACTTTCCTTGGCTTAAAGTAAATTCAGTCAAATAAGGGCTATTTTCAATAGTAGGAAATTCACTAGCAGGCAAAGTCGTGAGTAAAAAACGGCTTTTGCCTGAACGCAAGACTAGCTGCTCGTTTTCTAAAACAAATTCTAATATTGCATCATCCGGCAAGGCACGACAAATATCAAATAATTTACGCGCAGAAACCGTTGTTGCTCCTTCTATGGCGGGCTGTTCAAGCAAAACAGTGCCCATCAGCTCAATCTCAAAATCAGTCGCCTTAAGGGATAAAGATTGCTCGGATGCCGTCATTAACACATTCGCTAAAATAGGCAAAGTCTGACGTCGCTCGACAATACCGCTAATCATTTGTAAAGGTTTTAGTAATGTAGCTCGATTAATAGTCACTTTCATGGTGATTTCTCTAAAAATAGATAGTTTTAAGTCGTTAAAATTCGTAATAAATTCGTATAATCTTCTTCCGCATCTTGGTTAGCTTGCTTTAACTCTACAATTACCCGACATGCGTGCAGAACAGTCGTATGATCTCGCCCACCAAAAGCATCGCCAATTTCTGGTAAGCTATGATTTGTTAATTCTTTTGCTAACGCCATCGCCATTTGTCGTGGACGCGTCACCGAACGACTGCGGCGTTTTGATAATAAATCGGATACCTTAACTTTATAATATTCAGCAACTGTTTTTTGGATATTTTCAATCGTAATTAATTTATCTTGTAGTGCTAATAAATCACGTAACGCTTCTTTGACAAAATCTAAAGTAATGGCTTTACCGGTAAAATGCGCATTAGCAATAATTCGCTTTAAAGCCCCTTCTAATTCACGAACATTCGAACGAATACGTTTTGCCACAAAAAAAGCAACTTCATAAGGTAAATCAATTTGCGAACGCTCCGCTTTACTCATTAAAATAGCCACACGTGTTTCAAGCTCCGGTGGTTCAACTGCGACCGTTAATCCCCAGCCAAAACGAGATTTTAATCGCTCTTCAACACCATTAATTTCTTTTGGATAACGATCACAGGTTAAAATCACTTGTTGTTGACTTTCAAGCAGCGCATTAAACGTATGAAAAAATTCTTCTTGTGAACGATCTTTTCCAGCAAAAAATTGGATATCATCTATTAATAAAGCATCTACCGTTCGATAATAACGTTTAAAATCATTCATTGCATTTGTTTGTAGTGCTTTAACCATATCCGCTACAAAACGCTCTGAATGCAAATAAAGTACTTTTGCTTGCGGATTATTCTGAATAATTTGATTACCAATCGCATGTAATAAATGCGTTTTCCCAAGACCAACTCCGCCATATAAAAATAAAGGGTTATACGCAATAGCAGGATTTTCAGCCACTTGAATAGATGCTGCTTTTGCTAATTGATTTGATTTACCTTCGACAAAATTATTAAAAGTAAAAGCAGGATTAATATTACTTTGATAATTAGGCAGTTCAGCAACAGGCGGCTTTCGCACTTGAGTATTCGTATTCGTAGGAACCTGTGTTGCAGTGTTTCTAGGAGCGCTTGTTACTCGATCGAAATCACGGACTTTTTGCTCATCATTTTTGCTGCCAATTTCAAGATAAATCATAGGTGGCGTATCTGTCACCGCTTCAGAAAAGTGCACGACTAATTCTCGAATGCGATCTAAAAATCGTTCGTTAATCCAATCTAAAACAAAACGATTAGGCGCGAATAAAACTAACCGATTATCTACATGTTCGACTTGTAAAGGCCGTATCCAAGTATTGAATTGCTGTGAAGGAAACTCATTATGCAGACAATCCAGACATTTTTCCCAAAGTGTTGCCACAGGGCGTTTCTCCAAAAGCATTATTGACGACAAGCCTTAAGCTATCCCCTATATTAAAGAATAACTTTGAACTTTGAGTACACTAGCATAGTTTGCAGTATTACCAAAATGTCATTTTAATAGGAAAAAAAAATTTCGCCAGCTTTAAAGCAAATCGAGTAAAATGGATCACTTTTATTAATTATTATTAATGGTATTTTGTAGGATGATTGATTTACGTGATACATTTGATGTAATTGTGGTCGGTGGTGGACATGCTGGGACAGAAGCGGCCGTAGCTGCCGCTCGCATGGGGGCGAAAACTTTATTATTAACCCATAATATTGAAACGCTTGGACAAATGTCTTGTAATCCTGCCATCGGCGGTATTGGCAAAGGGCATTTAGTCAAAGAGATAGATGCCTTGCATGGTGTAATGGGGCGCGCTATTGATCAAGCAGGCATTCAGTTCCGCATTTTAAATGCCAGTAAAGGGCCTGCGGTTCGCGCCACGCGTGCCCAAGCCGATAGATTATTATATAAAAATGCTATTCGTCATTTTCTAGAAACACAACCTAATTTGATTATTTTTCAACAAGCTGTCGATGATATTATTTTAACAGGTGATCAAGTATCAGGTGTTTTAACCCAAATGGGATTACAGTTTAAAGCTAAAACAGTGGTATTAACAGCTGGAACATTTTTAGGTGGAAAAATTCATATTGGCCTTAAATCATACGAAGCAGGTAGAGCAGGCGATCCACCTGCAAAAAATCTAAGTCTTGCTTTACGTGAACACGCTTTTCCTGTTGGCCGATTAAAAACCGGCACGCCGCCCCGTATTGACGGCCGTTCGGTTGATTTTAGCCAGCTGACCGAGCAACCAGGCGATATGCCGACACCACAATTTTCTTTTTTAGAGCATGCACACGAAAAACCTCGACAAATTTCCTGTTATATCACGCATACCAATACAAAAACCCATGACTTTATTCGAGAAAGCCTTGATCAGTCGCCTATGTATACGGGTGTCATTGAAGGGGTGGGACCACGCTATTGTCCTTCTATCGAAGATAAAATCATGCGTTTTGCAGATAAAGATTCGCATCAAATTTTTGTCGAACCTGAAGGTTTAACCACGCATGAGATTTATCCCAATGGCATTTCAACTAGTTTACCTTTTGCAACGCAGCTTGCTTTTGTACGAAGCATTAAAGGTTTTGAACAGGCACACATCACAAGACCTGGTTATGCAATTGAATATGATTTTTTTGATCCCAGAGGTTTAAAACCATCGCTTGAAACTAAAATTGCCAGAGGTTTATTTTTTGCAGGGCAAATCAACGGGACGACAGGTTATGAAGAAGCAGCCGCCCAAGGATTAATTGCTGGATTAAATGCAGCTTTACACGCTCAAGATAAATTACCATGGACACCCAGACGAGATGAAGCATACATCGGTGTGTTAATAGATGATCTTATTACTAAAGGCACACTTGAGCCTTATCGAATGTTTACGAGCCGCGCTGAGTATCGTTTATTATTACGCGAGGACAATGCAGATTTACGCTTAACGCCTATTGGTTTTGAATTAGGATTAGTTGATGAAAAACGTTTTGAATTATTCAAACAAAAAAATGATAGCATTCATGCAGAAAAAAATCGGCTGCATAAAACATTTATTCGTCCAGACACTCTGGCTGGTCAAAAGTTAGAAAAACTATTAAATCAACCGTTAAGTCGTGAATATAGCCTAGAAGATTTATTACGTCGCCCAGAATTATCTTATGAAGATTTACTTTATTTAGATGAAAATGCCTTAAATTGTGATCCAACTGTAGCTGAACAAGTTGAAATACAAATTAAATATGCGGGATATATTTCCCGTCAACAAGCTGAAATTGAGCGGCACAAAAGAAATGAAAATACAAAGATTCCAACGCACTTTGATTATGCAGCGATCAAAAGCCTATCAGCTGAAGTGAAACAAAAGTTACAAGACATTCGTCCAACAACCATTGGTATCGCCTCTCGCATTGCAGGTATGACACCTGCTGCTATTTCTTTATTACTAGTTTATTTAAAAAAAACAAAATCCCATGAACCCACCTGATTTTTTAAATATGTTAAAAAAAGCCTTAATTCATAATGGATATGTAATTGAATCTTCAGTATTGGCTGACTTTCTACATTATTTAGAGTTACTGTCCAAATGGAATAAAATTTATAATTTAACAAGTATTTGCGATACAGAAAAAATGATTTTTCTACACTTACTTGATAGTTTAAGCATCAGCCCCTATTTGCATGGAAATAATATTATCGATGTGGGAACAGGCGCAGGATTACCTGGGATTCCGCTTGCTTTGCTATTTCCTGATAAACAATTTACTTTATTAGATGCTCGTCTTAAAAAAACTCGCTTTTTACAACAAGTAGTGTTTGAATTAAAACTATCAAATGTTTGTGTTGAAACAAAACGTGTAGAAGATTTTCATCCGACGGTGGTTTTTGATAGTATTCTTTCGCGTGCATTTACTTCAATCAATGAAATGCTTATGCTAACACAGCATTTGATTGGTGATAATGGGCAATTTTTAGCAATGAAAGGCGTATACCCCAAGTTAGAATTAAAACAGATTCCGCAAGATTTTAAAGTGCTTGCGGTTCATTCATTAATGATAAAAGGACTTAATGCAGAAAGGCATTTAGTTTGTTTGCAAAAGGAGTGTTCATGGGAAAAATCATTGCCATCGTCAACCAAAAAGGCGGTGTAGGAAAAACCACAACAAGCATTAATTTAGCCGCTGCATTTTCAATGATGAAACGTCGAGTGCTATTAATTGATCTTGACCCGCAAGGCAATGCAACTGTTGGCAGTGGTATTGATAAAAGTCATTTTAAATTTTCAACACGAGAAGTTTTACTAAATGAAATCACCCTGACAGAAGCTGTGATAAAAACGCAAGGAAAATATGATTTATTACCCACACACCATGAATTAATTGTCGCTGAAGTGCAATTAATGCAAGCCAATCAGCGCGAAAAACGTTTAAAGAAAATTTTATCTACAACGCATCAACATTATGATTATATTTTAATTGACTGTCCGCCTTCTTTAAATATTCTAACAGTGAATGCATTGGTTGCTGCCAATTCTGTGTTAATTCCAGTGCAATGTGAATATTATGCATTAGAGGGTTTAAAAGGTTTATTAAATACTATTGAACAAATTCAAACAACGATTAATCCTGAATTACATATCGAAGGATTATTACGAACGATGTATGACGGTCGCAATCGTTTAGCATTAGATGTATCACAGCAATTGTTAGATCATTTTAAAAAAAGAGTATATCGCACGGTGATTCCGCGAAATGTACGATTAGCAGAAGCACCGAGTCACGGGCTGTCCATTGTACAATATGATGGAAAATCGCAAGGAGCGATTGCCTATTTAACATTGGCGGGGGAGATGCTAAGGCGGGTGGATGAGGCATTGCTTACTGATTAAACCTAATGCGCCACTACTTTTAAGATTAGTTTAATATTTCTCCTGTATAGTGATTAAATTCTATTTAAATAGTATATAGGCTTTTACTATGACGCAGAGAAAAACCTTAACAGAATCAGAAGGTAAGGAAGCAATTAAGCGCTTAGAGGATACGGCCGCAAGAATTCTGAAAAGAGAAGATAAAAAAGAAGAAAAAAATGCATTTGCTACCATAGCTAGTCGTTTACAATCATATAGAAAAATGAAAATTTCACGACAAAATACCTTGGAAGCGACTCAAACAATTGGAGAAGATAGTCAATTAAACATTGACCTTGAATCAAAAGAAAATCTAAACAGGGTGAAAGTACGACTTAAGTCTGGCTTGCATTTATCATCAACTGAAAAAACAGAGTTAAAAGAATATAATTATTTGACATTATCAGAAAAAAAATTATATGACTATCTAATTAAAAAAGAATATATTCTTCATCATGCGACACCTTCCTCCTCTTACGAGGAAATAAAAGCTTCAGGAAGTACATTAGTCGATCCACAAGAAGCAGTTCGTCGTAAAATCACTATGCGTAAGCCAACCACCACGCCTTATGGTGGAGCAAACAATAATGTATTTTTTGGGTTTGGCACATATACTAGTACATTGCCTCACTTTGCACGTTTTGGAACTAAGGAGAAATATGATTATTGCGTGATCCGCATCAATTATTCAGAATTAATGAAAAAACGGCCTGATTTATTATTTGGTCACTGGTCTAGCGGACATTTCTACCATTTTTCACTAGCAGAAGAGCATTATGAAATGGATCCATCTATTCCTCTAGGTGGAAAAAAATTTTCTTGGATATACTTATTAAAAAACCGTTATTTTGCAAAAAAGCAAAAACCGTTAAAATATCTTATTTATGAAAATTCGTCTGATAAAACTGTCCAAGACCAAAAATTGGCAATCAAAGATGAGGTGGCTTCTGGTAATGATATATTACCTTTCTTTTGCTTACTTTTTATTGAACGATTACGTTATATTGGCGGAGAGTTTCGAGAGTCTTTATTAAAACCACCTTATGATGACCGTGCAATTGATCGAGTAATGGAAAGTGTATTTCGAGTAGACGATTTTGAGATAAAAATGCCCACCTCATTTTCATTAGATAATGAATTTACAGAAGTCATTACTCCTCAGCGTCGAAAAGAAATGACAACAGCTGTTAGGCAAGCAGCTGAGAAAGGAGAACTTAAAACTTTAGAATCACTTAAACAAAAACATTACCCATTATCTGGTTATATGTATGAAGATGCTTATTATTATGATGGTGGTTTGCCAGCAACAGAATATCCTATATTAGCTGCGATAAAAAATAACCAAATTGATACTGTAAAATGGTTAATTAAAGAAGGGGCTATTGAAGCTGCAACCTCTTCGACTCCAACTGATGAGAAATTTTGTAAGGATATAATATTAGCTGCATTAGAAACTCAAAATTTAAAAATTATTACATCCTTAATAGAAGCAGGCGTTGATTTTAATACTCCTTGGGATAAAAGAAAAAAAAGCCCCAATCATTTTGCTAACCCTTTTTCAGAAAATGAGGCATCTTACTATGATTTCGTAGCTAGAAAAATTTTTATCTTAACCGCAGAAAAAAATAAATTTGATCTCATTGATGGGATGAAAGATAAATTAAGTTTTGTTAAAAAACCCAGCATGAATGTTTTAAACGATTTGGGACGATATGGGAATCCAACAACATTTAAATATTTTATGGAAGCTGCAGAAGTAAAAATTAATTATATTGATATTATAAGATCTGCTATTTTAAAAAATCATGATGAAGGTTATATCATTTTTTTATTTAACGAATTAAAAAAAACAAAAGAAAAGCAACAAAACCATTCTTCAATATTGGAATTGCTATGGTTGGCTTTTGGTACAGGGAATTTAAATGTAGTCAATTACTTAATTAAAGAAAACCAACAAACCATTACGCCAGAAATGCTTAAAAAATCTTACAACGCACTAATTAATTATAAAAATCTTTTACACACTTTCCAATATATCGTCAGCAATGATGCTAAAGAAAATGATCCTATTGTTATGCAAAAAATCACTTGGTTAATGGAAAAAGATTTGATAGATTATCCTAATGCTTGCAATATTATTCGTGTTTTAGAAAATGAATCTTTAAAGCTTCGTCAAAATGATGCTATTAATTTTTTAAAAAAGAAACTAAATATTTTTACTCCGCAATCCATTGCCTCCCATTCAGCTACTAAAGAAGAAAAGAAGGAAGATGAAAATTTATTTGATCAATTGATTGATCAAATAGAACTAAATCAGGTAGAGCAGGTGGATCTCCTACTAAAAAAATTAAAATATCCTATTGATTATTCGAAATTAATAACAGTTTTTTGCAACCATTGTTCGACTCTTTCTATAATTAAATTGTTGCTTTCTAAAATAATATCTATTGAAAATGTACAGTACTTACATACTTTATATGATTTTTCTTTTACGCTTGAGAATGTACAAGATGCAAAAGAAATGTGGAATGAATTACTACAATTGCATCCAAACAAAAAAAGCCACACTGATTTTATAATGGAACGTATTTTTAAGCCAGATCTTCATTATGATACTTTATCTGCTTACAAAACATTAGAGCTAATAAAATGGATGGAATTAACTGATCCTGATTATTTTAATTCTAATTTAATTAATCTTATACAGCAAATTATAAAGGCAAAGGGTTTCAAATATCGAAAAATGGGCATTTTATTTGATTATTTAATTAAAAAAATTGACGTTCAATCTTCTAAGTATAAAAACTTGGTTGAGTATGCTATATGTCCTGAGAATTTTGTAGAATTCTTAAAGAATGCAATAAAATATGGGGAAGATGAATTGGTTAGCTGGTTATTACAAAATAATATAAATATTAATCTTTCATTAGATGATAAGTTGAAACAAACCCCTTTAGAATATGCTGCCATATTAGCTATAAAAAATGGCCATAGAACAGACATTCAAAAGAATGGCCAAAGAGCAGTACTAGGCTTATTAGATGCAGGAGCTAATCCAAATAAATATGGTAAAGACAATCCTTTGCAGATACTTTGCGCTTGTTCTCCCACATTTATCTATAAAAAAATTATTGAAGCATTATTAGAATGTGGCGCAATAATAACTCCAGCAGTCCTTGAAAATTGTCATAAAAATAACTTGGCCCTATTACAGGCTCATCAAGAAAAAATAAAACATTCCTCAGAATTAAAAACATCAGAAGCACAGTTAGCTCCCGTTGAAAAATCACCAAAATCTATGGATACTGGCATCTCTTCAAATTTAGATGAAAAAAAAGATATTTTTAAGTCAGCAGCAACTGAACCCCTCATTACATCAACAGTTGTTCCTTCAGCGGGAACGCCTGAAACACTGCCTGCATCTGTTTTTTTAGTGGCTGCTTCAGCATCCTGGAGTTCTTCCCACCGTAGAACAGGAGATATAGACTATGCAGCGACTTTACAAAGAACAATAGAAAAAGAAACACAGAGAAAAGTCATCTTAATTGAAAAAGCAAGAAATCCTGAAAAAATTCTTCAGGAGATGAAAAAAAGTTCCCCGCCTGCTATCTTACATTTATTAATAAATCCTATACCCATAGGGACAGGGACACTTTTAACACCAGCAGATCTTAAAAAATTTAAAGCAGAAGGAATTAAGATTGTTATCACTGCCATTGACTTTGCTAAATATGACAAGCTTTCTAAGCATAATGTCCAACAACAAACAATAACATCTTATTTAAAAATGGCAGATCAAGTTATTTTCTTAGATGAATTTGATAAACATAGTGCAATACAGTTTGCTGATACTTCACTACAACAAAAATTATCAGGTGCCAAAATTATTCCTGTTCCCTCGAGTGTTCCTAACAAACTTTTAGAAGAAGAAAAAAGAGGTAAAAATATTATTTCCTTTGGGATGATTAGAAAAGGCAAGGGATTAATCCATGTGACAAAGCTTGCGACATTGCTTAATACAAACTTGGCAGATGAATTAAAAAATACTAAAATATTAATTGTTGGAACTGTCACCGCAGCAAAAGACCCTAAGAATGATCGGACGTTAGCTAAAATTCTTGTAGCAATGTACCCCAGTTTTGAATCACAGATATGGCAACAAATAAATTTAGTCCAGTTTTATAATGAAACACTAAAACAACAAAAATCTGTTTTACCTATTGAATTACATTTAAATGTTCCAGCTCAAGACCTACCAAAATTATTTAATCAATGCACTTATTCATTTCTTCCTGCATATAGAGGAGCCACATTAAGAAATACAAGCATATCAAGTTCTTTAGCTAACGGTTTTATCACCTACTCACATATCACTGCGACTACTCCTACTTGTTTAAAGCCGGGTGAGCAATATGGAGAAGCAATAGTTTCAACAAAAGATGCTCAATACGCAAGTTATGCAGAGACTGTTTTAAGCGATATACTGGCTCGTGAAAAAAATCCCGAACTTAATCTAAAAACAAAAGAAACAGCAAAGAAGCTTATTGAGGAACAACTGACTGATAAGATTATTGCACAAAGTCACGATCAAGTATATTCTACAGTCAGTCCATTCACAAAAGAGCCTTTTCTTTCTCTTAAGGAGAAGGAGAGGGAGAAGGACAGCGAAGTCAGCGTGATACAGCAGCAACCTTTTTCTCCAGAACAAACAAGCATGGAACCGTCTGTGGGCGAAAGAGAAAGCGATGATTTGGAATCTCTTCCATCAGAACAAAAAGATGATAGTTCTAAGCAATTATCAAAAGAAACAATAAAAAACATCACTCAAAAATATGTTATTTCCAAGGGGTTTTTTAGATGGGTTATTAGCACAAGCGATGAAAGCAAAAATATTATTTATTCGATTAACCCTCTAAGTAAAGAACAGTTCGAAGAACATTCTCGATTCTATAAAACAGATTTTCATGAAAAACAAAAAAATAAAAAAATAACCATAGCACAAAATGATACTGAACGTTACGACTTAGCAAAAAAATATATTTTAAGTAATTTAAATAGAACTTTTGCAAAAACACTTTTCAATGAAATTTTCTCTAACGATAAAGATGTCATAGATGCCTATAAAAAACAGAATG
The DNA here is from genome assembly GCA_013287765.1 of Gammaproteobacteria bacterium. Lineage (GTDB taxonomy): Bacteria > Pseudomonadota > Gammaproteobacteria > DSM-16500 > DSM-16500 > JABDDD01. Next base: position 10,469 of record JABDDD010000025.1, on the reverse strand, counting down.
AATGCGATCAAGAAAAATGGTGGAAAAAATTATTTAAATAGTCGAACATGCGATACGCAGGATCACCATGCTAAGTAATTAAAATAGCAGTGTGTTTTTCATTCACATAATCCATTAATTTTAGGCATTCCGCTTTAAATTTACCCGCAGGTACAGTACGATGTTTTTTCATAGAAAATATTTTAAATTAATTAATTTGATAGATAAAAATGTTCAATAATCAATATGTTATAATTAATTGGTGCTTTAATAAAAGAAAAGTTCTATTTTATTTTTTCCCTACTGATGGTAATATTAATAGTAATACCAGAGGTAGCAACCATGAATACACAAAAATTATCGATTTCTTTACCGCAACAACAATATGAATTTTTAGAAAATTATCAAGCCGAGCATCATTATAGCACACGCTCAGAAGTCATAAAAGAAGCGTTACAATTGTTGCAACAAATAGAACTAGAAGCCCATTATAAAGAAGCGAATGCAGAATTAAATAATGATTTTGATATAACAAATGCAGATGGATTAGAAAAAGATGAAACGTGGTGAAATTTATTTTGCTAACTTAGATCCTACTATTGGATCCAAAATTAAAAAGAAACGTCCTGCGCTAATTATCAGCAATAACGCTAATAATAAAGTTGCAGCAACAGTGACGATTATTCCCATTACTTCAAATACTAATAAAATATATCCTTTTGAAGTTTTATTAGAGATTAAAAACTCGGGGCTATCTAAACCTTCAAAAGCGCAATGTCAGCAAATAAGAACTATTTCTAAAATAAGAATAGAAAAAAAAATGGTAGGATTTGCTAGTAAAGAAATAATGGAAAAAATCAATGCTGCTTTAAAACTTCATTTGTCTTTTTAACTGTGAATAAAATCATGACAAAAAAATCAGAAAATAACACCACTCACTTCGGTTTCACTGAGGTTCCCTTAAAAGATAAAGCTACTCACGTCGCCGACGTTTTCCGCTCTGTCTCCAAACAATATGATCTCATGAATGACCTGATGTCTTTTGGATTACATCGTTTATGGAAACGCTATACTTTAAGTAAAACTAAAGCACGCTTAGGTCAACGCATTTTAGACCTTGCAGGTGGGACGGGAGATTTAGCAAAAGCTTTTTCTAAAAAAGTAGGGCGAGAAGGGCAAGTCATTTTAGCAGACATCAATGAAAAAATGCTAGCTTGCGGGCGAGATCGTTTAATAGATGCAGGGACATTGCCTAATATACATTATGTGCAAGCCGATGCAGAATGTTTGCCTTTTCAAGATAATTATTTTGATTGTATTACTATTGCCTTTGGCTTACGCAATGTCACTGATAAAATAGCCGCCTTACAATCAATGTATCGGGTGTTAAAACCAGGGGGGCAACTTTTTATTTTAGAATTTTCAAAACCTATTTTACCTTTATTAAATAAATTATATGATACCTATTCTTTTAAAATTATTCCTAAATTAGGTAATATCATTTGCCAGGATGAGAAAAGTTATCAATATTTAGTTGAATCTATTAGAATGCATCCTGATCAAGAAACACTTAAAAACATGATAGAAACATGTGAATTTGAAGATGTGCAATATGATAATCTAACAGGCGGCATTGTTGCACTGCATCAGGGATATAAATATTAATGCGTATTTTTATGAAAGAAAAACTAGAAAAAGCTTTAAATATTTTTTTATCACTCGACCCAGAATCACAAGATCGACTGAAAAAATTAACGCATAAAACTATACAAATTGAATTAGACGGTCTATCACAAAATTTTCAATTATATTTTTTTAATAATAAAATAAGCATTAAAACCACTGATTTTTTAGTGCCAAATGTAACAATCAAAGGAACGCCTATTTTATTTATACATTTATCATTAACTAAAAATCGTAGCCAATTATTCCAAGACTTACATATTACTGGCGATACTTTATTAGCTCAAGCTGTCATAGATTTATTTGATGCAATGGATATTGACTGGGAAGAATATATATCACACTGGACAAATGATGCCGCTGCTTATCAAATAGGTAATTTTACTCGAAAAATAAAAAAATTTAGAAAACGATTTTTTGGATCCTTACTACAACAACTAAATGATTATATTCATGAAGAAGTGAATTTCTTTCCGCCACCTGCAGAATGTGCAGACTTTTTTGCAGATATTGATGCCTTGCGTTTAGACACCGATCGATTAGCGGCCAAAATCAAACACTTGCTTCATACTTATCATAAAGAGAATCATAAAGAGAGCTAACCTGTGAATGTTATTACCCGATTGTTTCGATTAATACGTATTAATGCTGTGTTAATTCGCTATAATTTAGATGAAATTATTTTTGCAATCCCCTTATTTTATCCACTACGTTTTTTAAGTTATTTGAACCCCTGGTATTGGTTGTTAAAAAATAAATTATCTCGCGGTGAACGGATTAGACTGGCAATCATTGCTTTAGGCCCTATTTTTATTAAAGCAGGACAGGTTATTTCCACACGCCGTGATTTATTACCAGATGATATTGCAGATGAATTAGAAAAATTACAAGACCGAGTACCTCCTTTTTCTGGACGTCTTGCCAAAAAAATTATAGAAAAATCGCTAAAATTTCCTCTTGATACTATTTTTGATACATTTGATTTAAAACCACTGGCCTCAGCTTCTATTGCACAAGTACATGCAGCTACTTTATTAAATCATGATGAAGTGGTGGTTAAAGTATTAAGACCCCAAATTAAAAAAATCATCGATCGTGATTTAGATCTGTTACAAACACTTGCGCATTTTACTGAAAAGTATTTTGAAAAAGGTCGTAATTTAAAACCAAAAGATATTGTGGCAGAAATAGCACGTACTTTGTATGACGAATTAGATCTCATGCGCGAAGGAGCAAATGCTTCACAATTAAAACGTAATTTTCAAACATCGACTGAATTATATATTCCTACTATTCATTGGCCTTATTGTCGCGAAAATGTCTTAGTAATGGAAAGAATTCATGGCATCCCAGTGCATAATATTTCTGCCTTAAAAGAAAAGGGCTTTAATATGAAAAAACTAGCTGAAATGGGCGTTAATATTTTCTTTACCCAAGTTTTTCGTGATAGTTTTTTTCATGCAGACATGCATCCTGGTAATATTTTTGTTAATGAATTTTTATTAGATCAACCGCAATATATTGCAGTTGATTTTGGGATTATGGGTTCGCTCAATACTGAAGATCAACGTTATTTAGCTGAAAATATGCTGGCTTTCTTTAAGCGAGATTATCAACGTGTAGCCGAATTACATGTGGCCTCCGGCTGGTTACCAAAAGGTACGCGTATCGATCAATTTGAAGGAGATATTCGTGCTGTTTGTGAACCTATTTTTGAAAAACCTTTAAAAGATATTTCTTTTGGTCAATTATTATTACGTTTATTTCAAACCGCACGTCGTTATCAAATTAATATTCAACCGCAACTTATTTTGTTACAAAAAACTTTATTAAACATTGAGGGTGTTGGTAGACAAATTTATCCTGATTTAGATTTATGGACCAATGCACAGCCTTTTTTAGAAAAATGGTTAAAACATCAAGTCGGACCACGTGCGTTTTTAAGACGGATGCGTGAAAATATTCCTTTTTGGAGTGAAAAATTACCCGAACTACCTGGATTGATTTATGAAACATTAAAAAATAATCTAGATCGACAAACAGCTAATCCCCCAGAAAAAATAATAAAAAAATCAAATAATTTATATTATTTTATATTAGGGTTAAGTATAGGATTACTGAGCGCTATTTTTTTTAGAAAATATTTTTAAAATTCTATGCCGCATCTCTTCTTAGAACCTGTTCAAAGATTTATCAGATACTGCTTACGGAAGACTTTGAAGGTTCTAAGATAATGTTGCTTAGTCATAATTCTCCTCAATGATAATAGGTATCTTGCATTTGAATGTCTTTATCATTAAAAGATAAATTTTCTTCAAGACCGCGTAAAATTTGCAAGCGCTGTTACAATTTTATCTTCCATTTCTCGATATTTCCATACACTGCCAGGTCGTCCATTAACCATGATCACAAACGCTAACGGCTCTTTTTGTTTATTAGTCGTCACATAACCTGCCAATGATACAACCCCTGATGCGGCCATCGTGCCCGTTTTTGCATGGACTTTACGTGTTAGATTACCTAGTCGATGTTTTAAAGTGCCATCAATACCTGCAATAGGTAACGCAGAAATAAATGCATCATGTGTACGGTTATCGTGAAAAGCAAAATCTAATACCTGAATTAATTGCGCAGCAGTAACTTGATTTTTTCGTGATAAGCCTGAACCATCAATCAAAATCATATTATTAGCATTAACCGATGCTTCTTGAATTAAAATTTGTTTAACTGCATCTCCACCATTTTTCCAACTCCCAGGTTGACGCGCATAAAATTCGCCCATTTTTTTAAAAAGCGAACCGGCAATTAAATTATCGGATTTTTTTAACATTTCTTTAATTAAAGTAGTCAAAGGCTTTGATTCATGGATCGCAATAGAATATAAATGTGTCGGCGCATTTCCTTCACTAATATGCCCCGCCACTTTAAAATTAGAATGCTTAAATAAATATGTTAATAACGATTGATTATATTCTTTGATATTTGAAATAACTACACTCATCCCCCACGCGTAATTACCTTTAGGCATACAGCCTTTCAGTTCAATTGCATTTTGATTCTGTCCTAGCTGAATATTACATGAACGCGCTTTGGAAGCTTTTGTGATAACTTCATTTTGAATGGTTCCATAATAATAATGCGTATTCGGTAAAATAGTCGCTGTTTGACCTGGTTTTTTACCCGGCGTAATTTTAAAAAATAAGCAATTATGATTGATAATACTCGCACTAATCGGTGCAGAATAACAATAACGGGTATCATCCCATATCCAACCAGGTCCTAAATTATGATTGTCATAGGCAGACGTATCAATAAAAACATTTCCAGTTATTCCTCTTATATCTTGCGATTTTAAAGCGGTCATTAAATCTGTTAAATCGGTAAATGTTAAAGTAGGATCACCTGTTAGAATAAAATATAAATTTCCTTTAATTAAACCATTATTCATAGCCGTTGCATCGGTCATTAAAGTCGTTGGGAATTTATATTCTAACCCTAAATATAACAAAGCCGATTCAGCTGTTAAAATTTTTAAAATACTAGCCGGAGTTAAGAGCGAATACGCATTTTTAGCATATAACGTATCACCATATTTCATTGACTTGATTTGAATGCTGATAGCAGCATCCTGACCTTGTTCTTTAACAATTCGATTGAGTTCTTGAATAAGATTTTCTGAACTATAAGTCGCAGATTTTAGCGTTTTAGTTTTACCAGCAAATATGATTTGGCTTGCAATACATATTATCAATAAAATACCCAGCTTAAGCCAACCTCTCATATTTTTTCCCTATTACTTATTTAGAATTCACTATACATTGCCTACTAAAAAGATACAATTTTGTTCAAATTCAGGCGATATTTTGCTTAAACCATGTTACAATCCTACTCTATTCATGGGAGTAGTTTATATGAGTAAATACCCTAAGCTCATGCATTTTGTGAGCGAGATTGATCAGTTTTTGCAAAAATTTGATGCAAAACATCCTGTTTTATCGACTTCTCAAGAAAAAGAAGTGCAAAAATACGATAAAATTTATTTCGACCGGGATAATCCAAATCATCCAGCGCCTATTCAAACTTTTTGGGAAGCATTTTAATGCAAAGAATTATTCCATTTATTTTTCTCGGAATTTTTATTGTCTTGTTAGTGGTTGGATTTATTATTTTTTCTTATTTACTGATTTTTGGCGCACTAGTAGGGTTAGTTTTATTTGTGCTAAATTGGCTGAGAGAAAAACTTTTTCCGCAAAAAGAATTGAAACTACCTGAAAAAAAGCGAAAAGGCCGGACAATTGATCACGATGAGTAATATATTAAATTTGGTTTAAAAAATGAAACAAAAAAAATCAATTTCTCCTTTACTGTGGATTATGCTTTTTGATCAAACTTGTTTAAGCATGACTTTCCCTGTATTAACTCTGTTATTTTTTGATCCGCATAGTCATATTTTTGCAGCTAATATTTCGCTTGCAACACGCAGTATGTGGTATGGTTTGTGCGTATCTATCCCTTATATTATTAACTTAATTTTAACACCTATTTTAAGTTTACTGTCAGACGCTTTTGGACGGAAAAAAATATTATTAGTTGGCACGCTGGGGGCTTTTTTATTTGCAATAACTTCTGCCTGCGGTATTTTATGGGGATTGTTAAGCTTAATTATTATTAGCCGCATTATCCAGGGCGTTTTTTCAAGAATAAATCCTATTGCGCAAGCAATCATTGGCGATATGAGTCTCCCTCATAAAAAATTATTATGGATGGGATACTTGCAAACAGCTATTTCAATCGGCGCTTTTATTGGACCTATCGCCGGAGGGTTTTTAGCGAATCCTTTTTTTGTTAATCGCTATAATTTTTCACTGCCTTTTTTAATTGCGGCTATTTTTGCAATAATTAGTTTTTTAATCACTCTTTGCTTTTTTAAAGAAACATTTACTGAAGCACACTCTATTAAATTACCTAAAATCGAGCATGTGCGACGTATCAAAAATATCATTTTAAATAAAACTATTTTACGCATCTCGTTGATCTTATTATTAAGCCAAATAAGCTGGAGTATGTACTATCAATTTATGCCGCCTATTTTAAAAACCACTTTGCATTTTAATGCCAAAGAATTAGGGCTTTTTGTTGGTTGCATTGCGCTTTGGTTAACACTCATTACAGGGTTTGGCATTCGTGTCTTAGAACGATTGATGTCTCCATCGCAAATACTAATATTTTCTATTTATTTAGTATTAACAGGAATACTTTTTACTTTTGTTTCTTGTTTATTAAAATTTCATCTCGCTATTTGTCTTGCAGCTATTCCCATTGCTGGAGGAGATGTGCTTATTTATAGCTGCTTAACCGCTCTTTATTCCAACGCGACAGAATCGCTTGATCAAGGAAAAGTAATGGGTATTTGTTTTATTATAGTCTCATTTGCTTGGGGAATGACTGGAATACTTGGCGGCTACTTGATGAGCCTACATCCCCTATTGCCCTTAATTGTAGCCCCCAGCAGTATAATCGCGGCAATTTGGCTATTGCATTATAGATTCAAATTAAGCTTAACGCCGCTTGCAAATCCTGTTGTAAATCAATCACTGCCTCAATCCCAACTGACAACCGAATTAAATTATCTGTAATCCCTATTTTTTCTCTTATTTCTTTTGGAATACCCGCATGCGTCATCAGTGCGGGGTGTTCCACTAAACTTTCAACTCCGCCCAAACTTTCTGCTAAAGTAAATATTTTAAAACGTTCTAGTACTGCGATAGTTTGCGCTAAATTGCCTTTAATATACATAGAAATCATCCCGCCATAAAAAGGCTGCATTTGTAATTTTGCTAAATCATGTTGCGGATGACTTTTTAATCCAGGATAAATAACTTTATCAATAGCAGCTTGTTTTTGCAGCCATTCTGCTAAGATTAAAGCATTTTCTGAATGACGTTGCATTCTAAGCGATAAAGTTTTAACCCCTCGCAAAGCTAAAAAACTATCAAAAGGACTTGCAATTGCACCCACCGAATTTTGCAAAAAAGCCATTTGTTCTGCTAATTGTTGATTTTCTCCTACAATGACCATACCACCCACTACATCTGAATGGCCATTTAAATATTTAGTGGCAGAATGGGTTACAAGATCAAAACCATATTCAAGCGGACGCTGAATAATAGGGGTTGCAAAAGTATTATCAACAACAGAAATCAGTTGGTGTTTTTTGGCAATTGTTATTACTTTTTTTAGATCAACTAAATTTAATAATGGATTAGTCGGCGTTTCAAGCCAAATTAATCGAGTATTTTTTCGTAATGCTTTTAAAAAAATACTTGGATCTGAGAAATCAACAAATGAAATATCTAATCCTGCTGATTTTCTTCTTACTTTTTCAAATAAGCGATACGTTCCGCCATAAAGATCATGCGTTGCAATAATATGATCGCCTGGCTGTAATAATTCTAAAATCGCAGCAGAAGCTGCCATTCCAGAGGCAAATGCAAATCCTTTTGTACCTGATTCTAAATCAGCAACACATCGTTCATACGATTCACGTGTTGGATTATTGGTTCTTGAATATTCATATCCACTGTGCACACCAGGACTTATCTGTGCAAACGTCGATGATAAATAAATAGGTGGAATAACGGCACCTGTTAGTTTATCCGGGGCTTGGCCAACATGGATGGCGCGTGTTGCGAGTTGATTTTTATGGTTCATTTTAGAAATCCTTTTTCTCTCATCCAGGTATTATCAGCAAACTTACTTAAATAATTTCGAATACCATCTGGTAATATCATCACGCATTTTTGGTTTTTTTTTAAATTTTTTGCAGCTGTTAAAGCGGCAAAAACAGTAGCGCCTGAAGAACCGCCGACTAATAATCCTTCTTCTTTGATGATTCTTCTAGCCATTAAAAAAGAATCTTGGTCATTTACTTTGATATAGTGATCAACTAAATTATTATCTAGCACATCTGGGATAAAATCATAACCAATGCCTTCTACTAAATAAGAATGCACGTCACTGCCGCCTCCTAGAATTGACCCATAAGGATCAACGCCAATAATTTGAATAGCAGGATTAATTGCTTTCAAAGCTCTTGCAACGCCTGTGATAGTCCCACCAGTGCCAACACTGATAACGACCATTGCAAGCTCATCACCTGCGTCTTTTAGTATTTCTTGAGCAGTTTGTTTTTCATGAATATCTGGATTATTTGGATTGCTATATTGATCTAAAATATAAGAATTAGGTATTTCTATTTGTAATCTTTTTGCCAGCGAAAGATGACTTTCTGGACTATCAAACGCAGCATCAGTAGGTGTTCGATATATAGTAGCGCCTAAAGCTTCTAGCACGACTTCTTTTTCACGGCTCATTTTGTCAGGCATAGTAATAATAACTTTATAGCCTTTGATAGCACCGACTAAGGCAATACCAATGCCCGTATTACCAGAAGTTGCTTCAATTAAAGTATCACCAGGTTTAATTTTTCCTGCTTTTTCAGCTTCATTCACCATATAAACAGCAATACGATCTTTAACAGATCCTCCTGGATTTAAAAATTCGCATTTTCCATAGAGTTCACAAGGTAATTCTTTGCCAATACGTTGAAAACGTACAAGTGGTGTATTGCCAATTGCTTGCAAAATCGTATCCATTTTCATTTTAATATCCTAATTTTAATTTTAACTCTTAGGACGCATTAACAATGGTAAAAGGCATATTGCTAAAAGGTAATCTAACACATTGAAAGCCCGCCCTATTAGGCGTTAATGCGCCCGTTAACCGAATAGAAAGAGAAGTATTGCGTAAAACTAAATTTTCTAATCCGCAGAAATTATGCAAAATAGCAAAAGGCCCAAAGGTTAATGTTGAAACGGTTATTTGATAAGCACTGCCATAAGTCAATGCAAGCCACGCATTATTTTCATTATGTATATCGTACAAATAAGGTAATACCTGGCCTGTATCAATATCTCTTAAAATAAGCAGCCAGCTTGGACTGCCTGAAACACAGCTAAAATACGTATTAATTGATATAAATTGACCAAAAGGATTTTCTGCACGTGCTGGTAGAACAATCAAAAATGCAGAAAGTAGCAGAATTCCAAACTGGCAAACTATTTTAAGCGCCATAGGAAATTCCTTAATAGCTTTCTTTTTATTATAGCGCCCTTATAACAAGAGAGATACTACGCAAAACCCTTACTTTAAAGCGTTATTACCTAAATTAAAATGTTTATCACCTTTGTTCTTTTCATCACGCACATGTTTTGTTAATACTTGTCTTAAATAAGGTTGATATCCTAATCCATTCTCTCCTGCTAATTTCTTCAAATCATTAATCAAACTCTTTTGTAATCGAACAGATATAATTTGTAATCCTAATTTTTCATCAAGCGCTTTCTCGCGATCTTTCGATACTTTACGGACAAATTCTTCAGTTGCGCCTAAATCGCGATTATCCCAAGCCTCTTCTGGATTTTTTTTATGCATATCGCTCATAAATTTTCACCTCTTCTTCATTTGGTTCATATGCTGTTTTTATCTCATACCTGCCATCAGAAAACTCAATAAAAACTATTTTTAATAATCTATTATGATCTGTCCTAGCAATAAACCACATTGTTGGTGGATCAGTTCTATGGTTAAGCCTACTATCTTTTAGTAGGCTTCCATCACGATTTAAAAAACACTCATAGACTTCTTCTTCTATAACATTGTGTTTTTTATATATTTTTTCACTAATATTTCTACTTATTTTAAAGTCTTTTTCTAACATATTAATTATAATCCTTTGTATATATAAA
>JABDDD010000024.1 GCA_013287765.1 Gammaproteobacteria bacterium | reverse complement strand
GCTAAATCTTTAAATTGCGGCGGCACATAACGTGGAGGAACCACTATCTCTTCTTCAACTAAATCTGCTAAAATATGAATATCTTCAAGCGTTGTTTTGCCGACAAATAACATCGGAATTTGATTGACAAGGCCACGTTGCACAGCCAAGCGAACATAATTATAAATTAAAATAAATCCTTTGCTATAAGATAAATCTTTAGTAAAAGGCCCTCCATCAGGTGTGCTGCCACGAAAAACACGCGTCGTTGCATGATAGCTTTCTTCTATTGATAAATCTTGATTGCGATAAAAATTAAAAACATCTAAAAAATTCGCGCCTTCTTCTGCCATATTAACCGCAGTAATTCTATTTGTTAATCGCTTGAGACGTCCAGGATAAGATGAAAAAGTGAATATCTCTGTGATAATGGCTAATCCTTCTTGAGTGATCGTGGAAGAAGGCGGTCCCTTGCTTAGAAAAGTGCAATAGGGTTGCGCTAAGCCATTTAATGTCGTTCCTAAATGCACCCATCCTTCATGAATTTCAAAAATACGAATTTCGCGTTGGCTAAACTTTAAGCCTTTATGAATTTTAATCCGTTCAGCACCAGCCGAGGCATCTGCCAAAATGCCATCACTTAATTCCACCCGCACATTGTGATTTTTGTCAGTAAAATACTGATCGAGCCGTTCACCTAATATCTCAACAGTCGTTTTACTGGTAATATTTTTTTCATCTTCCTCTGTTGAGACTTGATCTTTAATATTAGCAAGCGTTGTGGAAACAAGAGTCGCAAGATCTTTTAAAGTAGGTGCGCCTACATGAAAAGCATCTTCTGAGCTTCCATATAATTCTTGAGAAATTTCTGCAAATTTTGGCGTGCCGCGCGCCATTAGCATAACAACGACTAGAATATACTCATGACACATGCGCTGCATAATACTGCCGACACCGCTATATTGACCGAGTGCTCGTCTAATACTGCGCTCTATATCGCGAAATTCTTCAATTTTTTTTAAAGGATCAAATTGTAGCGGATTTTTTTGTGGATAATAATCAGCATTAATAGACGGAAGTTTTTTACATTTATTAGCAAAAAAATCTGCTTGAATATGCCGATCCCATTTTAATGCATCTAAAATACGAATCGGTTTTTGTGCTATGACGATTCGTTTTGATAAAGCGTGAATCACCTGATGATATTCAGTTGACATGATGCGCCTCGCGCCGTGATGTGGGATCTTCAAAATCTATGTTAACAAGAATGGTGATGAGTTGAAAGCCTCTCCCGCTTTTGCTGTCATCTCCCACATTCGCTGAGATGACAGCAAGGGAAGTTATAACATCCCATATTTTTTCAATTTTGCACGTAAAGTGCCGCGTGATAATCCTAAAATGCGAGCCGCTTCTGATTGATTATTATTAGTATATTTCATAACAACTGCAAATAAGGGTTCTTCAATTTCTTCAAGGAAAAAATCATGAACATGTTTAGGTTCTTCGCCTTTTAAATTAGCGAAATAATGTTGCAAAACCTGAGCAACATTTTCTTTTAAGGAAACGGAAGTGCTGTTTGTTGGTGCTGTTTCGTGAGAGTGATTTTTTCTATTTTCCATGGACGCAATCCTTGGTAGTTATATTAGTAGATGTAAAATGTATAAAAGAGACTCAAGCAAAAAGAGAGCCGCGACGTTCCCATTCTGTCGCGCAATCTATGCAACGTGAAAGCCCCAGCGCTCTTCTGGCTTCTGGAATGTCTTCATTACAATCTATGCATAGTTTTGCGCCAGGTTTGCTGTTATTTTGTTGCCATTTATCTAGCGCATAAGAGATTGCATTTGTAATGTAGTCATTGGCAATATCTGCTTCATCTGCCATATTCATTGTACTCCTATGGTAAAAGGGTCTACATTATACGCAACAATTTAAAAAAGCCAAATGATTCTTTTTTTGATTTTTTTTAAGCTAAATCTCCAAAATAACATTGTAATGCAGTGATGGCTGCAATAGCGGCTGTTTCTGTGCGTAAAATGCGCGGCCCTAAGTGTAAGGCAAGGCAACCCGCTTCTGTGGCGAGTTTTGTTTCAGCTTCGCTGAAGCCTCCTTCAGGACCAATCAATAATAATATTTTGGCTGAAGGGGGGAGAGAAAGCGTATTGAGCTGTACATTGCCTGTGGGGGATAGAATAAAGCGATACTCTATTTTTTCGGTTATAATCATTGAAAGTGTCTGGGGTTGGGTGATCTCAGTGATTTGATTACGTCCTGATTGTTGGGCGGCATGAATGGCAATCGCCTGCCAGTGTTGCACTCTTTTTTCTAAACGTTCTTTGTCTAATTTAACGGTGCTTCGCTCGGTCCATAGCGGGATAATTTTGTTAACACCTAATTCGACTGCTTTTTGAATAGTCCAATCCATTTTTTCACCTCGCGAAATACCTTGGGCTAGAAAAAGCTCTAAAGGCGATTCAGCTGTGCGTGACAAATACTCTTTTAGTAAAACAGTTACATTTTTTTTATCAATATGCGTAATCATTGCGAGATATTCGCCGCCTTGCCCATTAAAAATAACTAAAGAGTCAGCAATTTTGACTCGCAAAACATGAGCCAGATGATGGCTTGCCTCCTCCGTTAATCGAAGCGTTTGGCCGACAGCCAGAGAATAAGATTGATAAATACGTGGGCCCATTAAGCTCTTCTTTCAGAAAAAATATATTGTTTAACAGGATGACCCGCAATTAAATGCTCTTGAATAATTTGCTCTAACACCTCTGGATTGCAAGAGTGATACCAAATGCCTTCAGGATAAACAACAGCAATGGGGCCTTGCAGACAGACACGTAAACAATTGGCTTTGGTGCGATAAATGCCGTATTGATCACTTAAATTGAGTTCATCTAGGCGATTTTTTAAATAATTCCAAGCAATTAAACCCGTTTCACGATCGGCACATTTTGGCTTAGTTTGATCGCAACATAAAAAAATATGCCGTTTTATGGTGGGAATATTCAATTTTTCAACGCGCAGTTTCAAGGCTTCATCCATAGGAGTGCTCATTTTAGATATAATTATAACGACAAAAAGTATATCATACGGACTTTTAAGTTTCCAAAAGAGTAGCTTATGAACAAAGTAAGTAAAATAAATAAAGTATATATCCTAACCCATGGCTGTCAAATGAATGAGTATGACTCTGCTAAAATGGCAGATGTTTTATACTCCTCACATCAATTAGAAAAGACGACCCATCCTGAAGAGGCGGATGTATTATTATTAAATACTTGTTCTATTCGGGAAAAAGCACAAGAAAAAGTTTTTTCAGAATTAGGCCGCTTTCGTGTATTAAAAGAAAAAAATCCGCATATTGTTATTGGCGTGGGTGGTTGTGTGGCAAGCCAAGAAGGACAAGCCATTTTAGATCGAGCACCTTTTGTTGATATGGTTTTTGGTCCACAAACGTTACATCGAATAGGGGATATGTTGTCTGAAGTGAAACAAAAACAGCAATCCATTGTTGATATCCGTTTTCCAGAAATTGAAAAATTTGATCATTTGCCTCCTCCTCGCGCCGAAGGGGTGCAGGCATTTGTTTCAATTATGGAAGGATGTAGTAAATATTGCAGTTTTTGTGTGGTGCCTTATACACGCGGAGAAGAAATCAGTCGTCCGTTAGATGATGTTTTAGCAGAAGTTGCCGCTTTAATCCAGCAAGGCGTGCGTGCTATCACTTATCTTGGACAAAATGTAAATGATTATCGTGGCCCCATGCATGAAGGGGGTATCGCTGATTTGGCTTTATTAATAGAGCTTACCGCTACTTTTGAGGAGATTCAAAGAATTGATTTTACCACTTCGCATCCCGTTGCATTTTCTAATGCTTTAATTGAAGCTTATGGCAAAGTGGCTAAATTAACTAATCATTTGCATTTGCCGGTGCAAAGCGGTTCGGATCGAATTTTATCAGCCATGAAGCGGGGCTACACTGTTTTAGAATATAAATCAAAAATTAAACGTCTACGAAAAATACGTCCGATGATTTCGATTAGTTCAGATTTTATTATTGGATTCCCGGGAGAAACAGAGGCTGATTTTATGGACACCCTGAATTTAATTCATGACATAGGTTTTGATAATTCTTTTAGTTTTATTTATAGTCCGCGTCCTGGTACCCCTGCTGCTAATTTACCTGATACGGTTCCCATGAGCGTTAAAAAAGAGCGCTTAAAAATCTTGCAAGACCGCATTTTATTAAATACTAGGCAAATCAGTGAAGCAATGGTCGGAAGTATTCAGACTGTTTTTGTGACAGGCCCATCAGAAAAAAATCCGCAAGTGTTATCAGGTCGTGCGAATAATCGCGTGATTCATTTTAAGGGTTCTGTTGATTTAATCGGAAAAATAGTGCCTGTCAAAATAGTAGAAACATTAGGATTTTCTTTACGAGGGGTAGTGGAGCGTGTTTAATAATTCAGTCATAGCATCGTGAGTTAAAGAAGTTGCTAAATAATTTCCTTGCCCTAAAGCGCAACCATTTTCCATTAAGAACGTTATTTGGTCTTCCGTTTCAACGCCTTCTGCTACGACATATAATCCTAAGCGCATGCCTAAATAAATAAGACTGCTCACAATCACTGCGTTTTTATGGCCTATTTGAATATCCTGAATAAAAGACTTATCAATTTTAATAGAGTTCACAGGTAAATATTTAAGATGAGATAAAGATGAAAATCCAGTGCCAAAATCATCCATAATAATATCAATCCCTAATTTTTCAATTGCCAATAAAATTTTTTCAGCTTGTGCGGTATGCGGCATAGAAATTGTTTCGGTTAATTCTAACGCCATAAAATAAGCGGGAATTTGTGATTGTTGTAATAAATTTGCAATCACTTTTGGAAAATTTTCTTGGAGTAATTGATTAGGAGAAACATTAACAGATATTTTAAAATTTTTAAAACCTTGAGATAGCCATTCTTTGATTTGTTGGCAAACGGATTCTAAAACCCAGTGACCGATGGGATTAATTAAGTTATTTCTTTCGGCAAAAGGAATAAAAATATCAGGTGGAATGAAGCCGACTTTTGGGTGATTCCAGCGAATGAGCGCTTCCATGCTGACCATTTTTCGAGTTTTAAGGTCTATAATAGGTTGATAAAAAAGACAAAATTCTTTATTTTGGATGGCGACCTTCAAAGAATCTTCTAGGTCAAACGGTGACATATTGCTCATGCCTCAAAAAAGGAATAATTTATGTCTTAAGTATAAGTCATAAAAAAATTTTTGCTTGGCATGGATTAGTAACTTGTTAATTTAATTGATTTTTATAAAAGTGATTCTTTTCAGCTCTTAAGGTAAAATAGCTCGATTTAGCGGTGAATTTTAGGGGCTGACTATGATGAGCAAAAAGCGCATTTTAATTTCTGCAGGGATAGTCGCAGTTATTGTTTGGTTCATCTTTGGGTTTTTTCGTTCAGCAAAAAATATTGAAGCGCTACCTATTTCAGTGACAGCAGCAAAAGTAATACAAAAAGATATTATTTTACATGCACGTGCGATCGGAAATGTTCAGGCGTTTGTAACTGTTTCAGTTAAATCTCGGGTAGATGGGCAGCTGATAACGGTTGCTTTTAAAGAAGGGGATATGGTTAAAGCCGGTCAAATTATTTTTCAACTGGATCCACGGCCTTTTCAAGTTGCATTACAACAAGCACAAGCCACTCTAGCGCATGATCAAGCCCAATTAGATAATTTCCAAAAGCTATTGAATCGATATGCACCTTTGACATCAAAAGGCTATGTCACTAAACAAGATTATGATCAAGCCGATGCTAATGTTAAAGCACAAGCGGCTGTGGTTTTGGCAGATGAAGCCACTATCGCTAATGCGCAATTAAATTTAGAATATTGCACGATTCGCGCCCCTATTACGGGTAGAACAGGCACTTTACTGGTTAATCAAGGCAATTTGGTGAAAGCAACGGATACCAATCCTTTAGTTGTCATCAATCAAATTTCACCTATTGATATTGTATTTTCATTACCACAACGTTATTTAATAGCCGTGCAACAAGAACTTCATAAAAATCCAATTCTTCCTGTGGTGATTCAAATAAAAAATCCAGATGTTTCTTATCAGGCAGTGTTAAGTTTTATTGATAATACGGTGGATACCACAACAGGGATGATTCAAATGAAAGCGCTCTATGCTAATAAAAATAATGAGCTTTGGCCTGGATTATATGTTGATATTAAATTACCGGTGGGCGAGATTAAAAATGCACTCACTATTCCGACTCGCGCGATTCAAGCTTCTCCTGAGGGTTCGTTTGTATTTGTTGTGAATAAAGACGGTGTGGTGAAAAAGCAGAGTATTCAAGTCGTTGCGTCTTTAAGTGATGCAACAGTCATTAAAGGCTTAATGTCTGGTATGGAAGTCGTGTTAACAGGGCAAGCACAGTTGGTAGAGGGTAGTGCTGTTACAATCGTTAAGACTGGATCTTAAATCTTATGAATATTTCAGCTATTTTTATTCAACGACCTGTTATGACGACGTTGTTAATGTTGGGTATTTTATTGTTCGGTATTATTGGTTATCGCGAACTACCTGTGAGTGATTTACCCAATGTCGATTTTCCAACTATTCAAGTGTCGGTGAGCCTGCCTGGTGCGAGTCCAGAAACAATGGCAAGTTCCGTTGCAACACCGCTTGAGCGGCAATTTTCAACTATTGCTGGTTTAGATTCGATGACTTCGACTAGTAATTTGGGTAGTGTTGCCATTACTTTGCAATTTTCACTCGATCGAAATATTGATGGAGCGGCAGCAGATGTGCAATCTGCGATTACCGCTGCTTCTAAAAATTTACCTTCTGATTTACCCAGTCCCCCCGCTTATAAAAAAGTGAACCCAGCCGATGCGCCTATTTTATATATTAGTTTAACACCGACGACGACTTCTTTATCTGATACAGATATGTATGCAGAAACTTATTTGGCGCAGCAAATTTCAACGATTAATGGCGTGGCGCAAGTGAATGTGTATGGCGCACAAAAATATGCAGTACGCTTACAAATGGATCCCGATTTATTAGCTTCTCATGATGTGAGTTTAGAGGAAGTGCAACAAGCTATTAGTGAAGGAAACGTTAATTTGCCCACTGGTTCGATGAATGGTGTAGAGCAATTCTTTGTTATTCAATCGCAAGGACAATTATTAAATGCCAATGATTTTAATAAATTAATCGTTGCCTATCGTAATGGTGCACCTATTCGGGTGAGTGATTTAGGCCAGGCAGTCGATGATGTCGAAAATAATAAAATGGCGAGTTGGTATAACAATAAACGTGCGATTACTTTAGCTATTCAGCGACAACCTGGCAGTAATACTATTCAGGTCGTGAATGGCATTCGAAAAATCTTACCAAAATTTCAATTGCAATTACCGAAAGGGATTAAATTAGATATTGTATACGATCGTTCTGAATCTATCCGTGCTTCGGTGAGTGATGTTAAATTTACCCTGATTTTAGCTGCGGTATTAGTTGTTTTGGTGATTTTTTTATTTTTACGCAGTATTCGTATTACGATTATTCCAAGTTTAGCTTTGCCTATGTCAATTATTGGCACTTTTGCTTTTATGGGATATCTTGGCTATAGCTTAAATAATTTAACACTCTTATCTTTAACGCTTGTTGTCGGTTTTGTTATTGATGATGCGATTGTTATGCTGGAAAATATTGTGCGTTTTTGGGAAAAAGGAGAAACACCGTACGCAGCGGCACTAAAGGGCTCTAAAGAAATTGGCTTTACTATTTTATCGATGACCGTGTCATTGGTAGTGGTTTTTGTGCCGATTTTATTTATGGGTGGAATTATGGGGCGATTATTCCATGAATTTGCCATGACAATTGCCATCACTATTTTCTTTTCAGGATTTGTTTCATTAACGTTAACCCCTATGCTCTGTGCGCGATTATTAAAAGGCAATCCACATGAGCAGGTTGGATTTAAGTGGATGCAATGGGCGGAAGATGTTTTTCAATATTTGCTAAAAGGCTATGAGCATACACTTAAGTGGTCGCTCAAAAATCATAAAATTACTTTTGGTATTTTTATTATAACTTTATTTTTAACCGTTGTTTTATATATTATTGTGCCTAAGGGCTTTTTACCCAGTGAAGATTCGGGGCAGTTATTTGCTTATACTGAAACCGATCCTGCGACTTCTTTTATTGCGATGTCTCGCGTTCAAAATCAAGCGGCAGAATTAGTTGCTAAAAATCCAAATGTACAAAGTGTTATTTCAACAGTTGGATCAGGTGGTGCCAGTAATCAAACAAATGCGGGACGTTTATTTGTTCTTTTGAAAAAAAGCGGTGAGAGAACAAAAACAGCAGATCAAATTACAAATGAACTTCGACCGCAATTAGCAAAACTTCCTGGTATCCGGATCTTTTTACAGAATGTACCTAGTATTCGAGTGGGCGGACAAATGAGTAAGAGTCCTTATCAATTTACCATGCAGGCTAGCAATATTACTGAATTAAATCATTGGGCATCGCTTTTATTAGATGCAATAAAAAAATTACCGGCTTTGACTGATGTCACAAGTGATCTGCAATTTACCGGGCCGCAAATTGAAGTCAATATTGACAGAGATAAAGCGGCTAGTCTTGGGGTGAGTGCTGAACAGATTCAAGATACTTTATTCAATGCATTTGGCTCAAGACAAATATCATCTATTTATACTTCAATTGATACTTATGATGTTATTTTAGAATTGGCACCAAAATTTCAAAATAGCCAAAATGTATTGAATAAATTATACGTTCGTTCCAGTATGGGCAAATTAGTGCCTTTAACTGCGGTGACGTCTATTGTTCAGGGAATTGGTCCTGTTAATATTAATCATTTAGGACAATTGCCAGCAGTGACTATTTCTTTTGCGTTAAAAGCGAATGCATCCTTGGGCGATGCGGTTAGTCAAATTCAACAACTTGAAAAAGATATGAAAGTTCCAATCACAATCAATACTTCTTTTCAAGGAACCGCACAAGCATTTCAATCTTCTTTACAAGGATTTGGTTGGTTAATTTTAATTGCTTTGATAGTGGTTTATATCGTACTTGGCATGCTATATGAAAGTTTTATTCATCCATTAACTATTTTATCAGGACTACCTTCTGCAGGAGCAGGTGCATTAGTTACGTTAATTTTATTTCATAATGAATTAAATTTATATTCTTTTATTGGAATTATCATGTTAATAGGCATTGTTAAGAAAAATGCAATTATGATGATTGATTTCGCTTTGAATGAAAAACGTGAAAATAATCGCTCTGCATTTGATGCTATTTACCAAGCATGTATTATTCGTTTTAGACCCATTACAATGACGACAATGGCTGCATTAATGGGTACGTTGCCTATTGCGCTTGCATTTGGCGCAGGCTCTGAAACACGTAGGCCTTTAGGTTTAGCAGTGGTTGGGGGATTAATGGTTTCACAGTTATTGACGTTGTATATTACGCCTGTGGTATATTTATATTTTGAAAAATTGGCAGAAAAAACGGGACGACGGAATAAAAAAGATAAATAATCTTTGTACACGATAAAAAAATTTTAAAGCTTTTTACCTCTCCCCTTGCGGGAGAGGTCGGCACTTCGCGTCGACCACTCCCACAAGGGGAGAGGTGAAAAGCTTTTTTAATATTGACTTGATAGTTGCTTTCAGTAACTATTAATCAATAAATAATTTTTGGCTCAAAGGATTGCATTATGGAAAGCAAATGGCACAAAGAACTTGAAATTAAGCTCACCAAAAAATTGCATTCTAAAGCATATGCATTATTCAAAAAATATCAAGACACTTTTTCAACGAGCTATATAGATGATCATGCTGTTGATATGGCTGTGTCAGATATTTTGCAAATTGAAGATCTGTTACCTAATAAATCAAGTGAAATAAATTTATATCAACTACCTTCTGAAGATAAGCAATTAATCCATTTGCGTTTATTTCAATTTAATAGCGCGATTGCGCTTTCTGATATTTTACCGCTTTTTGAGAATATGGATTTACGTACTTTTGATGGGCGTCTTTATAAAATAATATTAAAAAAAGATGTTGTTTGGATCAATGACTTTACGGTTATTTATAAAAAAGAAAAATTACAACTTGAAAAAATAAAACCTATTTTTAAAGATGCTTTTATGCATGTTTTTTTAGGTGTTTCAGAAAATGATGGTTTTAATAAATTAGTATTGGGTGGTGAATTAAATTGGCGTGAAATTACAATTTTACGGGCTTACGCTAAATATTTGCACCAAACTCGATTTAGATTTAGTCAAGCTTATATAGAAAAAACAATTGCAAACTATGTTGATATAGCAAGAGATTTGGTGAATTTATTTATACTGAGATTTAATCCCAAGCAGTCAGTAAAAACAACCAATATAGATGCTTTGAATAGCAAAA
The DNA here is from genome assembly GCA_013287765.1 of Gammaproteobacteria bacterium. Classification (GTDB taxonomy): domain Bacteria; phylum Pseudomonadota; class Gammaproteobacteria; order DSM-16500; family DSM-16500; genus JABDDD01. Next base: position 15,259 of record JABDDD010000024.1, on the reverse strand, counting down.
TTCAGCATGCTTTAGAATCGATCACGAGTTTAGATGATGATAGAATTATGCGGCGTTTTTGGCAGTTAATTCAGGCAACACTAAGAACAAATTATTTTCAAAAAATTAATAATTTTCCTAAAGATTATTTGTCGTTTAAGCTCAAATCAGATGAGGTGCCTGAATTACCTTTGCCACATCCATTATATGAAATTTTTGTTTATTCTCCACGATTTGAAGGGATTCATTTACGTTCTGCAAAAGTGGCACGTGGTGGTATTCGTTGGTCAGACCGACTAGAAGATTTTCGTACCGAAATTTTAGGACTGATGAAAGCGCAAACCGTTAAGAACGTTGTGATTGTTCCAAGTGGGGCAAAAGGCGGTTTTGTTTTAAAGAAAGTCCCTGCAGATGCAACGCGCGATGTTATTCAAGCAGAAGGAATTTTTTGTTATAAAGCATTTATTCGCGGGTTATTAGATTTAACAGATAATTTAAAAAATAATAAAGTGATTAAACCTAAAGAAGTTCATTGCTATGATGATGACGATTATTATTTAGTGGTTGCAGCAGACAAAGGGACAGCTTCGTTTTCAGATATCGCTAATAGCATTTCAAAAGAATATGATTTTTGGTTGGGAGATGCGTTTGCCTCAGGGGGGTCTACTGGGTATGATCATAAAAAAATGGGCATTACCGCGCGCGGCGCCTGGGAATCGATTAAGCGACATTTTCGTGAATTAAATCTTAATCCGCAAACAATTGTCAGCGTCATTGGCATTGGCGATATGAGTGGCGATGTGTTTGGAAATGGCATGATTTACTCTGATAAAATCAAATTAATTGCTGCTTTTGATCATCGTGATATTTTTCTTGATCCTAATCCTCATCCTGAAAAATCATTTAAAGAACGCATGCGTTTATTTCATTTACCGACCTCTTCTTGGCAAGATTATAATGCAAAATTAATTTCTAAAGGCGGTGGGGTTTTTAAGCGTAGCTTAAAATCAATTACTTTATCTACAGAGATAAAAAATGCATTAGATATCAAAGAAGATATATTATCATTATCTCCTAACGAATTAATTCGCGCTATTTTGCGTGCGCCCGTTGATTTATTTTTTAATGGCGGTATTGGCACTTATGTCAAAGCAAGTATTGAAAGTCAAGCCGATGCGGGTGATAAAACCAATGAATTTTGTCGAGTAAACGGTGATGAATTACGTTGTCGCGTGGTGGGGGAAGGCGGTAATTTAGGATTTACTCAGTTAGGTCGAGTTGAATATGCTTTACATGATGGATTGATTAACACGGATTTTATTGATAATTCAGCAGGAGTTGATTGTTCAGATCATGAGGTTAATATTAAAATTTTACTAGACCAAGTTGTTATACGAGGTAAATTAACCGAGAAAAAACGTAATATTTTATTGGCAGATATGACAGATGAAGTTGGAAAACTAGTATTAAAAGATAATTATAAACAGGCGCTTGCTTTAAGTTTTTCAGCGATGCACGCAAAAAAATATATTGGTCTTTATCAAACGTATTTAAATGATTTAGAGTCTTTAGGTATTGTGAATCGTGTTGTAGAATTCTTACCAAGTGATCAAGCGATGATTGATCGAAAGTCAGCTGGATTAGGTTTAACGCGGCCGGAGATGGCAGTCTTATTAGCTTATACTAAAATTTATGTCAAAAAAGGTATTTTAAATTCTGATTTACCTGATGAATCTTATTTTTCTTATGCATTAGATGAAGAGTTTCCAGAAAGATTGCATCAGCCTTATAAAAAATTCATTCAATCGCATAGTTTGCGTTGTGAGATTATTGCAACACATTTAAGTAATCATATTGTGAATGAGATGGGCATTACTTTTGTTTATCGAGTACAAACAGAAACAGGTGCAACCGTTGCAGAAATTATTCGTGCGCATGCTATTTCTTCTAAAATATTTGGCTCATTAGAGCTTGAAAGATTAATTGATTCATTAGGCCATAAAATTGAAATTTCTTTACAATACGAATTACTGCATTATGTGCGTGGTTTATTAAATCTATCGATTCGCTGGTTTTTACGTAGTCGCTATTTAAATCAAGACATTGAAAAAACTATCAATCATTTTAAATTATCGATTGATCAACTAAAAGAACATATACCCGATATGATGCTTGGTAAAACCAAAAGTTATTTGGATGCATTGGCAGAGCAATTTATCTCAGCGGGTTTACATAAAGATATTGCAAGAAATATTGCAGTTTACCGTGCGCTGTATATTTCTCTTAGTGTGATTGATGTGGCAAAAGAGCATAAATTTGATTTAATGAAAACAGCGCAAACGTATTTTACGGTGGGAGGGAGATTTAATTTAGTCTGGTTTCGTGATCAAATCTCAAGTGATGCCAGCGAAGGGCATTGGAACGCCATGGCGCGCTTAACTTTGCGTGATGAATTAGATGCGCTACAAAGATTAATTACTGTGGTGATCTTAAGGCAAGGCAAAAAGGTTTCAATTGATAAACAAATTGAGCAATGGATTAAACAAAATCATCGACCCATTGCTCGCTGGGAAAAATTATTGCAATTATTGCATGGCAGCGAAAAAGTAGATTATACTATGTTTTTTGTTGCATTACGCGAATTGGCTGATTTGGTCCGAGCAAGCTGGGAGCAGCAAAAAGCCTAAATTAAAAAGGAAAAATAATGATGAGTATGAGTCATGTTAAAAAATCAACTCAATCAATTGAAAAGTTAAAACAAAAAGAACAAAAAGAACAAAAAGAACAAACAGAACAAGGGAAAGTACTTAATAACAAAAAACGAAAACTGTTTTCTACTCGGGATATATTTGATAATTTAAATATAAAAATAACTGAGAAAAAGCCTGATCTTTTTCTCGGGCTAGATGACATGCCGGCGCTTGAGAATATCCCAGGGCTAGATGACATGCCGGCGCTTGAGAATATCCCAGAAGGTGGAGGAGACTCCCCAAGCTTAGAAAGTCCTTTATCTTTAAAATCCAAAGATGATTCTTACATAAGCTTAAACGAACTTTTTGGAAAACGACAGGTATCACAAGAGACTACGCTTAATCAACCTGCTATTCTCTCGCCTTTTAGGTCAAGATAGAGTAAATGTATTGATGTTATAATAAAGGCGGTTCTTCTATTAGCTCATTTTCGCCAACTGCTTTTTGTGATCTTTCTTCTGCTAGTATCATATACATAGCAGGCACCACAAATAAAGTGAACATGGTGCCTATCGCAATGCCTGTTGCAATCACTAATCCAATATTATAACGACTAAGCGCGCCTGCACCACTTGCCATAATAAGCGGTAGCACGCCTAAAACCATCGCAGCTGTTGTCATTAAAATAGGGCGTAACCGAATGCTTGCGGCAATCATTACTGCCTCTCTTTTATGCTTCCCTTCTTTTTGTACATCATTGGCAAATTGCACAATCAAAATTCCATGTTTACTGATTAATCCAATTAAAGTCACTAATCCTACTTCTGAATAAATATTTAAACTAGCGCCACCCACACCCATGCTAATAAAAATCATCGCGCCACAAATAGACATCGGAACACTTACTAATACAATAATAGGATCACGAAAACTTTCAAATTGCGCAGCAAGACAAAGATAAATAATAATTAAGGCAAAAAAGAAAGTCGTCACTAACGCACTACTTTCATGAACAAATTGTCGTGATTGTGCAGCATAATCCATGGTGTAACCAATCGGTAATATTTTGCTGGCAATGTTTTTTAAAGTATCCAATGCTTGTCCCATGGTAATATTAGGGTAAGTCACGGCAGAAATGGTCGCTGAATTTAATTGTTGAAAATGATTAATTGACTCTGGCACCACACGTGATTGAATCTGTGCAATGGTTGCAAGAGGAACCGCCGTACCGTTTGTCGCATTAATATAATAATTTAATAATTGCGTGTCATTTAAGCGACTGACTTGGCTGACTTGTGGAATGACTTGGTAAGATCGCCCCACCATATAAAAATAATTGACATAACCTTCGCTTAACGCAGCGGCTAATGTATCACCGACATCTTTCATTGTCAGACCTAATTCAGATGCTTTATCACGATCTATCACGACGGATGATTGTTCTTTATCTATTTTAAGGTCAGGATCAAGATATAAAAATATCCCACTATTACGTGCTTCATTAATAATTTCTTGCACCAACGGATTCATGTCATTATAAGAATTAGTGGTTTGAATCACAAATTGAATCGGCGTGCCGCTTCCTCCGCCCGGAAGAGATGCTTGCTGAAAAGCAGCAATTTTTCCGCCGCTTATTTTATTTAACATTTGCTGTAATTGCGGTTGAATTTGATTGGTGGTTTGTGTGCGTTCATCCCAAGGTTTTAACACCATCCCACTGATACTTGTATTTAACCCATTGAAGCCATCTACAATAAAAGTATGATCTGTTTCTTTAAATTTAAAATAAATATTATTCATTAAATGTGAATACATCTGAGTTTGCTGTAAAGTTGCATTAGCAGCAGTAGTTAATTGACCTAGAATAATGCCTTGATCTTCTTGTGGCGCTAATTCTGATTTAGATGTCACAAATAAAAAATAATTACTAGATAAAATAATAATGGCAAATACAATAATGATTGGTAAATAATTTAATGCGCTATTTAATAAATCATGATAACGATGTTGTAGTTTTTCAAATAAATGATCAATAAAAATATTTAAACGATTTTTGCCATTTTCGTGAGGATTTTTTAAAAATTTAGAACACATCATGGGCGATAAAGTCAGCGCGATGATCGCAGAGATACCGACAGCACCTGCTAAACTAAAGGCAAATTCAGTAAATAAAGCGCCGGTTAATCCACCCATAAAACCAATAGGAAGATAAACCGCAATTAAAACCACAGAAATAGAAATAATCGGTCCGCCCAATTCTCTTGCGCCTAGGATGGCTGCTTGAGAAGGTTTTTTCCCTTCTTCCATATGTCGATGAATATTTTCAACCACAATAATAGCATCATCGACCACAAGACCAATGGCTAATACTAAAGCTAATAATGTTAATAAATTAATTGAATAACCTAACATTAACATAATAAAAAAAGCGCCAATTAGCGACAAGGGAATGGCGATTGTTGGAATAATAACGGAACGAATCGAGCCTAAAAATAAAAAAATGACAACAGTGACAATTAAAAAAGCTTCAATTAAAGATCGCACGACTTCTCGAATAGAGCTATTCACATAAGCCGATGCATCATAAACAATTTTCGCATCAAGTCCTTCAGGTAATTGTGCCACGATATCAGGAAAAATTTGCCGAATATTTTGAGTCACGCTTAATAAATTGGCAGAAGGTGTGACTTGAATGCCAATATATACGGCAGGCTTCCCATCAAATTGCACTGCCGAACTATAATTTTGCGCGCCTAACGTAATTTTGCTCACATCCCCTAATCGAACAATTGCGCCATCTTGTGATTTAAGCACTAAATTTTTAAATTGATCAGTGGTACTGATATTAGTAGAGGCAGTTAAGTCCATCGTAAACATTTGGCCTTTGGTGCGTCCGACTGCAGTAATAAAATCATTTGATCCTAATTTATCGTAAATATCAGCAGGGGTTAATTGAAATCCTGCTAATTTTTGCGGGTCGAGCCATGCGCGTAATGCAAACGTTCGCTCTCCTAAAATTTGTGCGACTTGGACGCCGTTTATTGCTTGTAATTTAGGTTGAACTACTCTGACTAAATAATCTGTGATTTGGTTGGATGTTAAGATATTACTATAAAAACCAATATACATAGAATCAATTGTCTCTCCAATGGCAATCGTAATGACTGGTAATTGAGATTGAGACGGAAGCTGATTTAAAACAGCATTGACTTGAGTATTGATTTCACTGACAGCTTTTATAGGATCATAATTTAATAATAAATTTGCTTGAATTTGACTTTGGCCTTGCGTGCTGCTTGAGGTCATATAATCAATTCCGCTTGCTTGCGCAATAGAATTTTCAAGAGGGGTGGTAATAAATCCTGCGACTAATTCGGGAGCAGCCCCCGTATAAGTAGTCGTAATCGTAATCACTGCATTTTGAGTAAAAGGATATTGCAAAATGGGCAACGAGCCTGCGGAGCGCAAGCCCAACGTTAAAATAACTAAACTCACAACTGTTGCCAGCACCGGTCGCTTAATAAAAATATCTGTAAAATAAGCCATTTTTTTCGTCCCTTATTTTAATCTTTTGCCTTAATCTTTTATCTTAATTTTTTATCTTAATTTTTTATTCATCTACCGGATGCGGGGCTGGGTTATCAAGTGGTTTTGTTGAATTATTAATTGCAACAATGCTGCCATTTTTTAATTTGACTTGACCACTGGTGACCACCACTTCACCAACTTTAACGCCTTCTAGTACAGTAATTTGATCGCCACGTTTTTCCCCGGTTTTTACAAAGCGTTGGTTGGCTTTTAGAATAGACTTGCCTGCAGAATCTTTGCTGCTTTCAGTGACTATATAAACAATAGAACCATAAGGGTTAAAACTAATAGCAGTTTCTGGAAGTGTTAGTTGTTGATGAGCAGTTCCCGTTTTAATCGTGACGGTGACAAACATGCCGGGAATAAGTAAGCCACTAGGATTAGGTAAGGTTGCTTCTGCTTCGACGTTTCTAACGCTTGTATCTAATCCTGGATCAATAGTCGTTATTTTTCCTGTAAATTTTTCACCGGGAAAAGAATCCACCGTGACACTAGCAGGTAATCCAACTTGTAAATTAGGAATAGCGCTTTGTGGTACATAAAAATCAACATAAATTGGATTCACGGTTTGCAGCATGACAACTTTGTTGCCTGGATTAATATATTGACCGGGGCTGACAATACAAATACCTAATCGACCACTAAAAGGTGCGCGTATAGTTTTTTCTTCAATAGTTGCTTTTTGTTCTGCTACTTGTGCAATAGCGCTTTGTAAGTTAGCAACATCTGTATCTAATTGTTGTTTGCTGACGGCTTGAATGGCATATTGTGCTTTATCCCGATTATAAGTCACTTGTGCTAATTCTTCATTTGCTTGTAAAACATGTAATTGCGCAACATCGGGGTCTATATTTAACTGAACTAATAAATCGCCTTTTTTCGTCATAGCGCCTGGCTTAAAATAAATAGTTTGTACCATGCCGCCTAATTGTGTTGTTACATCCACACCTTCGATTGCGCGCACACTGCCTGATGCGGTCAACTGAGGTTGCCAAGCGGAATAACCTGCTTTAATAGTTGATACGTTGATGACAGATGCACTTAATCTTTTTGCGATATATTTCTCCATCATTGATTCTTTAATCCATTTGAATCCAAAAACTAAGCCAAATAAAATGCCAACTATAATTAGCATAATAAACATATTTTTTTTCATGTCATTTTTCCTTAAGACACCATTGGATCTAATTTTGCTTTAATAGGTAATGGATAAGTTGATACAACCCACCATCCACCGCCTAATGCTTCAAATAAAGCTGCAGTATCACTGAAGCGTGCAGCTTGTGCTTGAATGCGATTAATTAAAGTTTGTTGATATTGTTGTTCAGCAGTTAAAAGAGAAAGATAATTAACAGCGCCTAAATAAAATTGTTGAGAGGTTAATTTAAAATTACGTTTTGCAGCCACTTCAGCGCTTCTTTGATCTTTAAGTTCTCTTGCATCCATTTGAATTGCGCGTAATGAATCTGCAGTATTTTGTAAAGCTTGCAACACAGTCTGGCGATATTGTTGTAAAGCAGCATTATAAGCATCAATGGCTTCTCGTCTTTCTGCCATTAAGGCGCCGCCTTGAAATAACGGTTGTAATAACTGTCCGCCATAAGTCCACACGTTATTTGCAGGCTCAAATAAATGTCGGCTATGATCAGATTGCCAGCCATAATTACCTGTGATTGAAAATTGCGGTAATAAATTAGCAGTTGCAACCCCTATTTGGGCACTGGCTTCATGTAATAAAGCTTCTGAAGCTAATACATCGGGTCTTTGTCTAATTAAATTAGACGGGAGGCTGACGGGTAAATTTTTAGGTAAATATAAATGCTCAAGATCTATATGAACAGGCGGTAGCAGGCTGGGTGGTACGCCGATTAAAACCGCTAAGGCATGATTTGCCTGATACAAATCTTTTTGCAAAGGCGGTAACAAAGCACCTGTTTGCTCTACCTGTGTTTGCTGAGTTAAGACATTTTGTAATGATATGCCGCCTAATTTAAATTGTTTTTTAAGAAGAGTGAGCTGTTTTGATTCTTCATTAAATAGCAATTGCGTTGCATTAATTTCTTCTTCTAGATAAGCAATATTAATAGCCGTTGTGACGATATTTGAAGTCAACGTCAAATAGGCTGCAATTAATTGATAGCGCTCATAATCAACATTTGCGCGATAGTATTCTATTTGACGCCTGGCACCGCCCCAGATATCAAAAGTATAAGCAATATTGACCGATGCGTTATACAAATTAAAAATACTCGTGGTATTGCTCCCGAAGGAGGAGCTTGAGAATCGTTGTCTTTGTCCGGTGTAGGTTGCATTGGCTGATGGCAATAATAATAGGCCAAATTCAGCTTGTAATAATTCTTGGGCTTGACGTAAAGTCGCCTCTGCTGCTTCCAAAGTCGGGCTATTTGCAATGCCTTGTAAAATGAGAGTATTTAATTGCTTTGAATGAAATAAGTGCCACCATTCTTGAGGTAAAGCGCCTCCATGAATAAAATACTGAGATTGACCCGCTGAGCCTAAATCAGGTGTATGGGTTGTTTTTGCTGGTAAGGGCGTGCTGGTATATTTTTGTGTAGGAGGTGGTTTGGAGCAATGAAAATTAGGCCCGACCATTATACAACTCGTCATAAACAAAGATGAGAAAAAAATAAAGACCAGATTCCATTTTGGTATACGCATCGATACTCAGCATCCTGTTTTCATGATCGATTTAATTCTTGATTAATAATGCTAGGCTAGGAGGGGGTAAAAGGCAATGAGATTTTCCGCGATCAGAGATTGGAGCATGTTTTGATCAATTTATAGCTATTAGGGCTTATTATTGCTATTTCACCCAGTTTTTAGGTGTATAGTTATGGATATATGAAATAAAAAATATGCTTTTTGCAATTTTAACGCTTGAATGTTCAAACGCTTTTCATATAGAATAGCCCGATCATTGCGGGGTGGAGCAGCCTGGTAGCTCGTCGGGCTCATAACCCGAAGGTCGTTGGTTCAAATCCAGCCCCCGCTACCAGAAAATAAACGAGAATAATAAAACCCCAATTGGGGTTTTTTTGTTTGGATAACGATAATCAAGTGGTCGGCATGGTAAAAGAAAGAGCAGTATTAAATGATCGATTGGCTGAATTAATCAATGCCATGGGTTATGAATTTGTTGGATTAGAGTGGCTGGGTACTTTATTACGGGTTTACATTGATCATGCAAAAGGTGTTACGATTGATGATTGCACTAAGGTGAGTTATCAAATAAGCGGCATGTTAGATGTAGAAGACTGGATGCAAACTAAATATTCTTTAGAAGTTTCTTCCCCAGGATTAGATCGCCCCTTATTTCAACTAATGCATTATCAGTCTCAGATAGGCAAACGTCTATCGATACGTGTTATGCGGCCTATGGCGAATCGGCGAAAATTTGTCGGTATTTTGTTGCGTGTTGAAGAAAATGATATCCACCTGTTAGTTGATGCAGAAGAGGTGGTTTTGCCTTTTTCTGACATAGAAAAAGCGAATGTGATTGCAGAAAGCAGCAAGAAGGTGAGGTAACGTTATGAACAAAGAAATTTTGTTAGTGGTTGAGGCAGTATCCAACGAAAAAGGTGTGGATAGTGAAGTGATATTTCAAGCCATTGAAGCTGCTTTAGAAATGGCAACCAAAAAACGTGCAGGCCAAGATATTGACGTTCAGGTGACTATCAATCGTAAAACAGGCGATTATACAACGATCCGACGCTTTAAAGTTCTCTCAGATGAAGAAGCGGCTACCGCTTACAATGATGCTGAAAACAGTCATCTTATCTTTTTAGGGCTAGAGGCTGCTCGGAAAATTAATCCAAATATTGTTGTGGGTGAGTACATAGAAGAACCGATGGAGTCGATTGAATTTGGCCGTATTGCTGCGCAAAAAGCCAAACAAGTGATTGTGCAAAAAGTATTAGAAGCAGAGCGTATGCAAGTCGTTAATGCTTTCAAAGAGCGGATCGGCCAATTAGTGACGGGTATTGTTAAAAAAGTAACTCGCGAATGGATACTGTTAGATTTAGGCAACAATGCAGAAGCGATTTTATCCCGCAGTGAAATGATTCCTCATGAAGCCATGCGCATGGGAGATAGAGTGCGTGCTTATTTATATGAGGTTCGCTCTGATTTAAAAGGGCCGCAAATGGTCTTAACGCGTACTTCGCCTGAAATGCTAGTGGAATTATTTAAAATCGAAGTGCCTGAAATTGGTGAAGAATTAATTAATGTTAAAGCAGCCGCACGTGATCCAGGTTCTCGTGCAAAAATTGCAGTTAAAACCAATGATGGCCGTATTGATCCGATTGGTGCTTGTGTGGGTATGCGTGGTGCGCGTGTTCAAGCAGTTTCTAGTGAGTTAGGTGGTGAACGAGTCGATATTGTTTTATGGGATGATAATCCTGCGCAGTTGGTTATTAACGCTATGGCGCCTGCTGAGGTTGCATCTATTGTGGTAGATGAAGATAGTCATACCATGGATATTGCTGTAAAAGAAGAACAATTAGCGCAAGCCATTGGTCGTAACGGGCAGAATGTTCGATTAGCAAGTGACTTAACCGGTTGGAAGTTAAATGTAATGACAGAAACTCAAGCCAAAGCAAAATCAGCAAAAGAAGCAGAAAGTGTTTTAGAATTATTTAAAGAAAAATTAGGGGTTGATGATGATGTCGCACAAATATTGACACAAGAGGGCTTCACCTCCATTGAAGAGATTGCTTATGTTCCGCTACAAGAAATGCTAGAAATTGAAGGATTTGATCAAGAAGTCGTGGATGCTTTACGTGAAAGAGCGAAAGCTGCTTTATTAACAAAAGCCATCGCAGAAGAGCAAATTTTAGCAAAAACCGAGCCCGCAACAGATTTATTGGAACTGGAGGGGATGAATCGCCACTTAGCGTATGTATTAGCTAATCATGGCATTATTACCCGTGAAGATTTAGCTGAACAATCGGTAGATGATTTGCTTGAAATCAGTGAAGTCGGACTCGATGAGCAGAATGCTGCTAAATTAATTATGATAGCTCGTAAACCATGGTTTGATTCTAACGATTAACATGCGGCGAGTGAGGAGTTTTGATGGTACATAAAGAAGTCTCGACAATAGATAAGCAAGACCCAACGAAGTCTGCTCCTAAATCAGGAGTGATGGTTGCGCAACTTGCTGAAGAAATAGGTATTTCAGTCGAGCGGTTACTTTCACAGTTTAAAGATGCTGATATTAAAATTTTATCTGCTAACGATACGGTATCTGAAGCAGAAAAAATTAAATTATTGGATTATTTGCGTATTCATCATGGCGCTAAATCTAATATAGCAGCTCCTCAAAAAATCACTTTGCGTCGCGCCCAAAAAACTGAAATTAAAGTTCCAGGGACACAAGGAACTAAAAAAACTGTTAATATTGTGAGCGTTCAGGTTCGTAAAAAAAGAACTTATATAAAACGTCCTCTAGAAGAACAAGATAAATCTTCGACTTCTTCTGCTCAGTTTGATGAAACGGCAGACTTAATGCCGGAGAGCGCTCTTACAGCTCCTATCTCTGAAGAAAGAGTCGATGAAGTTTCATTATCTGAAACAGAAAAAACGGCAAATACTGCGGATGTTATTTTACCTATAACAGCAGCCCCTACGATGGACGCAGCAGCCATTGAAGAAAAAAAATTAGCTGATAAAGCAAAAGCAAAACCAAAAAAAGAAAAACCAGAAGGTAGGGATTTTGAAGAATCAGAAAGCGATCGGCTAAAAAAGAAAAAGAAAGGGCAGAGCGGGGGTGGGCATGGACGTGAACGAGATGATGCACATAAATACGATGCATTGTTAGGAAAAGGCGCTAGTTTAGGGATTGCTTTACGTAATGTTGATGAAATGGATTTTGACCAGCGTCGCATCCGACGTTCTAGAGGGCGTCGTTTATTACAACAGCAAGTGCAGGCATTTACTAAGCCAACAGCCCCTGTGGTGCGTGAAGTGGGTATTCCAGAATCGATTAGCGTGGCAGATTTAGCCCAAAAAATGTCAATTAAAGCAGCCGAAGTCATTAAATTCATGATGCAAATGGGCGCTATTGTCACAATCAACCAAGTGATTGACCAAGAAACAGCAGCATTGGTGGTTGAAGAGATGGGTCATAAAGCTAAATTAATTAGCGCCACTGCACTAGAAGAAGCCTTAACTAAAGACAATGAAGCCAAAGGGGAGTCTGAATCTCGCGCACCCGTTGTCACAATTATGGGACATGTGGATCATGGTAAGACATCGCTATTAGATTATATTCGTCGCACTAAAGTGACAGCAGGAGAAGCAGGCGGTATTACCCAGCATATTGGTGCCTATCATGTTGAAACAGAAAAAGGCGTTATCACCTTTTTGGATACCCCGGGTCATGCGGCATTTACTGCCATGCGTGCTCGAGGAGCAAAGCTGACTGATATCGTCGTTTTAGTGGTTGCCGCAGATGATGGCGTGATGCCGCAGACTGTTGAGGCGATCAATCATGCTAAAGCAGCAGAAGTTCCTATTGTTGTTGCTATCAACAAAATAGATAAACCTGAGGCTGATCTTGATCGAGTCAGAAATGATTTATCAAAATACGAATTAATTCCTGAAGAATGGGGTGGTGAGACGATTTTTGCTCCTATTTCTGCTAAAACTGGCGAAGGGATTGATCGATTATTAGATTTTATTTTAGTACAAGCAGAAGTGCTTGAGCTGAAAGCAATTATAGATTGCCCAGCCAGTGGTGTGGTGATTGAGTCTCGTTTAGATAAAGGTCGTGGAGCCGTTGCAAGTGTGCTCATTCAACAAGGTACGCTTAAAAAAGGCGATTTAGTGTTAGCCGGCTTTGAGTATGGACGCGTGAGAGCGCTTTTTGACGAAAGAGGTCATTCAGTGGAAGCCGCAGGTCCTTCTATTCCGGTTGAAATCTTAGGACTATCAGGTACACCGAATGCAGGCGATGACTTTATCGTTTTGTCTGATGAGCGTCGAGCACGCGAAGTAGCACTTTTCCGTCAGGGTAAATTCCGTGAAGTGAAATTAGCTCGACAAAATGCGGCTAAACTTGAAAACATTTTAAAACGCATGGGCGATGAACAAACTGAACGCACTTTAAATATTGTTCTAAAAGCCGATGTGCAAGGTTCAGCTGAAGCGATTTCACAAGCGCTTTCAGAAATCACTGCGCAAAATGTGAAAGTTAAAATTGTTTCAACTGGGGTTGGGGGGATCAACGAAAGCGATGTGAACCTGGCTGTGGCTTCCAACGCCATTCTGATTGGTTTTAATGTCAGGGCAAGTGCTGAAGCACGTAAATTAATCGAATCTGAAAGCGTTGATGTGCATTATCATAGTATTATTTATGAAGCAATTGATGAAGTAAAACGCGCCATTAGTGGCTTTTTAGCGCCTGATATTCAAGAAAAAATTGTTGGTTTAGCCGAAGTACGCGATGTATTTCGTTCATCAAAAATAGGCGCTATTGCAGGTTGCATGGTGTTAGAAGGCTCAGTTCGCCGTAACAATCCGATACGCGTATTGCGGGATAATATTGTGGTTTTTGAAGGGCATTTAGAATCTTTGCGACGTTTTAAAGATGATGTGACGGAAGTTCGTTCTGGTATTGAATGTGGTATTGGTGTTAAAAGCTATAATGACATTAAACCGGGTGACCAAATCGAAGTCTTTGAGAAGGTGGAAGTTAAAAGAGCTCTATCATGAAAAGAAAGAACTATAGTCGTGCAGAGCGGGTCGAAGATTTGCTGCAAAGGGAGCTTGCCACCATTTTGCAGCGAGATGAAAGTTTAAGTCGGTTAGGCATGATGACTATTACAGATATAAGCGTGACGCATGATCTTTCTTATGCAAAAGTTTTTATTAGTGTGTTAGAGGAAGAAAAAGCACGCAAAATTTTGACTGCTTTGAATCATTCCGCAAAAAACTTACGGTATGAATTAGCGCAAGTTGTCAAATTGCGGATTGTGCCAGAATTAAAATTTATCTATGATGATTCTTCAGTGCGTGGGCAACGTATTTCTTCTTTAATTAATGATGCTTTAAAAAAATAAAAATAAATTTATGCGATATGTAGCTCAAAAAATTGATGGTATTTTATTGCTTGATAAGCCGCTTAACCTGACTTCTAATGGAGCCTTACAGCGCGTCAAGCGATTATTTTGCGCAAAAAAAGCAGGACATACGGGTAGTCTTGATCCATTAGCGACGGGAATGTTACCGATTTGTTTTGGGGAAGCGACTAAATTCTCGCAATTTTTATTAGAATCCGATAAATGCTATGAAGTGGTGATGCAACTAGGCATCAAGACCACAACCGGTGATGCAGAAGGCAGTGTGACGTCTACCAAACCTGTGCCCATTTTATCTAAAGAAGACATTGAAGTTGTTTTGCAGTGTTTTTCTGGTGAGATTCAGCAAATTCCCCCGATGTTTTCTGCTGTTAAATATCATGGCAAACCTTTGTATACTTTGGCGCGTCAAGGAATTGAGATTAAGCGTGAACCTCGCACGATTATGATTTACGCGCTTACTTTAAAAAGTTTTTCCCCGGATCAAATTATTTTAGAAGTGCATTGTAGTAAAGGCACTTATATTCGTACGTTAGTGGAAGATATAGGGGATCAGTTGGGTTGCGGTGCTTATGTTAAAACCTTACGTCGTTCTATGGTTTTGCCTTATCAAAAAGATGCTTTATTCACATTTGATGTATTAGATGAAATAAAAAATATCGATTCATTAAAATCTTTATTATTACCGATAGAAAGTTCTGTTAAAACATTACCGATTGTTAAATTATCTTCATCGGCTATTTATTATTTGCAAACCGGCCAATCGGTGATGGTGCCTTATTTACCAAAAAGTGGCATTGTCCGCCTTTATTCTGAGAGCGAGCAGTTTTTAGGCGTAGGAAAAGTGCTAGGAGATGGCCGAGTTGGACCTGAACGATTAATATCGAGGTAACTGTTTTGAAA
>JABDDD010000023.1 GCA_013287765.1 Gammaproteobacteria bacterium | reverse complement strand
TGGTGGTGCACCCATCAGCATAGTGAAACAATATATTCAACAACAAGATTCTCCTAATGAATTAAAAAACTAGGACACCTTCGGTGTCCACGCTATCCATCCCCGCCATGAATGACGGGGCTTTTCGCGTAGCATTGGTAAAGTAAAGCATGAAACAACTGGATACACTGACGAGGAACTTCAAAAAAAGTTTAGGTTAACTACAGAAGAGATAGAGGAAGCAAAAATTGCATTAGAGATCGAGGATAAATCTTCTAAAAATTTTTACCTTCCTAACATAGCAACAGTAAACTCAGAAAATGAGAAATGTTTCGACTTTTTGAGATATGTCTATGGTCGCGTTAAAATTGATGAAATTAATCATTGGTTTGTCGATCAAAAGGCTTCTATTTCTAAATTTATTACTCAAAATTCTCGTTTCAGTGTAAGTGATTATAAAAAACATGATTTGATTTGGGAAAAAATTGGCAAAGAAAATACATGTCCAGCTCTTAATCCTGATGAGCTGCAAGTCAAGCAAGCTAAAGCCATCTTACAAGAATATAGTAGACCAACATCGCGGTGGGCACGGTGCGGACTATGGCAACGTTCGTGGTCAGTTGAAGCGGATGATGTTATTCAAACAAAATACGATAATTTAACAAACTTATTAAAAGCATTAAATGAAAAAATTAATAAATTAATCATTTATCTAAATCTAGAAGGAGATTTAACGAAATCTGTTTATTTTATTATTAAAAAAAGCCAGGTGAATTTAGAGCTAGACTATAGAAAAGAATTTTTAGCTGCTCAATCCTCCTTGCGTAAAAAAGTATAGACGAATCGCTTTGAACTATTCTAGATTACTTCCCCGCTAAGGCTTTCCACTTTGCCTTAGGTAATCGAATCAATAATCGATACGTCCCATCTTCTTGAATTTTTTCACTGATCACAGCATCGAGTTCGTATAATTGTGCCCGTAATTTCGCATCTTTGGGTTGTAGGGTTAATAATTTTTCAAACATATCTTGCCCTAAATGCTCGACAATTGCCGTTTGCAAGTCTGCTATGCCTATATTTTTTTCAGCAGAAATCCATACGCGTTTTGCTATACCTTCTGCATCACGATCAATACCAATAGGCATGCCTTCACATAAATCAATTTTGTTATACACTAATATTTGCGGCACACTCTCAGCCCCAATACTTTGTAACACTTCATTGACTTGAATAAGTGTTGCTTGATGATTATCATTATGCGCATCAACTACATGTAATAATAAATCCGCTTCTTTTACCTGCTCAAGCGTTGCGTGAAATGCTTTGACTAAATCATGCGGTAAATGCCGAATAAAACCCACAGTGTCTGCTAAAATAATTGGACCCAATTCTGCAACAGATACGCGACGCAAAGTGGGATCCAATGTTGCAAATAATCGATTCGCGACATAAACATCAGCGCCCGTTAATCGATTAAATAAAGTAGATTTGCCCGCATTAGTATAACCAACCAATACCACAGCTTTAATCGCCGCCCGTTGGTAAGATCGCCTGCCTTGTTCTCGCTGTTTATGTACTTTCGTTAAACGTTGCGTGATAAATCTAATACGATCGCGAATTAAACGACGATCGGTTTCAAGCTGCGTTTCCCCAGGCCCTCGAAGACCAATCCCCCCTCTTTGTCTTTCAAGATGCGTCCAGCCACGCACTAATCGTGTCGACAAATGCTTTAATAAAGCTAATTCAACCTGTAGTTTACCTTCAAAACTACGCGCGCGTTGCGCAAAAATATCTAAGATTAAACCCGTGCGCTCAATCACCCGACATTGACATAATTTTTCTAAATTACGCTCTTGCGCAGGGGTTAACGGATGATTAAAAATAACCAATTCAGCTTTGTGCGCAACAACTGCCGCTCGAATTTCTTCAGCTTTTCCCGTCCCCACAAAATATTTAGACTCAGGCGTCTTACGCGTACCAAGAATAATATCAACGACATCTGCCCCTGCAGATTGTGCAAGTTCTTTAAATTCCAATAAATCTTCTTGCATCTGACCTGCAGGGAAATGAATATGAACCAGCACAGCCCGTTCACCACCTTGTGGGCGATCTATCAAATGATTACCTCTTATTCTTTTTCTTTTGGAAAGTGATTATGATTCGTATTTCCTCCATTGCCATTACCATTATTATTACTATAATCTAATGGGGATGAAACATTTCTCGAGGGTACCACGGTCGATATAGCATGCTTATAAACCATTTGACTCACGGTGTTTTTTAATAAAACTACAAATTGATCAAACGACTCAACCAATCCTTGTAATTTTATCCCATTGACTAAATAAATCGAAACAGGAATCTTTTCTTTACGTAACGTATTTAAGAAAGGATCTTGTAATGACGGCCCTTTTGTCATGTTTTTTATTCTCCATTTTTGAATAACTAGCAGGCCTAGAATGCTTATAGAGCGCAGCTAGAATGTGTTAATACAATCAACGCGTTGAGGATACCCCAATCTCCCACCTTCGGCAAGCACCAAGTGATGTGATTTTTCTCTTACAGTAACTATAGGTGAAGACTGTTTGCGTAAAATACAAATTTTCTTTAATATAATGAACAATATTAAGTATTTCATGCAACTGACAGCGTTACTCAGCAGACACTAAAATTATGATAAAAACTAAACAACTTACACGAATTTGCACGTCTTGCGGAATGGAAAAACCCTTATCCGCTTTTTTACAAATGGGGCCACAAGGGACTTCTTATGGCGCTATTTGTATTACTTGCCGCAATCAAAAAACAAAAAAATCTCCCACCGATGAAGCCTTTCAAGAAGAGGGAGATGAAACGACTTTACCCCCTAAAAATCGCATTGGCACCAAACAAAAAGCTTCTATTGATAAAGAACAAAATCGCCAAATTAAAGATTTAAAAGACCTTTTAAAGCAAGATCTTAAAAGAAAAGAAGAACTCTCTCACATTAAACTTGAAAAAAAATGGATTGAGAATAAGTCTTATAAAAAACATCATCAACTCTATCTTGATAAAAAAATTGAGGATGAAAAACCCCTAGAAGAAAAAAAAGCCATGACTTTTTTACAAACCCAAAAAGTCATAGCATCTGAACGTAATTTCGTTGAACAAAAAATAAAAGAGGAAATCTTTTTAAAAGAAACCCGCGAAGCCGGCACTGATTTTAATCGATTAAATCATTTTATTACGCCTGGAAAATTGGAATATCAAAGCGCTTCTTTTTTGCGCTTTCAAGCACTCATCGGTCGCCCATTGTTAGGACCTGCGAGTACCGAAACTGCAAAAAAGCCACCGCCCATCGTCAGAGTGATGCAGCAATTTTATGGTGATCACGCGCCTAATCCTGCTGAAAAAAAATCTTTGCAAAAAAATGATCCTGCAGCGGCTGAAAAAAAAGGCAAAGAAATCGCACAATCTATTTCAAACTGGGGACCTAAGCGCGGGAGATGATTTTTCATAACCCCTTCTTAACAAGTTCCCCTTCTGCATTCACCGAATACTCATGATCGTTATGCGTAAATGCCATTAATTTATCAAGTCGTAAGGAACCTTCTTTTACTTTAATAATTCGATGACCCATCCCATCTTTTAGCTCTCCGGTCAAAACATCCGCACTCTTTACCGCCATGGTTAAATAACCATGCTGCGCTTGCACTGCTTTTCCCCGAATAAAAGCATCAATTTGTGATTTTTCAACATAAATAGGCCGATTTACGCTATATTCATAAAACACCTTGGCAATCATCATGTTCTTCCAAGTCTTAAAATTAAGTCCATTTGCATTGTATAAATGCACATAAACTAACGTCTCATCATTTTCTAACACAGCACCCGCTTTTGCTTTTTCAGAAAGCATCATTCCGGCTGCATCTGTTTCTAACTGTTCTAATAATGTTTTTAATCGATCACTAACAAAACGAAATTTATTCGTGACCTCATATTTCACTCTTAGTACATTGTCTTTTTCAATTGTTTTTTCAAGCAAAGTAATTAAGCTTGCTTGTAATTCTTTTTCACTGAGAGGGGACATGTTATCGACTCCTTAACTCGAAGAAATTCTCGAGGAGTCTGATGATAAAAGTTTTTCTGCATCGAGGCTAGCTTGTTCTAACTCTGCAGCTATTTCTAGTAAATATTGCACCGATTGACCTGGTGCACCAGGAGGCGCTACATTTTGCAAGCCAGTTGCTAAAATATAAACTTGGCTTGCCAATTCGTGTAACTTATGTTTTACGATATGAGCATTTGACATAAGATTATTATCATTCCCCTGCTTTATTCGTATTACTTTTATCAAGATAAGGATCTGCTAATTCTTCATTACGCTGAATTTGATAATTTCGACGCTGCAAATAAGCATCCCTCACAAAAGTATATTTATCAATAGCCGCTTCTTCCATCACATTTTCATAATGTAATAACTCCGCACGATGCACGACAACGCCTGCAAAATAAATCTGATAACGGGTTCTAATGGGATAAACATAAGGATAAATAGATAAGTATTGATAGTTAATCATCCAGCCGGCTTGATCACGCACCGTCCCAGGCCCCATAAAAGGTAATACTAAATAATTTGAATTTTTATACCCCCAACGCGCCAAGGTTAAACCAAAATCTTCTTTGTTATACTCTAAGCCTAAGTGCGAGGCCACATCAAAAAAGCCCAGCACCCCCGCTGTTGAATTAATTGCAAGACGCCAAAAATCACTGGTTGCCTGATAAAAATTAGCTTGTAAAATATCATTTAAAACAGTAGGCACTGTATCAATATTGTTATAAAAATTACTCAATCCTTTGCTCACTGGATTTGGCACGACTTTAGTATACAAAGTAGCAACAGGCTTTAAAACCACTTTATCCAATGTATCATTAAAGCGAAACATGACTCGATTAAAACGCTCATAGGGATCGTGAGTAGTCAAAAAGGGCGTTGAATTATCAGCATTATCTAGCGTATCATCGACAGTTGCAGCAACAGCACTACTCGTCATAACCGTTATTGAAAGAAGCAAAAAGAGCTGTTTTTTTAAAAATTGTTTTTTCATGTATATTCTCAATTGAACGAATAAGCTTAGTTTAACGTTCTCTTTGGTTTATGCCAATTAGAATTGCTAGACGGACCTGCAAAAAATCTGAATAATAGGCCACTTTAAACGTGATGATCGCAAACAAGGAAACACTCATGGCAAACCGACCACACCCTCTTGCACTGATTATTTTAGATGGCTGGGGATATCGTCAAGAGACACAAGCAAATGCCATTGCTGCTGCAAAAACTCCAACATGGGATCATTTATGGAAAAAATACGCACATACCCTCATTGAAGGCTCAGGTCTTGCCGTCGGATTACCCGCTGGACAAATGGGTAACTCAGAAGTGGGGCACTTAAACATGGGGGCTGGCCGGATTGTGCATCAGGATTTAACCCGTATCGATCTTGCAATTGAAGATAACAGTTTTTTTACTAATCCTGTTTTTATGAAAGCAATTGATTCTATTCGTCAACCTAGTCAAAAAGCCGTGCATATCATGGGATTATTATCTCCTGGCGGCGTGCATAGCCATGAAAAGCAGATTCAAGCGCTCATTCAATTGCTTGCCACACAAAAAATACAAAATGTTTATATTCATATTTTTTTAGATGGTCGCGATACCCCACCAAAAAGTGCTAGTCATTCTATTTCATCTTTAATCACACATTGCAAAAAAATCCATTGCGGCAGAATTGTCTCACTCATTGGCCGATATTTTGCCATGGATCGTGATAAGCGTTGGGAACGAACGCGTGAAGCGTATGAGTTATGCGTCAATGCCACCGCTCCTTTCACCGCCCCCGATGCTTTAACAGGTTTGCAATTAGCTTATGCACGCGGCGAAACCGATGAATTTGTCAAACCCACCTTGATTGGCTCACCTATCACAATAAAAGACGAAGATGTGGTTATTTTAATGAATTTTCGCGCAGATCGAATAAGACAAATCACTCGCGCACTGATTGAACCTCAATTCACCGGATTCACACGATCTGCCTGGCCAAAAACGACTATAGTCACTTTAACCGAGTATGATGCCACTTATCCTGTTGATGTCGCTTTTAAAAATGAATTACTAGATGATATTTTTGGCGAATACATTAGTCGCCTGGGACTCAAGCAATTACGTATTGCAGAAACTGAGAAATACGCTCATGTGACTTTTTTCTTTAATGGCGGCATTGAAACACCTTTTCCTGGCGAAGAACGGGTACTCATCCCGTCCCCTCACGTTGCAACTTATGACCTAAAACCTGAAATGAGTGCATTTTTATTAACAGATCGCCTAATAGAAGCAATAAATAGCGGTTGTTTTGATGTAATTATTTGTAACTTTGCCAATCCCGATATGGTCGGACATACAGGCAATTTAGCCGCTACTATTCAAGCTATTGAAACAATTGATGCATGCTTATTAAAAATAGTGAATGCCTTAGAAGCTATTCAAGCTGAAGCTATTATTACCTCTGATCATGGTAATGCTGAGATCATGTTTGATCCTAAAACCGAACAGCCACATACAGCACATACCACTGAATTAGTGCCTTTTATTTACATCGGTCGACCGGCTACAGTGGTAAAATCACCCGGTATTTTATCGGATATTGCCCCGACTATGCTTTATTTGATGGGTCTATCCAAACCACCTGCTATGACAGGTCAAAGCTTGCTCCAATTAAATAATAATAAAATCAATTTATTAAATAAAAGTTAATAAAATATAATAAAAAAATTGATAAAAATTTGAAGGGAAGATTCCGCATTGTGCAATCTATTTTTAATGGTATATACCAATATCTTAAGACAAGCGATTAGCGGAAAATAAACTATACTTACACTATAAACAAAGCCTCCTTCAAGTTAAGGACACTCTTATGAATTTGCATTCTTTAGCATTGATTCGTTGTGTGATGTGTGCTTTCTGCATCGCGTTCACTTCAAGCGCTTTTGCATTTAAATCAGAAGATGTAAATGATGCTACCACCACTACACAGCCTACTAAAGCGGACAGCTTACAAAAAGCAGATATTGATCGCTTTACGAATGCGATTTCTGAAATAAAAGATTATTACGTACAACCCATTAATGACAAAAAATTATTAGAAGACGCCATTCGCGGCATGTTAACAGGACTTGATCCTCATTCTGAATATTTAGATGAAGAATCTTATAAGACCTTACTCATGTCAACCGCGGGTGCTTTCGGCGGTTTAGGCGTTGAAGTGACGGGAGAATATGGGGTATTAAAAGTCATAAGCCCTATTGATGACACGCCCGCTGCAAAAGCAGGCATTAAACCAGGAGATTATATCGTTGCAATTAACGGAAAATTAGTCAACGAAATGACTCTCAATGAAGCGGTTGATGAAATGCGTGGGCAGCAAGGGACGAATGTTTCGCTCACTATTATTCGTAAAGATCAAAAAACGCCGTTAACTTTTAAACTCACACGACAAATTATTCGTATTTCAAGCGTTAAAAGCAGCTTATTTGAAAATGGTTTTGGCTATATTCGCATCAGTGAATTTCAAAAACCGACAACAGAATTAATGATTACGGCGATTGATAAACTTAAAAAACAAGCGGGTGGAAATTTAAAAGGCTTGATTTTAGATTTACGTAATAATCCCGGTGGTTTATTAGAAACAGCCGTACAAGTATCCGATGTCTTTTTAGATGATCGCAATACTGGGCGTTATAATAATTTAATTGTCTACACTGAAGGTCGTTTACCTAATTCAAAATATCAAGGCAAAGCCACTCATCCGAATGATATTTTAAATGGTGCGCCGATGATTATTTTAGTAAATGCAGGTTCAGCCAGTGCATCAGAAATTGTAGCAGGTGCGCTACAAGATTATCATCGTGCGGTCATTGTGGGAATGACTACTTTTGGTAAAGGTTCAGTTCAAACTGTTTTACCGTTAGATGATCATCATGCGATTAAACTCACCACTGCGCTCTATCATACGCCTTCGGGGCGAGTGATTCAAAATAAAGGAATTATTCCAGATGTGACTATTGATGATTTAAAAGTATCAGATCCAGCTAAAGTCACAAATTCAGCCATACTCAATCCTATTCGAGAATTCGAATTAAAAGGTCATCTTGCTGGAGACAAAAGCATCACAATCACTGATGTCAATCAAGTCACTCCTTCGGCACAAAATGATTTTCAACTCTATGAAGCGTTAAAACTTTTAAAAACCATGTATATGGTTGATCAAAATAAAAAATCAAGCATGGTGCCCCTAATCACAACACCTCGGGTTGCTAATAAATAATTATTATCGTGTCATACACAAGATGGTGGGCACGTCGCAAAAAACGCTCCTTTGCCCACCCTACATTACCTACATCACCATAATCGCATCGACTTCTACTAACGCATTTTTCGGTAAGGCAGCCACTGCAAAAGATGTTCTGGCAGGATAAGGTTTTGTAAAATACGCCTCCATCAACTCATTGACCTTTGCTAAAGAAGAAATATCTGTTAAATACACTGTTAATTTCACAATATGATCTAAACTACCCCCTGCAGCTTCTGCCACTGCTTTTAGATTATTAAACACACGGTGAATTTGCGAATGAATGCCTGACACCATAATCATCGAAACCGGGTCTAATGGAATTTGACCTGATAAATATACAATATTTCCCGATTGAATAGCTTGTGAATAACAACCAATCGCCTCTGGCGCCTCATTTGTTTGAATTATTTTTTTCATTTTCTTCCCATATAAAATTTATATACAAATAAACGCAGCCTCAAAAAAAAGAGGCTGCCGCTTTATTTTTTAAACTTTGCAATTCGCGTCAGTTTTGCAACAGCAACAGCAACAACGGTAGCAACATAAACAAATATTATAAATCCATGCCCAAATTAAACCAATAATGAGCCCTTCGAGAAATCCCCAGCAAAACCCAACAAGACTTCCTTTAACCGATGCATCTAAGCCTGGTAACATACTAGAATATTGATGCATCATGTCTGTGCCAAAGCCCCATTGCCATGCCGCAATTGAAAAAAGCAACATAAATAAGCCTGAGACAATCCCTAATGACACACCAAAAGAAATCGCACTTAAATGCATACATTTACATTTTTTAACCATTATGAACCTCCTGGAATAATTTAAATATCCTTAAAATCAAATTAATTATACAGAACCTGCGATCAAGACGAAAGATCAAGTGTCTTTAAATACTGAATAACCTCCGCCGTAAGTGTTTTACTTTCGCAATCAAACCATACTGCATTTGTGAGACTTTTAAGCCAGGTCAACTGTCGTTTAGCCAATTGTCGTGTGCTGATAATTGCTTTTTCCTGCATTTCATCCCAGGTCAATTTGCCTACTAAATAATCCCAAACTTGCCGATAGCCCACTGAACGCATGGAAGGCAAATCAGCCGTTAATGGGTATTGCAGCTTCAATTCTTCGACTTCTTCAACTAATCCTGCTGCTAACATATTTTTAAAGCGCATGGCTATTCGTTCGTGCAAAATAGCACGATTATTGGGCGCAATGATCAATTGCTGAAACATCACAGGAGAAACAGAGGTAGTCTGTTTTGTTGTTGCAAACCAATCAGACAGCGTTTTATGCGAAATCATAAAGACTTCTAATGCGCGTTGAATACGCTGACGATCATGCGGATGAATACGTGCAGCACTTGGTGGATCAATTTTTTTTAAGCGCTCATGCAGCATCGGCCAGCCTATTTCAGAAGCTTCTTTTTCAATAGCTATACGTATATTCATATCAGCAGAAGGCAATTGCGCTAATCCAGCGGTTAAAGCATGAAAATAAAGCATCGTCCCACCCACTAACAAGGGAATACGGTTTATTGATCGCACCGCTTCAATTTCACGTAACGCATCTTCTCGAAAAAGCGCTGCTGAATAAGAATTATTTGGATCGCAAATATCAATTAAACGATGCGGATTTTTTGCTAAAAAATCAACATCGGGCTTTGCAGTCCCTATATTCATTCCTCGATAAACCATCGCTGAATCAACACTAATCATTTCAAAAGGAAATACTTCACGCAATTGCACCGCTAATTGCGTTTTTCCAGCAGCAGTAGGCCCC
Organism: Gammaproteobacteria bacterium; assembly: GCA_013287765.1. Lineage (GTDB taxonomy): Bacteria > Pseudomonadota > Gammaproteobacteria > DSM-16500 > DSM-16500 > JABDDD01. Next base: position 16,560 of record JABDDD010000023.1, on the reverse strand, counting down.
ATCAAACAAATATTAAAGTCTTTTAGCATTTATCGTCCACGCAAAAATAAAGCATCCAATTCATCCATAGAAAATTGCGTCCAAGTGGGTCTACCATGATTACACTGACCACTATGCTGCGTTTTTTCCATGGATCGTAATAATGCATTCATCTCAGGAATGGATAACTGTCGTTTAGCACGCACAGCTGCATGACACGCAACGGTCGCCAACCAATGATGCATTGCTTCATCATTTCGTTTTGATTGTCCATGTTCTAATAAATCCACAATCATATCTTGCAAAAAAGCATCTGGTGGTTGTTTTAATAATTCAGGCACCGCGCGAATCACGATAGATTCTTGCGTTAAAATACCAATCGTAAATCCTAATTGTTGAAATAATTCTGTATGCTCCATGGCAATTGCAACTTCTCGCTGTGATAAAGTGACGGCAATGGGAATTAATAAAGGTTGTGATGCTATTTTGTGAACGATTAAATTTTGTTTTAATTCTTCATATAAAATTCTTTCATGTGCTGCATGCATATCAACTAAAACCAAACCGTGTGCATTTTCCGCTAAAATATAAATCTGACTTAATTGCGCTAAAGCAAAACCCAAAGGCGGAATCTCAGGTGTTGGTTCTGTTGCGATTGGCTCTTCACAGTTTTGTAATTGTTGATAAACAACCATTTGTTCGCGCATTTTTAAGGGTAAGGTATTTTGCACGGGATTTAGCTTTATTTGCGAAATATGAGGAACTAAAGTAGCTGGAACTGCTTTTTCTTGTTGTTCTGGACGAACACTTGCTAAAGCATCTGCTACACTTTTCGCAATAAAATCATGAACCAAACGACTCTGTGAAAAACGCACTTCCTGCTTAGTCGGATGTACATTCACATCGACTTCATTGGGAGGGAGCTCTAAATACAAAATAAAAGCAGGATGACGATCGCCATATAACACATCATGATAAGCTTGTCGTACAGCATGAGAAACAACTTTATCACGTACCATTCGACCATTGACATAAAAATACTGTAAATCAGCTGCTGCACGTGAAAAAGTCGGTAAAGCAATCCAGCCTGATAATTTTAATCCAGTGATTTCAGAAGCTATTTTTAACACATGATTTGCAAAATTTTCCCCACATAAACTACTAACGCGTTGCACATATTCTATTTCAGTTGCACTGGCTCTGTATTGTCGAATTAATTTTTGCTGATGTTTTACGGTAAATTGCACATCAAAAGCACTTAAAGCAATGCGGGTAATCACCTCATCAATATGGTCCAATTCAGTTTTTTCAGAACGCAAAAATTTTTTTCGTGCAGGCGTATTAAAAAATAAATCACAGACTTCAATCGTTGTACCTGTTGGATGTGAAATAGGGGTAGGTTGCTGTTCCATCGCCGTGCCAAAAGATTGCACCTGCCAACCTTCATGACCTGCAATCGCTGAAGCTAATCGTAAGCGCGATACGGAACTAATACTCGCCAATGCTTCTCCACGAAAACCAAAAGATAAAATCTGTTCCAGATCAGTTAACGTTTTAATTTTACTAGTCGCATGACGATTAAGCGCTAAATTTAAATCTTCTGGATGAATACCCTGTCCATTATCTCGTACTCGAATAAGACGCATACCGCCTTCTTCTAATTCAATATCAATTTTATTTGCACCCGCATCTAAACTATTTTCAATAATTTCTTTAATAACTGATGATGGGCGATTAACCACTTCACCAGCCGCTATTTGATTGGTTAATAATTTATTTAAAGCAAAAATACGTTGATTCACAGCACACCTTTTTTAATTTTCAAATTTTCAAAATTTTAAATTTTAATTTTAATTTTTCAATGAACATATTTATTATAATATTGACGAATTCCTTGAAATAAAGCATAGGCAATTTTGTGTTGAAAAACCGCCTGTCGCAAATGATTTTCTTCTTTCGCATTAGAAATAAATCCTGTTTCAACCAAAATAGAAGGAATATCCGGTGCTTTTAATACCATAAAAGGCGCAAGCTCCACACACGAGCAATGCAATCGAGTAACAGATTCAAGTGAATCTAATAAATCATTAGCTAAATGTAAACTATCACGAATAGTCGCCGTTTGCGCCAAATCAATTAAAACAGATCGCAATAAAGGACTTTGATCGTTTAATTCATCTAAATCAATATTATTCAATTCTGCATAATAATTTTCGCGTTTGACTAACCATTTTGCCGCAACGGTTGTTGCACCATGTTGTGATAAAGCATAAACAGATGCACCATGTGCGCGCGTATTAAAATAAGAATCTGCGTGAATTGCAATAAATAAATCAGCTTTTTTGTGCCGAGTGATCACTAAACGATTTTGTAATGTCACAAAAGAATCGTTTTCTCTGGTCAAAAAAGCATGCATATATGGGGTCTGATTAATTAACGCCGCCAATTCTTTGGCAATTGCAAACACCACTTTTTTTTCTTGTACCCCAGAAGGCCCTATAGCGCCAGGATCTTTTCCTCCATGCCCAGGATCAATCATGACAATTAATATATGGGGTGATAGTTGCGTTGAATGAGACACATGAGACAAATGAGAAAGTGTAGGAGATAATAAAATAGGAGCAGAAGGATGCATTCTTGCTTTTATTTTTTCTTTTAATCCTGCATAACTTAATAATTTAATAGATTTTTGTTTGGGAAAAATCATGAGTGTTACTTCTTTTTTATTTTTTGCAGTAAGAGATTTAAATTGCATAGGATTAGGTAAGTCATACACTATTCGTAGAATATTTTTTTTAGGATGTCCTATTCGAACAGATTTGGGTGGATTAACCCAGGCTGTTTTTAAAAGTTTAGTATTCTTAAAATCAATCACTAAACGATCTGGATTTTTTAAAGAAAAAATAATAGGTTGTATAGGTGCAGTGGCTATCATGGTTAAACTTATTTGGTTTTTATTTTGTTTGAAATATAAATGAGTCAGCGTGCTATCTGCTGCGAAAATATTGGTTTGCAGAATAAATAAAATAAAAAGCAGAAAGATTTTATTCATCATTCAACTGCTGCAAAATAGTTTGACCTAAACTTGTCATCGCTTTTCCTAAAACAAGTCGACTCTCTGCGATACATTGAAAATCAAAAATAATATCAGGTATTGGTAACGCTTTTTCTCCCTGCTCTGGCCATTCAATTAAACAAATAGCCGCATCAGAAAAATAATCTTCTATCCCCCATTCAAATAAAGCTTCCGCATTATTTAAGCGATATAGATCAAAATGATGAATTGTCTTATCCGGCAAAGAATACGTTTCAACTAAACTATAAGTCGGACTTTTAACAGAACCTGTCACACCTTGCGCTCTTAACAATCCCCTAGCAAAAGTGGTTTTACCAGCTCCCAGAGGGCCTTTTAAAAAAATAACAGCTGTTTTATCAAGATATTTAGCCAGCGTACCGCCTAATGCAAGCATCGCAGATTCACTGGCAATTATTTTTTTCACGCATTCACCCATTGTCTTAAATAAGGTAATAAATCAGTGGCGATTAGCCCCCTCTCGCCTTTTTCTGCTGCGCTGTCTCCGGCTAATGCATGCACTAATACACCTAATTTTGCTGCAATATCTAACGGTAATTGCTGTGCCACTAAGCCGCCAATCACACCGCTTAAAATATCACCCATGCCAGCTGTGCTCATACCAGGATTACCTAACTCACAAATAGCAGGCGGCATTTTGTCTGCCACAACGAGTGTCCCTGCCCCTTTTAAGACAATCACGCCGCCATATTTTTTATGTAATAGCATCGCAGCATTTAAACGATCTTGTTGAATATAAGATTGATCACACTGTAATAATCGTGCCGCTTCCAAAGGATGCGGCGTTAGAATCCAATGCGTTGCGTATTTTGGTTCAAGTGCTAATAAATTAAGAGCATCTGCATCAACGACTAATGGTTTTTGATTATTTATTATTATTTGAGATAAACAGGCTTTTGCCCAAGCAGATTGTTGCAAACCAGGACCCACAATAATCACAGTTGCTTTTTCTAATAAAGGCGCTAACTCATCAAAAGATTCAATACCATGACACATGATTTCAGGACGCGTGAGATTTAACAAATCAGCATGCGCTTTACGCGTTGCGATACTGACCAATCCTGCCCCGACACGCAAAGCAGCATCCGCCGCCATTCTAACTGCGCCTGAAAAACCAAGCTCACCCCCCACAACTAACACATGTCCAAATAATCCCTTATGGGAATCATGCGGTCTTTTGGGTAAATAAGCTATAAAATCGGCTAATTGTAATGTTTGTACTGTTGGTAATGTCATTATTTTTTCCCTTTAGGCACTAAGAGACTTAAGACAATTGTTAAGCTTAAAACGCCTAACATAAAACTAAGCGCAAAGAGTACGGGCACTGGCATCCAAGGTTCAATCAACATTTTAACCCCAATAAAAGTCAACATGACGGCAATGCCATATTTCAAAAAATGAAAACGTTCTGCTGAATTGACTAATAAAAAATACAAAGCACGTAATCCTAAAATAGCAAAAATATTCGACGTAAAAATAATAAAAGCATCCTGGGTAATGGCAAAAATAGCGGGAATACTATCCAATGCAAACAATACATCGGTTAATTCAATAAAAATTAACACGACTAATAATGGCGTTGCATATAACAATTTATTTTTCTTTATAAAAAAATGTTCTTGATGATATTGTGTATCAATACGAATTATTTTTTTTAAATTGCGTAAAATAAAGTGATTCGCAAATTCTTGTTCTTTTGCCGGAAAAATCATTTTAATACCAGTAATGATCAAAAATGCGCCAAATAAATATAATATCCAATGCAATTGGTGCACCAACCAAAGTCCACCTGTAATCATTAAAAAGCGCATCACAATTGCGCCTATCACCCCGTATAATAAAACCCGTCGTTGATACTGGGGTGGCACGATAAAATAATTAAAGATTAGAATAAAAGCAAACATATTATCAATAGAAAGTGAAAATTCGAGCAAATAGCCTGTAAAAAACTCTAAAGCTTTTCGTGTTGCGATGAGATTATTTTGTGTTTGATCAAGATAAGTCCAAAGACCGGCATTAAAAATAAGCGCCAAAGCCATCCAAGTTAGCACCCAGATCAAGGCGTCTTTAGTAGAGACTCGGTGTGATTTTTTGCGGCCTAAGACATTGATATCAATCCAGAGCACAAAAATCACAAAGACAATAAACCCAATCCACATCCAAATAGTTGTATAAGGTTGCATGAATGGTCCTTATATTTTCACTAGTATAATTCTTACTAATACATTATATTTCCCTATCATGACAGATTTCAACGCTATTAGCCTTGCTAGACAAATCAAACAATGGGGAGTTGAGTTTGGGTTTCAACAAATTGGGATCACGGACACTGATTTGACTCTTTATGAGCCACGTTTTTTAGCATGGCTTAATAAAAATTTCCATGGTGAGATGGGTTACATGTCTGCCCACGGAGCAAAACGTTACCGGCCGGATGAACTAGTGCCGGGTACTCTTCGTATTATTTCTGCCCGCATGGATTATTTACCGCCTAATGCGAAAATCCGTGAAATATTGCAAAATAAAAATAAAGCCTATCTTTCTCGTTATGCATTGGGTCGTGATTACCATAAACTCATACGAAAACGTCTGCAAAAATTAGCTGAAAAAATAACCTCAGTCATTGATTCGTTTGGTTATCGTGTGTTTACTGACAGCGCACCTATTTTAGAAAAACCGTTAGCAGAGAAAGCAGGGCTTGGTTGGATTGGCAAGCATACTAATTTAATTAATTCTAAAGCTGGATCATGGTTTTTTTTAGGTGAACTGTTCACTGATTTACCGTTACCGATTGATTCTCCTGTTAAAAACCATTGTGGAACGTGCGCCGCTTGTATACAAATTTGCCCTACCCAAGCGATTATTGCGCCTTATGAATTAGACGCAAGACGCTGTATTTCTTATCTAACGATTGAATTAAAAGGTGTGATTCCAGTTGAATTTCGCAAAATGATGGGGAATCGCATTTATGGCTGTGATGATTGTCAATTGATTTGCCCCTGGAATCGTTTTGCCAAACCGACTGATGAAAAAGATTTTCATCCTCGCCATGGTCTATCAGATATTGATTTGATAAATTTATTTTTATGGACAGAACAAGAATTTTTGGCTAAAACCGAAGGGTCTGCGATTCGACGAATTGGGTATATTGCTTGGCTTAGGAATATTGCAGTGGCCTTAGGTAATGCGCCATCCAATCAAAATATTACCCAAGCGCTGAAAAAGCGCTTGGGTTTTCCATCGGATATTGTCAAAGAGCATGTGCTGTGGGCTTTGGAGCAGTGTTGACTGGTATTTTTTTTACTTGGATATTATATTTATTTGTCGTCAGAAGAATCAGAACCCCCCCTACTCAGGCCTCTGCTTCTACCTCTGTCTCTGTCTTTAGGAGGAAGCATAGGCTCCGCAGCAGAAGGAGACTCATCTTGTGTAGAATCAGGACTAGTTGTTCCAGTACTTTTTGGGCTCGCGAACTCGGGCTCGGCAGTAGATAATGATTTTGTTGTGTCTGATGCGAATGATGGCTTTTTTTCTTTCAAAGGAGAAGGAGGAGGTAGGCTCTGCTGAACCACTCTGTAAGTAAGTCTCTTGCTATTATGGTTTACTATTTCTTCTGCTTTTGGAGTTGCACCTATACTATTTTTATCATTTTCGCTATCAAGCTTTTTGCTTGGAAAAACTTTCTCATATAGCTTACTAGCTAATTGCGTGACCCCCCATATTGAGAGAGCAGCAGCCGCGACTGATACCAGATTAACTTCAAGAGTACTTAAACCAACAGCTGATAACCAACTAAGCGCTGACTGCACTCCAGTTACTATAGCACCCGCTTTAGCTGCGATTAATGCGCTTGCAACAAAAGGTGCTGCAAAAACAGCGGCGATAGTTAATAAACCTAATGAAATGGCGATGCTCGTGGCACCCAATCCAAAGCCAAATACCCAACCTCCTTTTGATTCTCCAAACGCATAAGCCTCCTTAGCTGAACGAATAGGAGAGGTAAGGCGTTGAAGAAGTAGACGAGCGGGTAATTCAACTATCAGTCCCACTACGGCAAAAACAGAAGCAACCATCAAAGCCCACGGGATCGATCCACCTGGTTGATTTCTGTTGCCAAAATCACCAAGAGTTCTGTCTATACAAAATAAAGCGGCATCTTCTAGAGTCTCTAGAAAAAGTTCTGGCAGCTTATAAAACTTAGATACCACTGCTATCCCAATTTCCCACCCAGATGACTTATCATTAAGATCAAATATCTTATAAAAATCTCTTTTGATTCGTCGGCGTATTACATAGTTCGTATCGCGTAATACCCGTAAGTCATATAATAATGTGTGCCTCTCTATAAATCCAACCCTCTGCTCCGCCTCTATCCCTTCTTTAATTATTTTATAAGTTTCATTCTGATTTTCGTAAGACATCTGACTGTATCTATTATAAAAAAATTTTCTTACATCAGCATTCTGTAAACCAGGCACTAGTATGTTCTTAATTTTTTCTGCATTAACCTTCTCGTTTGGGTCTAAATATCCAGCAAATTGTTTTGCTCGTGCTTCTGTAAGGTCTTGACCTCTCACGCCGCGAGGCAACACAACTCCGTGAAAAAAGTAACGTTCGATCTCATTTTGAACGTCCTCTGGAAATCCTGACGCATTACCATAAAATGCGTCTCTTACGGATTCCTTACCAAGATAAGGTAATATGAGTGTACGAATTCTGTTGAAGAAAATGTCACGGTTGCTCCCAGCATCCATATTTATAAAATAAGTTAAATAAGTAGACATTATTCTTGCTCTCTCCTCACGGAATCTTTCATTGGAGCCGCCATAACTTCGTGCAAGTTTGAACCAATCCTGATCCCAAACCTTGTCAATCTTGATTTGAATTTCTGCTTGAATAATATCAGAAAAATTTAGCCATTTTTTATAAAAATTTTCTCTTAATTTTTCATAAAACTCTTCTCCGAATTGTTCAGGCCAACTTGCTTCTTGTACTAAAAAAAGTAAAATTCCTTCTAGTTCTCTATTAAAATCAGGACGTTCGGGATCCAACTTTTCTACTGACTCATAAGCTCTTGTTATTCTCTGTATCTTCGCAAGTCGCTTCTCTTCGTCAAGCTGGTGGTCAGAATTCGGTAAAGTAGTGCCCTTTTCATCTGACAAAGAAGTATCTTCTTTTTTCTCCTGCAAATTATCCCTAACTCTGTCATCAATCGTATCTCGAACATATTTTGGAAAGCTTATCTGACTTTCAAAAAGTGCCTTTCTTACTTCCTTGAGATGAACATAAGGTAAAATTTTCTCAAGAATACGATTAACTTTTTCAGGAAGGTGCTCGTTTACAGGATCAGACTCAAATAGTAAATTTTCTAAATGACTAGCTGCTAATCTTGCTTCTTCTATTGCTATTATCTTGTCTTTTTCTGCTTCGAGAGCCTCTTTTGACATTTTTTTTGAAAGATTAAACCAGGGCTCATCCCACATCTGGCTAACAAACGAATCGATCCTTAACTGAACAGCTTTAGGAAAGCTTGCTACCTTTTCATAAAATGCTTTTCTTATGTCTTGCTCGTGTGACTCGGACAAAAATATAGCTAAATGAGTATAAAAAGACTTATCGTCGTCGGTGACAGGGAGAGTGGGACTCCAATCTAAAATACGTGTCTTTAATACATCTAAGGCTTCTTTTCTTCGCTTCGAGCTAACTAAAACTTCAATTTTTTTAGCAGTAACCTTACAACCATCGTCTGTACCGGATTTATTAAAAGTCTTTTGAATAGAATAAAGTACGGTAATTTTCGCTGCATCCTGCTTCTTACCTGTTTCACCTACAATGTGATCACCTTCCAGGCTTATATTAATTTCTCCGTTTTCCTTTTCTATAACAGTTCTTTGATTGTTTATATAGATCTGAGTACCAAAATAGTTATGCCAGTCACCTCTTATACCCTCGATGGTTCTCAACTGCCCTCCTTGTTCCACGCGGCCTTCACGATAATTTGTAGCAACATATGCCAACAATAAATCCTCTTTATCTAACGTTATGTCTTCCCAAAATTGCTTATCATCCTGTACTTTGTCAGAAAATTTTTTTAAAACATCAAGTACTGATATCTGAGTAGATTTCCCATCTTTGTTTGGAATTACATAAGGTTTAGTGCGCTGGAGATCTTTTATAAGTTGTACAATCTGAGGCTTTGTATCTGCAGAGATGGCGGGATCATCATATATTAACCTCTTAAGAGATATGATAAATTGATCATCACTTTGAATAAATTGATTTAGCTCCTTTTCATTTTTATATTTACGTCCTTTTTTCCTATTCTCTTCGTTTTCCTGGCGACATTTTTCTTCTGCCTCACACAATTTATTTGCAGCATAAGTAATATCTTTTTTTATTTCAGTAAGTTTCTCTCTGCTGATAGAATCTGTATTCCTATATCCCGCATCAGGATGAATATAGGGAACTAAGAATGGAGAGCCAGGCATCGTCTCCATTGATTTTTCTTCTTTTTTATCACTTTTAATATCAGTAGGCCTAGATTGAGAGCTTGTCATAATAATCCTCGTTGATTACATGTATTTAATTATACATTAATTATACAACATTTCCAATTTTAATTGTTTTTTTAACAATCATTCACTTACAGCTACCTTCAGAAAACTATCACGATAATATTTAAGCTCTTCAATAGACTCACGAATATCATCTAAAGCTAAGTGCTTAGATTCTTTATTAAATCCTGAGTACACTTTAGGCGCCCAACGTAACGCTAACTCTTTCAGTGTACTCACATCAATAAGCCTATAATGAAAATATTTCTCTAAAATAGGCATATAACGATATAAAAACCGGCGGTCTTGATAAACTGAATTTCCACACAATGGAGATTTACCAGGCGACACATATTGCTTTAAAAAATGAAGTAATGCATTCTCAGCTTCACTTTCACTCACCGTGCTTTCTTTTACTCGCGTGACTAATCCAGAGGAATTATGCTGCTTAGTATTCCAACTATCCATGCTGTTTAAAATTTCGTCAGATTGATGGATGGCAAAAACTGGCGCTTCTGCTATTGTATTGAGATCACTGTCTGTTACAATCATCGCAACTTCAATAATGCGATCTTGATCCGGATTAAGCCCTGTCATTTCTAAATCAACCCAGACTAAATTATTGGCCATGAAAATACCTCAAATTTGTTATATTATCAGAGGTTATCTTTATAGTAACTATAGCAAAATAGGAAATAATATGGTTCACCCGCCATTAGAAATATTAATTGCCATTTTCATTGCTTATTTGTTTGGCTCGATTTCAAGCGCCATTGTGACTTGTAAAATTTTAAGATTACCCGACCCCCGCACACAAGGTTCAGGTAACCCAGGAACTACAAATGTTTTACGAATTGGTGGCAAAAAAGCAGCTATCATTACTCTATTAGGTGATGTCCTAAAAGGCGCTTTACCGGTTTTATTAGCCAAATGGTACGGTCTGTCAACAATTGGGATCGCTTTAGTCGCCTTTGCTGCGTTTTTTGGCCATCTTTATCCAATTTTTTTCCGTTTCCAAGGCGGTAAAGGCGTTGCCACTGCTTTTGGTTGTTTATTAGCATTGGCTTGGCCTGCGGGAATTGCTTTAGCAGTCACTTGGTTAATTATTGCAATGGTTTCTCGTTATTCATCGCTTGCAGCATTGATTACCGCATTATTAGCACCTTTGTATATTTGGTATTTTACTAATCTCACTAATACAGCAATGACCTTAGGAATTACTCTATTACTTATTTATCGGCATCGTAAAAATATTAAGCAATTATGGCAAGGCAAAGAAACTAAAATCGGTAGGTCTAAACTTTAAAAATAAGTATTAATCAAACAATTCGCTATGCGACCCTAGTCGTCTGACAGAATAAAAGGAGCCTGCCAGGCTCCTTATTTCCCATGAGTGTGTCGACGATTACCAATCCTTTTCTTGATTAATAATTCTGCTGGAATATGAAGCTTATCATGTAAATTTATAATCATATTGAGAGTGAGATCACGTTTATAATTTAAAATTTCAGCAATTCTTGCACGTGTTCCAATATATGGCTCTAAGTCTTTACGAGACAAGCCACGACTGTCCATCCAGTAGTGTAATGCTTCAACTGCATCGGGAAGGTCAATAGGATAATGTGTATCTTCATAGAGTTGTATTAGAGTTACGAGAACATCCAGTTTATCGCCATCAGAAGTATTTGGTTTGGCGTCAAATAATCTTTCAATTTCTTTTAATGCGGCCTTATAATCTTTTTTAGTTTTAATAGGTCTAATATTGCTCATAATCCACCTCGTCAAATTTTATTAACATCAATGCTATCATACTTCTTATGAGTGCCGACAAATCGCACATATAAGATTCCAAAATCATAATTAATGGCGACAACCACTCGATAATCATTTCCTTATCCATCTTTCAAACCGAACTCTTTCTGCCCGAGTATCTCCTAATTTCCTTAATGAAACTACTTTGCGTTCCATTATGCGTTTAAAAAATAATATGCCGTTATTTTTTAATCTTTTTTCAATAAAAGGGTTGATTAATTCCATTATTAAAATCCATTTGAATATTATTTATTAGTAGTGGCCGATATTAACTCAAAGATGTGTGTGCAGGGTAGGGTAACAATTTATCCGCTAATAAAAATTTCAAAACATCAGAAATCAATGAATCCAAATTTTTTCTATACCGTGGAGTCGCCTTGATACGTTTATAATCCCTTTTGAATGCAGTTGAACGCTCAATCGTCCTCATTTAAATCTTCCATCAAAGAATCAATATTGCTAAATTGTTTTCCTTTACCCGCTTCAAGCTCAGTGATAGCCTTTCGTGTGCGTAAATTAGGGACTTTTACTTCAAAAGGTAAACGACGCTCGTCAGCCACTCGAAGCATTAACAAACGTATAGCATCTGAGATAGATAAACCCATTGCCTCTAACGCATCAGCAGCTCGTTCTTTGGTAGCAGTATCAATACGAGCGCGGACATAAGTATCAGCTGTACGCATATAAATTACCTCTGGTAGTCTTCCATATATAATTGTAGTCTCATTGTGACTACTTATCAAGTCATTTAATGAACCCAAATAAAAATATTGAGTAATATCAATAAAAAACTATAAAGACCAACGTGGATAGACTTTAATACCTAAATCACCTTGCTCGCCTTTTTTTAGATGTAAATAACCCGCATAAGCAATCATTGCGCCATTGTCCGTGCAAAATTCAGGTCTGGGGAAAAAAACAGTGGCATCTTCTTCTGCAACCATCGCTTGCAAAGCTCTTCGCAATGACTGATTGGCACTCACCCCCCCGCCTGTTACTAATGTTTTAAAACCTGTTAGATGTAAAGCACGTTTGCATTTTATAACCAACGTCTCAATCACTGCTTCTTCAAATGCTAAAGCAATATCTGCACGCATTTGTAAAGATAAAGACCCTAAAGATTCTTTAGCAAGATTGGCCGCAATAGTATTGCGAACATTGGTTTTTAATCCGCTAAAACTAAAATCACACCCCGGTCTGTCCATCATCGGACGAGGAAAATAAAACCGCCCCGTCTCACCTTGCTCTGCTATTTTGGCAAGCAAAGCACCCCCGGGATAACCTAAATCTAATAATTTAGCCGTTTTATCAAAAGCTTCTCCCGCCGCATCATCAATAGATTCCCCCAATAAGGTATAACAACCCACATCCGCCACCGCCACCAACTGCGTATGCCCACCAGACACTAATAAAGCCACAAAAGGAAAACTAGGCGGCGTCTCTTCTAACATCGAAGCTAATAAGTGGCCTTCCATATGGTGCACCGGAACAACCGGCTTATCCCATGCAAATGCTAAACTCTGGGCAATGGCCGCCCCCACTAATAAAGCACCCGCTAACCCAGGCCCTGCTGTATAAGCAATCCCTGTTATCGCCTCTGGGGTGATCTTGGCTGCTTGCATCACTTGATCAATCAGCGGTAAAGTCTTTCGAATATGATCTCGCGATGCCAATTCCGGCACCACCCCACCATACTCTGCATGCATTTTTACCTGACTGTGCAAACAATGAGCTAATAAGCCCAATTTTGCGTCATAAATTGCAATCCCCGTCTCATCACACGATGTTTCAATGCCTAATACTTTCATTTTGCTTTACATTTCTCTTGATTAACCATTAGAATCTCCCCTTCTTTATCAAACTAATGTCACGGAGTAAAGAACCGAAAATGCCAAGTATACGCGTTAAAGAGAATGAAAACTTTGAAATTAGCTTACGCCGCTTCAAAAGATTAACCGAAAAAGCGGGAGTATTGGCTGACTTAAGACGTCATGAATATTACGAAAAACCTACGTGGAAACGCAAACGTAAAAAAGCATCTGCTGTTAAACGTTTCCAGAAAAAACTTGCACGTGAAAAAACTGCAAAAGAAAAAGATAAACAAAGTTAACCATTTTTTAACTTTTAACTTTTTTTAACTTAAAAGAGTGATTCGTATGACGACAATGACGATCAAAGGACAGATCCAAGAAGACATGAAAGCCGCTATGCGCAGCCAAGAAAAAGATCGCCTAGCGACTATTCGTTTAATTCTAGCCGCTATTAAACAGCGAGAAGTAGACGAACGTATCACTTTATCTGATGCCCAAGTCTTAAGCGTGCTAGATAAAATGCTGAAACAACGACGGGATTCTATTACCCAATTTCTAGCAGGAAATCGCACTGATCTTGCAGACAAAGAACAGGCAGAAATTAAGATTATCCAAACCTACCTGCCCGCTCAATTAACTGAGATAGAAATGACGACACTGATTAATGAAGCCATTCAAGAATCAGGCGCCTCATCAGCGCGCGATATGGGCAAAGTCATGGGATTACTCAAACCCCGCTTACAAGGACGAGCAGATATGAGTATAGTCAGTGCAAAATTAAAAGAATTATTGCCCGTTTAATGCCTTTATTCCTATGACTATATGACTATTCCACGCGAATTTATTCAGGAATTGTTAACTCGGATTGAAATTATTGACTTAATTGACGGACGCTTGCCTTTACGCAAAAAATCTAATAATAATTATTTTGCTTGCTGCCCCTTTCACACGGAAAAATCAGCCTCTTTTTCTGTTAGCCAACAAAAACAATTTTATTATTGTTTTGGCTGTGGCGCACATGGCAATGCCATTGATTTTTTAATGCAATATGATCATCTGAATTTCAAAGAGGCAGTCGCAGCACTTGCGCAACTGGCAGGCATTGAAGTACCTAAATCAGATAGCACTACCTCATCTGAACCCATCATTGATCAAGGTATTTATGAATTATTAGATGCTGTGGCTAATCAATATAAACAACAATTGCGTAAACATCCTAAAGCCATCCAATATTTAAAACAACGCGGTATTTCCGGTGAAATGGCTAAAGAATTTTGCATCGGTTTTGCACCCGCTGGCTGGGAGTATTTATTACAAACTTTCGGAAAAACTGCTGCACTCAAACAACAATTATTTGCAGCAGGTTTATTGATTAAAAAAGACGACGGCAGTTTTTATGATCGCTTTCGTGAACGCATTATGTTCCCTATTCAGGATAGACGCGGACGTGTCATTGGCTTTGGCGGCAGAACAATCGATCAAACAGAACCTAAATATTTAAATTCTCCAGAAACGACTTTATTTCAAAAAGGTCATGAACTCTATGGACTCTATCAGACACTAACCATTCATCGTCAATTACAAAAAGTATTGATTGTCGAAGGCTATTTAGATGTCATTGCTTTATTTCAATATCAAATCACTTATGCATTGGCAACGCTTGGCACAGCAACAACAGCCGCTCATTTAAAACGTTTATCACGTTATACGTCTGAGATTATTTTTTGCTTTGACGGTGATCTGGCAGGAAGAACAGCCGCTTGGCGTGCATTATTGGTTTTTCTGCCGTTGATGCGGGATGATTTACAAATTAAATTTATGTTTTTGCCAGACGGCGAAGACCCTGATTCTCTGGTACGTAAAGAGGGCGCTGCTTTTTTTGCAGAAAAAATAAAAGAAGCCTGGACGTTTTCGCATTTCTTTTTTCACCATATGATGGAATTAGCAGATTTAACCCACTTAGATGGGCGAGCAAGATTCATCAAATTAGCAACTACTCATTTAAATCAACTACCCGAGGGGGGTGTTTTTAAGCAAATGATGTTTGAAGAACTTGCACGAAAAACTCGAACGCACGTGGATCAACTTCTGCAAAAATCGCCTAAAAGTAGCAATTATCCTCGAAAATTCATTAAAATACGCTCTCCGTCTCCTTTGCGTTTAGCCATGAGTTTATTATTACAAGAACCGAGCTTAGTCAAAATATTAGACAAACCGCTTCCGTTGTTAGACACACCCGGATTGGCTACTTTTGTTGAACTGATTGATATTATTAAAAAAAATAACGTCACAACTCCGGCTGCTCTGCGTGAATATTGGCGAGACCATCCTCTGCAGAAAACCTTTGCTAAATTGGCGCAAATGGAGCATGTTATATCCGAAAAAGGACTGACGCATGAATTTAAGGGCGCTATTTCTCATCTGCATAAGATGAGTCAAGAGAAAAATATTGAGAGCTTACTGACAAAAGCTGCCTCCAAAGGTTTGTCATTTGATGAAAAAAAACAATTAAATGATTTAATTCATGCCAAAAATAAAGTATCTTCAGCAACCGATGAATAAACTTTGAATACAATTTTGAATAAAACTTAATTAAAAATCTTTAAGGTTTGCGTTATAATGATAAATTCCCATTACTCTATGCAGGGTCAAAGCATTATGGATCAAGAGCAACAACGATCACGTTTAAAAGAACTTATTGCGCGCGGCAAAGAACAAGGTTACTTAACTTATGCCGAAGTCAATGATCATCTACCTGCCGATATTGCTGATCCTGAGCAAATTGAAGAAATTATTAGCATGATCAACGACATGGGGATACGTGTCGCTGAAATTGCCCCAGAAGCAGAAGAATTATTATTGGCCGACAATGAAGCAGCCTCTGATGAAGTGGCAGAAGAAGAAGTCGCAAGCGCTCTTGCTTCTGTTGACAGTGAGTTTGGCCGCACCACTGACCCGGTACGCATGTATATGCGTGAAATGGGCAGTGTTGAATTGTTATCGCGTGAAGGTGAAATTGCAATCGCCAAGAGAATCGAAGAAGGCATGAATCAAATGCTGACAACGCTTGCTAATCAGCCACAAATGATTGCCGATGTTTTGGCTGACTATGAAGCCGTCGAACGCGGCGAACTTCGCCTAAATGACATTATCAGCGGCTATATCGAACCTGAACTTCTGAAAGAGGAAGACGCAACAGGCGACGCCACTAAAGTCAAAGCAGCAGCTGTTGATGAAGAAGAAACAGAAAGCGATGAAGGCGAAGGAGATAGCAGTGGTAGCGCTGAATTTCTTGATGAAGAAACAGGGC
>JABDDD010000022.1 GCA_013287765.1 Gammaproteobacteria bacterium | reverse complement strand
TATTTTGGCCTAAAAAATTATTTCTATAGGTTGAATACGTTAGCTGATTATGTATAATCCGACCTCTTTACGAATAATTACCAAAACATATACGAAACAGTCTAATAGGAAAAAAATGAAGAAAATTTTTATAAGTACGGCTTTACTATTGCTCGGGCAAAATAGTCTAGCTGATAATAGTCAAAGCAGTCATCCTATCTATTTTAATGGCGGAGATGTAAAAGCCCATCAAACGGTCACTTTCGATTTGCCTTATCAACAAATGTCAGCCGGTGTTTTATATGATATTTCCTGTGATATGACGGGTATGGATATTACTTCTTATCAGCCGATTCTTAATATAAAAATCATTGGTGACCAAGTCCCTCCCTCTTTATATCCAATACCCATTACTTCGATTAACGATATGATTTTGACCTATCCTTTTCAAGATAAATTAATTGAAAAAAATAACACACTGCTTTTTCATAATTTTCCATGCAACAGCTGTACCACCACTAGTCCAATTAAGATGAGTGTCTACAACTTTGATGATAGTGAATCCGTTACTTTTTCTAATTGTTATATAATAGTGGGTAAACAAAATGCGAAAAATTAAATTATTTTTAACAACTTTACTATTAGTAACTAGTAC
Source organism: Gammaproteobacteria bacterium (assembly GCA_013287765.1). Taxonomy (GTDB): domain Bacteria; phylum Pseudomonadota; class Gammaproteobacteria; order DSM-16500; family DSM-16500; genus JABDDD01. The sequence goes on along the minus strand of JABDDD010000022.1, from coordinate 26,161 downwards.
TTATGCTGACACAAAGCCAGTGCATTTTGATATTGGTGATATAGCACCGAGACAAAAAATAACATTTGATGTCAATATACCGCAATGGCCTGGTTATCATGATATTCAATGCGATATCATTGACCCTAGTGGTGCTGCAATTATTAGAATTTCATCGGATGATTCTATCGCGGAAGAAATTGATATTAATCAAACAAAATATTATTCTTTACCCATTCAAATAGCTCTCAAAGAGCAACAGAACCAATTAACACTTTATAAAACCTATAATTGGTCTGATTTAAATAACGGGACAAATATCGGATCAAATAATATTACTTTTGAAAACCTCGATGATGATGTAACCATTTCAGTAAAAAATTGTGAAATAAGTCCAAATGCTATTTTATCTGCGGATTTTATTTATTTTCCATCAAAAATAACCTGTGCGGGAGGAACCTGCAAAATGGAAGGAGGATCAACTGACAAATGGGATGCAGTAGCAGCAGCTGATGGAACATATTTTTTCATGTCAGCTATCTATTATGATGATGAAGTATCGTCAACCTATTACACGTCTGACTTTTTATCTTATGTTCAAATACACTCGAAAAATTATATTCCAGTGATAAAAACGGGTTCTTCTTGGGTGCAATCACAACCTACCGAAATGTGTTCGCCGCAGTCCTTTTCTGTCGCTAATTGTCCATTAAAAAACAAATAAGACATTAGCTGTTTTGGTGGATTAGATGAGCTTTTGCATCATGATCCGCCATTTTTTTCTTTGGCAAAGAAAATCTACCAGCCACAGACGCGAAGTATATTTGTCTTTTTTAAGTCGCTATCTGTATTTTTTGGTATGCATTTTTACGAATGAATAAATGTAATAAACAACATATTATTAAATAATTAATTGTAATATTATGCATATTTATGTTACAATAATCTCATGAAACGATTAATATTTGAAAAATTAAAGCTCTGGAAGTTAGGGGATTCTCGAAAACCGCTTATTCTTAGAGGAGCGCGGCAAGTAGGGAAAACTTATAGTTTGACAACATTCGGTGCTCTTGAGTATGAAAATGTTGCTTACTTTAACTTTGAAAGCTCGCCTCAATTGCATGATTTATTTTCAGGAAGCTTGAAACCTAAAGATATTTTAAAAATTTTATCGATTGAATCGGCTGCAGAAATAAAACCAGAAAACACATTAATTATTTTTGATGAAATTCAAGAGTGCCCCAACGCTCTTAATAGCTTAAAATATTTTAATGAATCTGCTAATGAATATCATATTTGTGCCGCAGGGTCTCTTTTAGGGATTACCCTTGCAAACAGCAAAGGATTTCCTGTAGGGAAAGTCGATTTTTTGAATCTATACCCATTCAGTTTCGATGAATTTTTACAGGCCACATGCGATAATAACCTGATTCAGTTTATAGAAAATATAGAAAATATAGAGCCTTTACCTATATTATTACATGAGAAATTACTTAAAATTTTTAAAGATTACGTGTATACAGGTGGCATGCCTGCCGCTGTTCTTGAATATATTAAAAATGAAAATGTAAATACCATTAGAGTAATACAACAAAATATTCTTGATTCTTATCGACTAGATTTTGCAAAACACGCTCCTGCAAATAATATTATGAAAATTAATCAAGTTTGGGATGTTATTCCAAGTCAGCTTGCTAAAGAAAATAAAAAATTCATATACTCTGCAATACGAAAAGGCGCACGAGCACAAGAATTTGAAATTGCCATACAGTGGTTAATGGAAGCAGGTTTAATTCATAAAGTTTACAATACATCAACACCAAAGCTTCCGCTTAGTGCTTATATCAAACATGATATTTTTAAAATTTATTTGGCAGATGTTGGTTTGTTGGGCGCAATGTCAGGGCTGTCCGCAAAAGCTATTATTTATGGCGATGAGATTTTTCAAGAATTCCGAGGCGCGCTTATCGAAAATTACGTAGCACAAGAACTGACACGTCAAGGTTATGGCGCATTCTATTGGACCAGCGCCGGGCAAGCTGAGTTAGATTTTATTTTGCAGCTTAATGATTTGATCTATCCCGTGGAGGTTAAATCTGGTATTTCTACAAAAAAGAAGAGTTTAACGACATACATTCAAAAATACGAACCCAATCTGGCAATAAGAATATCCTCTATGAATCTAAAGTTTGATGGTAAAATTTTTAACTGCCCCCTCTATCTTTTGGGAAGGCTGAGCAGCCTAATAGCCATGATACGAATTAATCGCAGGCAGCGAAATTAAATCAATTTTTTTGAGATGCTACCAATCATCTCATTTTCCCTCCGAGTTAAGACTTGAAATCCAGAGTCTGTTACCAAAATCGTATGCTCCCATTGGGCTGATAGACTATGGTCTTTTGTCACAACTGTCCATTTATCGGGAAGCAGTTTTACAAATCGTTTTCCTGCATTAATCATTGGTTCAATCGTAAAAATCATCCCTGGTTTTATTTCCTCACCAGTCCCTTTTTCGCCATAATGTAAAACATTCGGCGGTTCATGAAAAATCCGACCAATCCCGTGACCGCAATATTCTCTTACCACTGAAAATCTATTTTTTTCAGCGTGTTGTTGGATCGCAAAGCCGATATCGCCAAAATGATTGCCTGGTTTGACTTGTTCTATGCCTAGATAAAGGCACTCTAAAGTCACTTTAATCAAACGATTAGCCAAAATAGAAGGCTTGTTGCCCACCATAAACATTTCACTGGTATCGCCATGATAGCCATCTTTTAAGACGGTAATATCAATATTGACTATATCACCTTCTTTTAATATACGAGACCCAGGTATGCCGTGACAGACTTGATGGTTAACAGAAGTACAAATTGATTTAGGAAAACCATTATAATTCAAAGGGGCAGGAATAGCCTGTTGTACATTGACAATATAATCATGACATATTTGATTAAGTTCATCTGTCGTGATATTAGGTTTCACATAGGGTGCAATCATTTCTAATACTTGAGCTGCTAATCTTCCTGCAACACGCATTTTTTCAATTTCATCAGCGGTCTTAATGGAAATACTCATAATTTATATTCACATATTGTTGAAAACTGCTGTCTATGGTATAAAGACCCACTTCGAGAAGCAATTAAAATTTAAACCCCACATATGTATCATAACTCTTAAAGCTGGGTGCCTTATAAATTAAGATAAAATAAGGTTGGCTAAAGAGGATACATAGAGGCTTAACCCAAACTTTAGGAGATTTAAGTAATGACAGTTTCAATTTCAATGCGTGATATGTTAAAAGCAGGCGTACACTTTGGTCATCAAACCTGCCGCTGGAACCCCAAAATGGGCCCTTATATTTATGGCGCCCGCAATAAAATTCATATTATTAACCTTGAAAGCACTTTGCCTTTGCTGATTGATGCCATGAACTTCATGGGTGGAATCGCTTCCAGAAAAGGTAAGATATTATTCGTCGGTACAAAACCTGCTGCCCATGAAATTATTCGCGATCAAGCTGTGCGTTGCCGTATGCCTTATGTCGATCATCGTTGGTTAGGCGGGATGTTAACTAATTATAAAACCATTCGTCAGTCGATTAAACGCTTAAAAGAATTAGAAAATATGTTTGAAAAAAATGCTTTCGGCCGATTGAATAAAAAAGAAATTTTAGGTCTAACCCGCGAAAAAGAAAAATTAGAACGTAGTCTGGGCGGTATCAAAAATATGGGCGGCTTGCCAGATGCTTTATTTGTGATCGATGTGGGTCATGAAAAAATTGCCATTGCAGAAGCCAATCGTTTAAGTATCCCTGTTATTGGCATTGTAGATACTAATAATAGCCCTAAAGGCATTGATTATATTATTCCTGGTAATGATGATTCTATTCGTTCTATCGAGTTATACACCCGCGCTGCAGCCGATGCTATTTTAGAAGCACGTTCAGCTAGTTCCATTACTGCTGAAGAAGAATTAATTGAAATAGATGAAGAGCCAGCCAAAGAAGAGCTGAAACTAGATGATGAAGGGCAAGCTTAAATATAACTTAAATAGCAGATTAAGATTAGGAGCGATGTTGTTATGTCAGTCAGTGCAGCACAGGTTAAAGAATTACGTGAGGCGACAGGTGCGCCCATGATGGATTGTAAAAAAGCATTAGAAGCAACAGCAGGTGATTTTGAACGTGCGATTGAGGAATTACGCAAAACCGGTGCAGCCAAAGCAGTTAAAAAAGCAAACCGTGTGGCATCAGATGGCATTATTGTTATTCGTGTTTCAGCTGATGGTAAACGCGGTGTGATTATCGAAGTCAATTGTGAAACAGATTTTGTTGCGCGAGATCAAAATTTCTTAAGTTTTGTGAATGCCCTGGCAGATACAGCGCTTGCTAGTCATGCTGCTAATCTTGATCAGTTAAATCAATTAACACTACTAAGCCAAAGTATTTCCATCGAAGAGGCAAGACAAACCTTAGTTGCCAAAGTCGGTGAGAATGTGCATATCCGTCGCATGGTGGTGATTGATAACCCAAATTTTTTAGGCGCTTATTTACACGGCAGCCGCATTGGTACTTTAGTTTCTCTAGAAGGAGGCGATCAGGCTCTTGCTAAAGATATCGCTATGCATATTGCTGCTAGTAAGCCATTAGTGGTGAAGCCTGAAGAAGTATCAGCAGATATTATTGCTAAAGAAAAAGAAATTTATATGGCGCAAGCGGCTAGTAGTGGGAAATCGCAAGATATTATTGAAAAAATGGTGAATGGCCGTCTTAAAAAATACTTAGACGAAGTAAGCTTAGTAGGTCAGCCGTTTATTAAAGAACCTGATATGACCGTTCAATCATTATTAAATAAGCATCGCGCTAAAGTGCTTTCTTTCACCCGTTATGAAGTCGGTGAAGGCATTGAAAAAGAAAAAGAGGATTTTGTTGAAGCAGTCAGATCACAAATACAAGAACAAAGTGGCGGATAAACTTATGGATAGTCAAGTGAATCAATCACCGATTTATAAACGTATTTTACTGAAGTTGAGTGGAGAAGCTTTGCAAGGCGATCATATGTATGGTATCGATCCTAGTAAACTTTCACGAATAGGCGCTGAGATTACACGTATTACTAAATTAGGTGTACAAGTAGGATTGGTGATTGGTGGTGGAAATTTAGTGCGGGGATCAGATTTTTATACCGCAGGATTGGATCGCGTGACCGCTGATCAAATGGGGATGCTTGCAACAGTGATTAATGGATTAGCGTTGCGTGATGCATTAGATCAAAAAAAGATTCCTGTCAAAGTGATGTCTGCTTTGTCTATGCCTGGATTGGTAGATTGTTATAATCGTTTGCATGCGATTTCCGCATTAGAACAAAATCATGTGGTTATTTTTGTGGGCGGTACGGGTAATCCTTTGGTAACAACAGATTCTGCTGCTGCTTTGCGCGGTATTGAAATTGGTGCAGATATTTTAATTAAAGCGACTAAAGTCGATGGGGTTTTTTCAGCTGATCCTATCAAGCATCCCAATGCAGAACAATATGCCGAATTGAGTTATGACGATGTGATCAAAGAACGTTTAGGCGTGATGGATCTCAATGCGATTTTATTATGCCAAGAACATGCTTTACCTTTGCGTGTTTTCAATATGAATAAAAAAGAAGCATTGTTGCAAATTGTGTTAGGCGACAAAATGGGTACTTTAATACAAGGAGGAAAAAACCATGCATAAAGTCATTCAAGAAACTGAAGTTCGCATGCAAAAAAGCATCGAATCATTTAAACAAGAAATGGCAAAATTAAGAACAGGCCGGGCTCATCCTAGTCTTTTAGAGCATTTACGCATTGATTATTATGGAAATGAAACGCCTTTATCGCAAGTCGCTAATATTACCGTGGGAGATGCGCGTACTTTAGTGATTACTCCATGGGAAAAACGGCTCATTCCTGTGATTGAAAAAGCCGTTCAAATATCTGGTTTGGGGTTAAATCCTGCAACATCTGGCGAAATTATTCGTGTTCCTTTGCCGGTTTTGACTGAAGAACGCCGTCGAGATTTAACTAAAATTGTCCGCAATGAAGCAGAAACTGCGCGAGTCAGTGTGCGAAATTTACGGCGCGATGCGAATAACTCTTTTAAAGAATTATTGAAGAAAAAAGAAATAGCAGAAGATGAAGAACGCCGTCTGACAGATTCTATTCAAAAAATAACAGATAAATATATAGCTGAAATTGATCAATTAATGGCAGCTAAAGAAAAAGATTTAATGGCGATTTAGATTGAATGAACTCAACCAAACTTCCGCGGCATATTGCAATCATTATGGATGGCAATGGCCGCTGGGCTAAAAAAAAGCATATCCCCCATGTTGCCGGACATAAAGCAGGATTGACAGTTGCGCATCAAGTGGTTGAGTATTGTGTAAAAAAAAATATTGAAGTACTGACTTTATTTGCTTTTAGTAGTGAAAATTGGCGGCGCCCAGCGGATCAAGTGAGTTATTTATTACAGCTTTTTACGACTATGCTACAGCGCGATGCTAAAAAACTACATGAACAAAATGTACAGTTTCGGGTAATTGGCGATTGCAGTCAGTTTGATCAAAAGTTACAAAAACAAATTGCCCGCGCCCAAAAATTAACCGCGAAAAATTCGGGTCTTAAATTATTATTAGCGGCTAATTACGGCGGGCAATGGGATGTTACCCAAGCTTTTAATAAAATTGCCTTGCAACTTAAAGAGGGGCAATTAACAGTTGATAAGATCACCCCAGAGATTATTCAAAGTCATTTATCGTTTGCAGATTTAGCTGATCCTGATTTATTTATTCGCACCGGCGGGGAGATGCGTATCAGTAATTTTATATTATGGCAATTAGCCTATACAGAACTTTATTTTACTGATGTATACTGGCCTGATTTTAATGTAACTGAATTAGAGAAAGCACTGCATTCTTATGCGCATCGTGAACGGCGTTTTGGTGCGATCAGTGAACAATTAGTAGAAGGACACCATGCTTAATGCTTAAAAAACGTATTTTGACAGCAACGATCTTGATTGCTTTATTTGTTTTTTTATTATTTAAGCTTAACCCACAATTATTTTGTTTGTTGACTAGTTTAGTTGTGATAGGGTGTGGCTGGGAGTGGTCACAATTTTTAGGATTTAAAACTTTTCTCCCTCGATTAGGTTATTGTCTTATTTTTATTATCATGATGTTTCTTGCATTTTGGTTGCCATTAGTGAATGTATTATATGTTGCAGTTGCCTGTTGGATTATTATGCTGTTTTTTGTTATTTTTTATCCAAAAGGGAGTTTTTTCTGGGGTAAAAATAAAGGGCTATTGGGTGTGATGGGTCTAATAGTGATTATTCCTGCGTGGCTCGCTATTAATTTAATTCGTAATGCAGAAAATGGTATTTTAATCTTATTATTTTTATTTATTTTAATTTGGTCTGCGGATTCGTTTGCGTATTTTGCTGGTAAAAAATGGGGAAAACATAAATTAATCCCAGCGGTTAGTCCAGGAAAAAGTTGGGAAGGATTAATAGGCGCAATCATTGGTGCAGGCTTTGTGATTCTTTTAACGTTAGTTGTAACAAAAGTTGAATTTGCCACATGGCCTTTAGCTTTTTTAATAGGCTGGGTCACGGTTTTATTTTCAATAGTCGGTGATTTAGTTGAAAGTATGTGTAAACGTAATGTGGGTTTAAAAGATTCTAGCCAAATTTTGCCTGGGCATGGTGGTTTATTAGATCGATTAGATAGCTTAATGGCTGCAGCACCTGTTTTTGCTTTGGGCGCTTATTGGTTAGGTTAAATAATAACTAAGACAGTAGATTTTATATAAAAAAATCAGGATAATTGTCCGCTCAGATGAAAGCCATAATTGCTTCGTCATTTTTTAGGATAAAGTTGCGATAATAATATGAAAAAAATAATTTTGCTTTTAATCATCAGTTTCTATTTTCTAATCAACGTTGCGTTCGCTGCGTCCTCTTCTTTTTATATTAAAAAAATTGAAATCGTTGGATTGCAACGTGTGAGCAGTGAAACGGTTTATTCTTATTTGCCTGTTAAAGCAGGCGATCATCTTACACCCGCACAGACGGCGGATATTATTAAGGCTTTATATAATACCGGATTTTTTGATCATATTTCTTTAAGTCGGATTAATAATATTTTAGTGATTCATGTGGTCGAGCGGCCGACAATTGGTCAATTAAAAATTACCGGTAATTCGACTATTCCTAAAGATAAACTAAAAGAAGTCATGACAGGGGTCAATGTTGCAGAAGGTCGAGTCTATGATCGTGCAGTATTAGATCGAGTCACACAAAGTTTATTAAATCAATATTATGAACTAGGACGTTATAATGCGCGAGTTGATGTGCGCATCTCACCCATGCCGCGTAACCGCGTGTTGGTGCAAATTATTATTTCAGAAGGCTTAGTTGCTAAAGTGCGTGGAATAAATATTATTGGCAATCATACTTTTAGTCAAAAAGAATTAGATAAAAAGCTTACTTTATCTACACCCGGTCTTTTTACTATTTTTACGCAAAAGGATCGTTATTCTGCAGAAAAATTAGAACAGAGTCTGGAAAATTTACGTAATTTTTATTTAGATCATGGTTATATTCGTTTTAAGATTATTTCCTCGCAAGTTGAGGTGACGCCAGATCGTAAATCTATTTTTGTGAACGTAGTGATCGATGAAGGTGCGCAATACACTGTCAGTGGATTTGATGTGACGGGCGATTTAATTTTGCCGCGAGATAAAATGATTAGTTTTATCAAAATAAAACCAGGCAATATTTTTACGCGTAAAGCAGTAATGGCTGCTGAAAAAGCTATTACAGATGCTCTAGGTGAAAAAGGTTATATTTCAGCAGATGTTATTATGGAGCCTAAAATTGATGATGTGCGACATCAAGTTTTCTTAGTCTTTCATGTGAAGCCCGGTAAATTAACATATGTGCGCTATATTACTTATAGTAATAATACTAAGACGAATGACGTGGTTTTGCGCCGTGAAATGGAGCAAATGGAATCTTCTTTGGCAAAAACAAAATTGTTAGCGCAATCTAAACGTCGTTTAAATCGATTGCCTTATATTAAAGACGTTGATATGTCTGTTCAACCAGTAGAAGGCAGTGATGATCAAGTTGATATTAATTATAAAGTCACAGAAGACAGTGCGGCAACTGCAAGCTTTAATATTGGCTATTCTCAATTAGATCATTTCTTGATTGGCGCAGGTCTTAATCAAAAGAACTTTTTAGGAACTGGTAATACTTTAGGATTTGACTTCACGCGTAGTCATTATCAGCAATATTATGGCATACATTATGTCGATCCTTATTTTACCCCAGATGGTGTGAGTCGTTCTTTGAGTTTTTCTTATTCTAGGTTTGATCCTAATTGGTCTAACTCGACGCAAAGTTATAGCACGAATCAATATACTTTTGCTGATGTTTTTAGTTTTCCATTGGGTCAAGAGTTAGGAGTTTTTAACCGGTTGCAATTAGGCTATGGTTATGAAAATACTCTTATTAGTTTAAATAGCGATCCTGCGGAAGTGTCAGAGCAAGTGGCTGATTTTGTTGAAAAACATGGCCGCCATTTTCAACAAATTGATCTTATCTCAAGTTTTTCACGAGACAGTCGAGATAGATATATTTTCCCGACGAGTGGGATGTTGCATTCAATTGGGGCGAATGTTTATTTGCCGGCACAAAAAGATGGTTTAACTTATTATATTTTAGATTATAAAACCCGTGCTTATTTTCCTTTACCGTATAATTTTGTCTCTATGGCTAGAACAGAAATCGGCTATGGAAATGGTTCCGATGGACCGACCAATTTTCCTTTTTATAAGAATTTTTATGCAGGTGGTATTGATTCTGTTCGTGGCTATGAAGGTAACACTTTAGGTGCACGTGATTCTAATAATAAACCAACGGGGGGTAATTTATTGGTAGATGGCAGTTTAGGATTAGCGATTCCTAATCATGTTTCCAGTAATTTACGGACTAGTGTATTTATCGATGCAGGGAATACTTACGATACTTTCAATAATGAACAATATGATGGCACAGGTTCAGGACCTATTCGATTTTCATCAGGTATTGAAGCAGATTGGCTAACACCTATGGGGCTAATTGACGTCAGTTATGCGCATCCGCTTAATCATCGACAAGGCGATCATGATGAATATTTCCAGTTTTCACTAGGTGCTAATTTCGGATAAACATGCGATACTATGCAACTTATTAAGAAGTTTAACGTTTTTAGGTAATAGGATTTATACTTTAATTTGGAGACAGTTATGAAAAAAGTGTTAGCTATTTTTAGTTCTTTTTTGCTAATGGGCGCTATGGCAAGTCATGCTTATGCAGCAAATCAACCTGCTCAGCTATCTATTGCTGTAGTCAATGTGCAACAGTTGTTTCAGCAATCCCCAAAAATTGCTAGTCTTAACAAACAATTACAAAGTAAATTTAACTCTCGTCGCGATAATTTAGTGGCTCAGCAAAAGAGTTTGCAAGCTGAGTTAGACAAATACAAAAAAGAATCTGCGACAATGAGTCAAAAAGACAAAGATGCTTTGAAGAAAAAAGTAACAGACGATCAAGCAGCTTTGGCTAAAGATGCTGCTGCGTTTCAACAAGATTTAAGTAAAGAACAAAATGCAATTATGAAAAATGTTTTGGCTCAGTTGAACGGAATTATTTCTGGTATTGCTAAAAAGAATAGTTATTCGTTAGTATTGGATTCACAAGCGGTGATTTATTCTAATGATGGTGCTGATATTACCAAGCAAGTTTCACAAGAATTTGATAATGCTAAATAGCTTATAGCTAATTCACACCATTCTCGCTAACGCGGGAATGGTGATACTATAGTTTTGGTTGCAAAAAATGTTAAAAGAAAACAAAAAATATACTTTAAAAGAGCTCACTCAAGGTTTAGACGTTACTATTAAAGGTGATTCCAGTACGTTGATCAAGGGAGTCTGCACGATTGATGCACCCAGTGTGGAGTGTATTACTTTTTTGATGAATCCACTTTACAAGAAATATTTACCTGACACAAAGGCAGCTGCTGTTATATTACAACAAAATGAAGCAGAAATGTGTCCAGTCAATGCACTGATTTGTCGCGACCCTTATTATATTTACGCAAAAATAGCTACTTTTTTTGAAGAAAAACCTAATTTTGCTCAAGGCATTCATCCAAGTGTTGTTGTAGGGAAAAATACTAAAATCGATCCTTCTGCTAAAATAGCTGCCCAGTGTGTGATTGGTAACAATGTGACTATTGGCGCAGGTGTCACTGTAGGTCCGGGCTGTGTGATAGGCGATTTTTGTCACATTGAACTTAATACCTATTTATATGCAAATGTGACACTTTATCAACAAGTTAAAGTTGGAAAACGGGTGATAATTGGCAGTGGTACTGTAATAGGTAGCGACGGATTAGGTTTTGCAAAAAATAGTGGGGTATGGCATAAAGTCCCTCAGTTAGGCGGTGTGACTATTGAAGATGATGTTGAAATAGGCGCTAATTGCGCAATTGATCGAGGTGCTATTAATAATACTTTTATTGGAGAAGGTGCTAAACTAGACAATTTGATCCAAGTTGCTCATAATGTGCAGATTGGTGCACATACTGCGATTGCTGCTTGTGTTGGTATTTCAGGCAGTACTATCATCGGTAAAAATTGTTTAGTCGGTGGACAAACAGGTTTTGCGGGTCATTTGATTATTGCAGATAATGTGGTTATTACCGGGGGAACGGAAGTATCAAAATCCATTCGCGCGCCTGGTGTTTACTCATCAGGGATTGGTGGGTTAGTTTCCAATTTAGAATGGCGAAAAAACAGTGCTAGAGTGCAACGTTTAGACAAACTAATGGAACGCGTGACTCAATTAGAACATTTATTAGCTGAATTAGTAGAGAGAAAAGCAACATGAAACCAGTTATGGATATTCACGAAGTTTTAAAATATCTTCCGCATCGACCGCCTTTTTTGTTGGTTGATTGCGTGATGGAGATCAAGGAAGGCGAAAGTTTAGTTGCTTTAAAAAATGTCACTATTAATGAACCATTTTTTGTGGGGCATTTTCCAGAGCGTCCGGTGATGCCTGGCGTGCTGATTGTTGAAGCGCTTGCGCAAGCAGCGGGTATCTTAGCTTATAAATCAACTAATACCACACCCAAAGATGGTGTTTTATATCTTTTTGCAGGGATAGATCATGTGCGTTTTCGCCGTGTGGTTGAGCCAGGTGATCAATTACGTTTAGAAGTGAAAGTATTAAAAGCCCGTAGAGAAATGTGGAAATTGGAAGCAGCCGCGTTTGTTGACGGACAATTAGTTTGCTCAGCAGAATTATTAAGCGCAAGAAGAGGTTAAGTATCGTGATTCATCCAACTGCAATAATTGATCCAACCGCATCTATTGCTCCCAATGTAGAAATAGGGCCTTGGACAGTTATAGGTGCAAATGTTGAAATTGATGAGGGGACTTGGATTGGGCCGCATGTAGTTATTCAAGAATCAACCAAAATTGGCAAAGATAATCAGATATTTCAATTTACATCTATTGGTGCGATGACGCAAGATAAGAAATTTCGTGGTGAGAAGACCTATTTAGAAATTGGCGATCGTAATGTCATTCGTGAGTTTTGCACCATGAATCGTGGAACCAGCAAAGATTCAGTGACGCGTATTGGCAATGATAATCTTTTTATGGCGTATGTGCATATTGCTCATGATTGCCAAGTGGGTAATCACACTATTTTTGCCAACAATGCATCGATAGCAGGGCATGTAAAAATTGATGATTTTGCTATTTTAAGTGCTTTTTCTGGAGTATTTCAATTTTGTCATGTGGGCAAGCATAGCTTTTTAGCGATGGGTACTTTAGTTGAAAAAGACGTTCCGCCTTTTGTCAAAGCCTGGGGGCATCCTGGTAAACCTTTTGGGTTAAATACGATCGGGATGAAACGCTATGGTTTTTCAATGGAAACCATGTTGAACTTACGTCGAGCGTATAAAACAATTTATCGAAAAGGTTTAATTATTAAATCAGCTATTGAGCAGTTGCAGCAAATGGTAATAGACTGTGCTGAGGTGCAATTATTTATTGATTTTCTGAATCAATCAGAGCGTGGAATTGTGCGGTAAATAATATATGAGTCATGAACTGCAAATAGGTATGGTTGCAGGAGAGCCCTCAGGTGATTTGCTAGGTGCCAATTTAATTCAAGCGCTACAACAACCTATTCATTCTTCTTCTATACAATATTCAGGGCTTGGCGGTTTGCAAATGCAGGCAGCCGGTTTTAAAAGTATTGCTAAGATAGAACGTTTATCAGTGATGGGATTAATTGAACCGCTATTTCATTTAAGAGATTTATTTAAATTACGCCAAGAATTACTGGATCATTTTTTAAAAAAACCGCCACATATTTTTATTGGCATTGACTCACCGGATTTTAATTTAAATTTAGAATTAAAATTACGCAAAGCAAAAATCCCCATTGTTCATTATGTGAGTCCGTCTGTGTGGGCGTGGCGGCAGAAGAGAATTTTTAAAATTGCGAAAGCTGTTGATTTAATGTTGGTACTATTTCCCTTTGAAGAGAAATTTTACCATGATCATGGTGTGCCTGTTGTTTACGTAGGTCATCCATTGGCTGATTTAATTCCATTAGAGCCTGATAAGAAAGCGGCACGTGACAGGCTTGCTTTAGAGCAAGAGACAACGTATGTGGCTTTATTGCCCGGCAGTCGACGTCATGAAATAAAACAAATGGCGCCTTTATTTATGAAAGCTGCGCAAAAAATTATTGAAAAAAAACCTAATATTAAATTTATCACTTCATCAGCTAATCCCGCGAGAGATTTAGAGTGTCAAATGCTTTATCAGCAGTTAAAAACAAAATTACCTTTGCAGTTTTTTCAAAATGTTTCGCATGATGTGATGGCGGCTGCTGATGCGGTGATGGTTACTTCAGGGACTGCGACGCTAGAGGCGATGTTATTTAAAAAACCCATGGTGATTGCTTATCGTACGCATTTTTTGACCTATCACCTTGCTAAAAAACTAGTAAAAATTCCTTTTATTGGGTTACCTAATTTATTAGCAGGAAAAAAACTTGTGCCTGAATTTATTCAAGAAGCAGCCACTCCTGAAGCTTTATCGCAGGTTATTATTGATTACTTAGAGCATCCCGATAAAGTAGTAATATTAAAAAAAGAATTTCTAACGCTTCATGAGAGACTGCGGCAAAATGCAAGCGAGCAAGCAGCGCAAGCTATTCGGAATATACTAAAAAAATAATTAAAAAAACGAGATTTATATTATGTGTCCTAAAGAAGATGATGAGCTTTTATATCATAGTGTGACTAAAGATGCTGATTTTGAAAAATATCGACGGTTTTATAAGCTTAAAACTTCAGAATCTTTTGTAGTCGATCCAGAAGAAAAAACTGCCCATATAGTAGAAAAAACCCCTCTTGGTAAAGGAACTTATGGCGTTGTTCGCAAAGTTCCTTCGAAGAATATGGTGGTAAAAGAGATGAAAGTGTCGAATAAAGGGCAGCGAAAAGATGCCATCGAAGAGCATAAATATGGGAAAGTGATATTTAAATATTCTTTATTCCAAGAAATAAAACAGCAATCATTGATACGGATAGGCATGCCTTTTATTAATGGTCAATCCTTGTATGAGTTTACTCAAGAACTTTCTACTTTTTATCAATTAAGTTCCACATTTCTAATGATGTTAAACGCAGTACAAGTCTTTCAAGAATCAAAGTTTAAAAAATTGGGTCGCCGTATTCATAATGACTTAAGTAGCGTTAATTTTTTAGTTGAAAGTGAAAAAAATAGTAAATTCCCCAGCGTTATACATATTATTGATCTAGGATTTACGCGAAGGGAGGGAGAGCAAGTCTCCCGTTGGTGGAAAATTAATCGCAATTTTCCACCTGAATCAGAGCTTTTTAGCAAGGCGAAAACTTCTCGAGATATTTATAGTTTGGGTGCTTTATTGTTACCAAATTCTTCTGCAAAGTGGTCAATGTTTGCCGGGAAACATCTCCCTGCTATAATAATAGAAAATATTAAATTCATACAAAATCAAATGACTTATTGTGATCCTGAATCGCGAATAAATATTGATGAAGTCAGGAGTCAGTTTATTGCTTTAAGAGAGCAGGAACCTTTGTTAACTGCGTTGGGTGCCGATGATGAAAAAGAAGTTGAAGTCATTCTTAAAAAAAAGCAAAATCTTGATCTAATTCTCTCGCTAGTGCTTCGGGGGCAATGCCAAGATACGGTTCTTTTGCTGCTAAAAAAGCATGCAATTATTCCTGATTTTGAAGAAAAAATTGCAGCAGAAAGAAAAAAAATAGATGAAATCAATATTCGTTATATTGGTCAATGGGTAGTCTATTATCTAGAAAAAGACACGACAGAAGATAGTTCATTACTTAAAGTATGTTGCGAAGAATTTAATGAAAAAATAATACAATAAACGTTAGAAAGTTATAAATCCCATAATCGTAGCATTATGGATCAGGCTATTATTCTTAACTTGCCTTGTTTTGTCTATTTACTTATGTCTTTTCGCCCGAAGCTTTCGCAAGTGACTTTAACAAAAATGGTCTTGTCTGCACAGAAAGCTCATCAAGATAGCGAGCAACAATCCATTAAAAATCTTATAGAAAAGCTGAATGGTTATATAGTCAAAAACAAACAAGCAAAAGATATATGGCAACATATTTACATAAAAGGCTCTGATTTACATAACGCTATTACATTAGGCAAGCCTGTTGACTGCAAATCTCCTTTTGTCTCTGCCCTAAATGAATTGGGTCAAACACCTGCGCATATTGCTGCAATCTATGGTCGGCTTATTACATTTCAATCACTGATCGCGGTCAAGCCCGAATTATTATATGCAGAAGACATTAATGGTGATAGCCCTTTGCATCTAGCTGTTAGATATAATCATTCCAATATTGTTGAGGAATGTAAGCAATTATCTGGCATACATGATTTGATCAATCATGAAAATCAAACGTTAGCGCATATGGCGGCAAAATATGGAAGAATTAATATTTTTACTGCTTTATTATCGACTCATCCTTCCTATATCAAAGCGCGTGATATACGTGGTCGAACGCTTGTTCATATTGCAGCTCAATATGGGCAAGTCGATATTCTTAAATATTTTCCGAAAGATCAAGCCTTAAAAGAGGAGGATGATCGGGGTTATACTCCATTTGCTATGGCAGTCGTTTACAAACAAACTGCCGCTGTTAAATTTTTTATCGAGCAAAAGATAAATTTTTTAGGAGCTGAATACGACCTTACGTATGGTTGCACTATTATGCATTCTGCAGCGGGATGGAATTCTGTGCCTATTCTTGAATTATTGAGTAAATCCTGTTCTGAGCTAATTAATAAAGAAAGTTTGAGAGGGTGGCTTCCTATTGAAATAGCGATTCAATATGGTGCAGTAGAGGCTTTTGAATTTTTAATTAAAAATTCAAAAGTCACGTCACTTTTTCTTGTGCACGAAGTAGTGAACTATGGTAAGCCAGAAATGATAGATGTATTAGTTGAACATAAGTTTGACTTAAATTGTCTTAATGCAAAAAAGATCACCCCGCTTCAAGAAGCGGTTAAATTAAAAAAAGTCGAAATGGTGCAAAAATTGCTTGAAAATAAAGCCGACGTTAATTTTTGTAGTGATGGAAAATCTGCGTTAGATTATGCGGTGGAAGACGGTAATTTTAAAATAATTGAACTTTTATTAAATGCAGGTGCGAATGCTGATCAATATTTACAATCAACTGACATAACGCCTGTTATTGCTTTTATTTTTCTGCAAAAATTAAAAATATATATTAATAATGAGCCCCAGGATGGTCTATCACCACAGGCCAAAAGAAAAGTAGAGTTAATAGACGAAATGAATGTTCATAATTATCCTAATTGGGAAAAATGCTTAGAGGATATGATCACTCAGGCGCCAACGAGTGGTGCTGCTCCCAGTTTTTTTGGTTTACCACGAAAGCTTGTGGCAGAAGATAAATTTATCTTTTCATCTCTTGATGAGTTAAGAAAGTTACTGGCTATGCCATCTAGTCTATCACTCGGTATTAAGAAGGTTATTTAATTTTTAATTTATAATAAATTTTTGAAATTGAATTGCCATTGCGGCTTAAATTGCATAGAATGGGCGTCCAATTTAAGAAAAGTATCATTTGCTGGCGTAGCTCAGTTGGTAGAGCAACTGATTTGTAATCAGTAGGTCGTCGGTTCGATTCCGACTGCCAGCTTATATCTTAGCTTGAATCTTAAATAGTCTCGGTGATTTTTATCAGAAGATGATAAGAATAGATGATAAGAATACTTGTTGAATTTACTTGACAACTTTCTTATCCTACAGCAGAATCCGTCACCAGATGAAATGAAAGAAGATGAAGAAGATGGAGGGGTTCCCGAGCGGTCAAAGGGATCAGACTGTAAATCTGACGGCTCAGCCTTCGAAGGTTCGAATCCTTCCCCCTCCACCATCAGAAGATATAAGTCAAATGAAGTATCAAGTGAAGTATTTGACTTATATCTTCTGATACGCGGGCGTAGTTCAATGGTAGAACTTCAGCCTTCCAAGCTGATAGCGTGGGTTCGATTCCCATCGCCCGCTCCATGCCCATATAGCTCAGTCGGTAGAGCACTTCCTTGGTAAGGAAGAGGTCACCGGTTCAAATCCGGTTATGGGCTCCAGTTGGAGATTGAAAGGTTTTAAATAAGTTTAAAATAATCATTATCCTTTTATATATAAAAATTTTGTATAGGAGCGACGGCCAATGGCAAAAGCAGTATTTGAGCGAACGAAGCCGCATTTGAATGTAGGAACGATTGGTCACGTAGACCACGGCAAGACGACATTAACAGCCGCATTGACAAAATGTATGGCGGATAAATTTGGCGGAGAATTTTTAGCATACGACCAAATTGATAAAGCGCCGGAAGAAAAAGCGCGTGGGATCACGATTGCGACAGCGCATGTTGAATATCAATCAGATAAGCGACATTACGCCCATGTTGATTGTCCAGGCCACGCAGATTATGTAAAGAACATGATCACGGGTGCGGCGCAAATGGACGGAGCTATTTTAGTCGTATCAGCAGCCGATGGTCCGATGCCGCAGACAAGAGAGCATATTTTATTAGCGCGTCAAGTAGGTGTTCCGTATGTTATTGCCTATTTGAATAAAGCGGACATGGTAGATGATAAAGAGTTACTAGAGTTAGTGGAAATGGAAGTAAGAGATTTATTAACCAGCTATAATTTCCCAGGCGATAAGACTCCTATTGTTATTGGATCAGCATTGAAAGCATTAGAAGGCGATCAAAGTGATATAGGCGTTCCATCGATATATAAACTAGTTCAAGCGATGGATGATTATTTTCCGCAACCAGAAAGACAGATAGACAAGCCATTTTTATTGCCGATTGAAGATGTCTTTTCGATATCAGGCCGAGGGACAGTGGTCACGGGTCGAGTAGAAAGAGGGATTGTAAAAGTCGGAGAAGATGTAGAGATAATTGGCTTAAAGCCGACAGTTAAGACGACCTGTACGGGCGTTGAGATGTTTCGCAAGTTATTAGATGAAGGTCGAGCAGGCGATAACGTAGGGGTTTTACTAAGAGGGACAAAGCGGGAAGATGTTGAACGTGGTCAGGTGTTAGCGCATCCAGGTTCAATCACGCCGCATACTAAGTTTGAAGCAGAAATTTATGTTTTATCGAAAGAAGAAGGTGGTCGTCATACGCCGTTTTTCAAAGGCTATCGTCCGCAATTTTATTTTCGAACAACAGACGTCACGGGTGAAGTTCAATTACCAGACGGAGTTGAGATGGTGATGCCAGGAGATAACATCCAAATGGTTGTTACATTAATAGCGCCGATAGCGATGGAAGAAGGATTGCGTTTTGCAATTCGCGAAGGGGGTCGTACGGTGGGTGCAGGTGTTGTTGCTAAGGTGTTAGAGTAAAAAGTAAGCGAGTAGGCCAGTAGCTCAATTGGCAGAGCGGCGGTCTCCAAAACCGCAGGTTGGGGGTTCGAGACCCTCCTGGCCTGCCATGAGGATTTGTGAATAAAGGCAGGTAATACATGATGGTGCTTAAAACAGTAGAAACCTCCGGCAACACTAAAACCAAATTTGATTGGCTAAAATGGTTGTTAGCAACTTTTTTATTAATTGCTGGCTTAATTGCAAATTATGTATATAATGAGCAACCTTGGCCTTTGCGTTTGTTGGCTTGGTTGTTTTTATTGGGCGTGATTGCAGGCCTCGTTTTACAAACTTATCAAGGAAAACAAGCACTTATTTTTATACGCGAATCCCGTATGGAGTTGCGTAAAGTATTTTGGCCGACTAGACAAGAAACCATACAAACAACTTTTGTTATTGCAATCATGGTGATAATACTTGCTCTGGTTTTGTGGGGCGTTGATAGCGTCTTAATGTGGGTTATTGGGTGGCTGACCGGTCAGAGAGGATAAAAAGGTGGACCAGGCAAAACAAAAAAAACGTTGGTATGTTGTCCATGCCTATTCAGGTTTTGAAAAATACGTTAAAGATGCGATAACAGAACGTATTCGTATAGATGGAGTTGAGGATCTGTTCGGTGATATTTTGATTCCCACAGAAGAAGTGGTTGAATTGCGTAACGGCCAAAAACGTAAGAGTGAGCGTAAATTCTTTCCCGGGTATGTATTAGTTGAAATGGAAATGAATGACCAAACTTGGCATTTAGTCCGTTCTATCCCAAAAGTATTGGGATTTATTGGTGGTACCAGTGATAAACCTGCGCCTATCACCACTAAAGAAGCCGAAATGATTTTGCAGCGGGTACAAGACAGTAGCGATAAGCCTAAGCCGAAAGTGCTCTTTGAGATGGGTGAAATTGTTCGTGTTATTGACGGTCCTTTTGCTGATTTTAATGGCGTCGTTGAAGAAGTCAATTATGAAAAAAACCGATTACGTGTTGCAGTTTTGATTTTTGGGCGCTCAACGCCTGTCGAGTTACAGTTTGACCAAGTAGAGAAAGGATAAAAAAGGAGTTTTATATCAATCTATAAATCTCTTTCAGTCTCCCTTTTTCAAATTTTCAAAGGGAGAGGTTGAGAATTTAATAACTTTTAGGGGAGCTTTTTAAAAAAAAGCGTTTGTACCCAAATATTGTGGAGTAAAAAATGGCAAAAAAAGTTAAAGCACTCGTTAAGTTACAAGTAAAAGGAGGCGCTGCAAATCCTAGTCCGCCGGTTGGTCCTGCTTTAGGTCAACAAGGTGTGAATATTATGGAGTTTTGTAAAGCCTTTAATGCTCAAACTCAAACCCCAGATCGAGCCGGCAAACCTTTGCCAGTTGAAATTACCGTGTTTGAAGATCGCAGCTTTACTTTTATTATCAAGACCCCTCCTGCTTCTTATTTAATTAAAGCAGCAGCCGGTATAGAAAAAGGCAGCAGCATCCCGCAAACTAATAAAGTAGGCAAAATTACTCGTAAGCAACTAGAAGAAATTGCCACAATGAAAATGCCAGACTTAAATGCGGCTAGTTTAGAAGCTGCTATGCGTTCTATTGCTGGAAGTGCCCGTAGTATGGGTGTTGAAGTGGAGGGAGGTTAAGATCATGACAACTACAACTAAACGGTTTCGCGCAATTAATGAAAAAATAACCATAGGTAAACAATATTCACCGACTGATGCTTTCGAGGTATTGCAAAGCTTACCACCGACTAAATTTAATCAAAGTATTGAAATTGCTGTTAATTTAGGAATTGACCCGCGTAAATCTGATCAAGCTGTGCGAGGTTCCATTGTGTTACCGAATGGCACAGGACGAACGATTCGAGTGGCAGTTTTTACTTCACAAGCGCATGCTGAAAAAGCACAAAAAGCGGGAGCTGATTTGGTCGGCCTGGATGATTTAGCAGAAAAAGTGAAAGCAGGTGAAATTAATTTTGATGTATTAATAGCAAGTCCAGATGCTATGCGTGTTGTGGGGCAATTAGGTCAAATTTTAGGTCCTCGCGGACTGATGCCTAATCCAAAAGATGGCACAGTGACGATGGATGTTGCAACAGCTGTGAAAAATGCAAAAACAGGTCAAGTTCGTTATCGCAGTGATAAGGCAGGTGTTATTCATTGCTTGATAGGAAAAATAGACTTTAAAGCAGTTGATCTCAAGCAAAACTTAGAGGCATTATTAGCCGCATTAAAAAAAGCAAAACCAACAACAGCGAAAGGTGTTTATATTAAAAAAGTCACTGTCTCAAGTACCATGGGGCCAGGGCTGCAGATTGATATGTCAAGTGTGGAAGGGTTATAAAATTTACATTTGATAATAACGACTTTGTGGTATTTTTCCATCAAAGACCGTAGGTGCGATTGCTTAATGATTTATGTATAGTTTATTTATAATTTAAGTAGTTATAGTCAGTCATTATAAATAGCATGATAAATAAATAACCTACGCAGAAGGTGGCAATGCATGTTTTGCATTGCTGATTATAAACCGATGTTGTTTATATAGTTTATAGAAAATTATAGAACAGTATTTGTCGTGATAATTATAAGAGGAGGTATTAGTGGCCTTAAGACTCGAAGGAAAAAAAGCAATTGTTGCCGAAGTTGCAAAAGTTGCGCAAAAAGCCACATCTGTTGTTGCAGCCAATTATTCAGGATTAACTGTTAAACAGGTGACTCACCTACGGGAATCCGCGCGAAATGCTGGTGTTTATATGCGAGTGATTCGCAATACTCTAGCGCGTCGTGCATTTGAGGGAACAAAATTTTCTTGCATGGATGAAGCGCTGGTAGGTCCGCTAGTTTTAGCTTTTTCGCTGGATGATCCAGCTGCTGCTGCACGTTTATTTAAGGATTTTTCTAAGAAATTTGAAAAATTACAAGTAACAGCGTTATCGATTAATGGCGCACTATTGCCAGCAGCAGATTTAAATCGTTTAGCAAGCTTACCAACACGTGATGAAGCCATTTCGCAATTAATGAGCGTTATGATTGCACCGATTACGCAATTTGTGCGTACATTGGCAGCGCCTAACGTCAAGTTGGTGAGAACATTTGCAGCGGTAGCGGCTGATAAAGAAAAGCAAGATAAAATCAATTAATTTTCAGTTTAAATTTTAAGTGGAGTGTAGAAAAATGGCAGTTAGTAAAGAACAAATTTTAGATGCAGTTTCTGAAATGAGCGTCATGGACGTAGTCGATTTAGTCAAAATGATGGAAGAAAAGTTTGGTGTATCCGCAGCAGCAGCTGTTGCCGTTGCAGCAGCTCCAGCAGCAGCCGAAGCGCAAGCGGAAGAAAAAACTGAATTTAACGTCATTATTACGAAAACAGGCGACAACAAAATCAATGTGATTAAAGCTATCCGTACTCTGACGAGCTTGGGTTTAAAAGAAGCAAAAGATTTAGTTGAATCAGCGCCAGCCACCGTTAAAGAAGGTGTTACTAAAGCGCAAGCCGCTGACATTAAAAAACAGCTTGAAGATGCAGGAGCAAGTGTTGAAGTTAAGTAATTGACTTTTTACACAACAGCCATATTTATAGCTGATTGAGTTACGGCCGGTGGTTTTTTATGACCGGCTGTCTTAACGTCCTGATGTATTTGTTAATCTAGTTAGATAACAAATACGCAGGATGACATACTTTTATAGTGCATGATCACGCAGAGGTATCTTAACAATGGGTCTAACATACTCGTACACTGAGAAAAAGCGTATTCGAAAAGACTTTGGTAAACATCAAAGTACCATCGAAACTCCGCCATTACTTGAGCTGCAGTTAGAATCATATCAAAAATTTCTACAGGCAGAAGTCGAACCTGAAACACGCCAAAATTTTGGGTTGCATGCTGCTTTTAAATCAGTTTTTCCTATTGTGAGTTTTTCTGGCAATGCTGAATTAGATTATGTCAGTTACCGCTTGGGCGAACCTGTCTTTGATGTAAAAGAATGCAGAATGCGTGGTTTAACTTACGGTGCTTCTTTGCGAGTAAAAGTACGACAAATTCATTATGATAAAGATGCGCCAGGTGATTCTAAAGTTGTCAAAGATATTAAAGAACAAGAAGTCTACATGGGCGAACTTCCTTTGATGACAGATCATGGTACTTTTGTTATTAACGGTACAGAACGGGTAATTGTCTCTCAGCTGCATCGTTCGCCAGGGGTATTTTTTGAACATGATCGTGGTAAAACCCATTCCTCAGGCAAGCTATTATTTTCTGCGCGAGTGATCCCTTATCGTGGTTCTTGGCTTGATTTTGAGTTTGATCCAAAAGATTGTATTTATGTGCGTATTGACCGACGACGTAAATTACCAGTGACTATTTTGTTACGTGCATTAGATTATACGGTAGAAGATATTTTAGGTATGTTCTTTGAACATAATGTCTTTCATATTCAAGGTGAAGAATTTAGTCTTGATTTGATTCCAGAGCGACTACGCGGTGAAATTGCTCCTTTTGAAATTAAAAAAGCTGGAAAAGTTATCATTGAAAATGGTCGCCGTATTACTATGCGACATATTCAGCAACTAGAAAAAGCGGGTGTCAAAAAACTTGAAGTACCTGCTGATTATTTATTAGGTAAAGTCTTAGCAAAATCCATTGTTCATGCAGAAACTGGCGAAATTATTGCAAATGCCAATGATATTATTAATGCAGATATTCTGCGATTATTAGTGGAAGCAAAAGTTAAAAAAATTGAAACGTTATATATTAATGATATTGATCATGGTTCTTATATTTCAGATACGATTCGCGTTGATTCAACGACAAATGCTTTAGAAGCCTTAGTTGAAATTTATCGTATGATGCGTCCAGGTGAACCGCCTACTAAAGATGCTGCAGAAGGATTATTTAGAAATCTCTTCTTTACACCTGAACGATATGATTTATCAGATGTCGGTCGGATGAAATTCAACCGACGTGTTGGACGTAAAGAGATAGTGGGTCCAGGCGTTTTAACCAAAGAAGATATTATTGCTGTCTTAAAAACACTTATCAGTATCCGAAATGGCGATGGCACAGTGGATGATATTGATCATTTAGGTAATCGACGTGTGCGAAGTGTCGGTGAAATGACTGAAAATCAATTCCGAGTCGGTTTAGTCCGAGTTGAAAGAGCCGTCAAAGAACGCTTAAGTTTATCAGAGTCAGAAAACTTAATGCCGCAAGATTTAATTAATGCAAAACCAGTATCAGCTGCCATCAAAGAATTCTTTGGATCAAGTCAGTTGTCGCAGTTTATGGATCAGAATAATCCATTATCTGAAATTACTCATAAACGGCGTGTTTCTGCTTTAGGACCTGGCGGTTTAACGCGTGAACGTGCGAGTTTCGAAGTACGAGACGTGCATCCAACACATTATGGCCGAGTTTGTCCGATTGAAACACCAGAAGGCCCAAACATTGGATTAATCAACTCACTGGCTGTTTATGCACGGACTAACGAATACGGATTCTTAGAAAGCCCTTATCGCAAAGTGATCAATAGCAAAGTAACAGATGAAATTCTTTATTTATCGGCTATTGAAGAAGGTGATTATATTATTGCGCAAGCAAATGCAGCGCAAGATGCTAAGGGTAAATTAATCGATGCTTTAATTCCTGTTCGTTATCGTAATGAATCTACTTTAACCACAGCAGATAAAGTGCAATTTATGGATGTGTCACCCAAACAAATTGTCTCGGTTGCTGCTGCTTTGATTCCCTTTTTGGAACATGACGATGCGAACCGTGCCTTGATGGGTTCCAACATGCAACGACAAGCAGTTCCTACTTTAAAAACAGAAAAACCGCTTGTTGGGACGGGTATTGAGCGTTTGGTTGCTAAAGATTCTGGAGTGACAGTCGTTGCAAAACGCGGTGGACTGATTGATTATGTGGATGCATCCCGTATTGTTGTTCGTGTGAATGACGAAGAGGCTGAATCGGGTAAAACAGGTGTTGATATTTACAATCTCACGAAATATACCCGTACTAACCAAGATACTTGTATCAATCAGCGCCCATTAGTGCAAAAAGGCGATACTATTGAAAAAGGCGATGTATTAGCAGATGGACAATCGACTGATTTAGGCGAGCTTGCTTTAGGTCAAAATTTATTAGTCGCTTTTATGCCATGGAATGGTTACAACTTTGAAGATTCTATTTTAATTTCTGAACGTGTGGTGCAAGAAGATCGTTTCACTAGTATTCACATTGAAGAATTAACCTGCGTTTCTCGCGACACTAAATTAGGCGTAGAAGAAGTTACAGCAGATATTCCCAATGTCGGTGAAAGTGCTTTATCTAAGCTTGATGAATGCGGTATTGTCTATATTGGCGCTGAAGTACAATCTGGCGATATTCTAGTCGGTAAAGTCACGCCAAAAGGTGAAACCCAATTAACACCTGAAGAAAAACTATTACGGGCTATTTTCGGTGAAAAAGCCTCTGATGTGAAAGACACTTCTTTGCGTGTTCCAACAGGCATGGAAGGTACTGTTATTGATGTTCAAGTCTTCACTCGTGAAGGTGTTGAGAAAGATACTCGGGTTTTAGATATTGAAAAAAATGAATTACTCACTGTTAAGCAAGATTTAAGCGATGAATTACGTATTCGTGAAAATGATATTTTCCAACGGATTGAAAAGATTTTATTAAATCGTACTGCCGAAGGTGGCCCTAATAAACTTAAAAAAGGTGCCAAAATTACTAAAGCGTATTTATCACAAGGCGATGATTTAGCGCCAGGCGTACTTAAAATCGTTAAAGTTTATTTAGCTGTTAAACGCCGGGTTCAACCAGGCGATAAAATGGCGGGTCGTCACGGAAACAAAGGGGTTATTTCAACCATTGTGCCCGTTGAAGATATGCCTTATATGGCTGATGGTACGCCTGTTGATATTGTGTTAAATCCATTGGGTGTTCCTTCTCGTATGAACGTAGGGCAAGTTTTAGAAACCCATTTGGGTTGGGCTGCTAAAGGCTTAGGGTTTAAAATTGGTAAATTGCTTGAAGAGCATCAATCAACCAAAAATATTCGTCAATTTTTAAATACTATTTATAACAGCGATGAAAAACGTAA
>JABDDD010000021.1 GCA_013287765.1 Gammaproteobacteria bacterium | reverse complement strand
TATAACTTCGCATCTTTAAACCAGCGATTATTTTGGTCTGCTTATCCATGCTGTGCAGATTTGATTACTTACTGTTTTACATATTTTTTTATTCGATTTTTCGGTTCCCATTAATAAACGATCAGTATAATCAGGATAATTTCCCCGCGTGTTTACTTGATTAATTGAGCTGGTTTTTAGTGCTGCAATACCTGCATCGCCCAAATAGTTAAATCGTATAGATAAATAGCTTAATCGTGTATTTTGAGCTAGGCTAACTGCCCCCTTATTATCAATAAAATTTCTATCTAAATCTAAATTAATAATAGATTTATTTTTTGCTAAAGCATTTGCCCCTTGATTTCTGATCCAATCATCGCCTAACTCTAACGTTTGTAATTTATGAAGGTTACTTAAAGCTTTTGCACCTTCATTTTGAACAAAATTATAACTTAGAAAAAGAGTAGATAAATTAGGTAAATTATTGGCAATCGCCTTTGCCCCTTCTGGCCCAACTGCACATTCTAGGACACTTAAGAATTCTATTTTATGATGATTTTGTACAATTGTTTTAATTCCTTCATCGCCAATAGGATTTTCATCAATATATAAACCAGATAAATTAGGCAGTTTATTTGCAAAAATTTTTGTTTCCTCAGAAGTAATATTGTTATCTCCAATATCTAACCAAATAAGCTGTTTACTATTAGAAAGTTCTTCAAGAGCTGTAAAATCTAAATTATTATGAGCAATAGACAAATTCCATACTTGCGAATTTGCTATTGCTCGTGTACCAGTAGCAGTAATATGATTGTTACTGACAACCAATTGTTCCATATGAGGATTCTGTGTTAGCGTAACAATACCCGCATCCCCAATAAAATTATTGTCTACTTCTAAAGCATTCAACATACTCATTTTTGCAATAGCTTCTGCACCCTCTGATCCAATATGATTATCGCTGATATTAAGATAACTGATTGTTGGATTACTTTCTAGATAAGAAATTCCTTTTGAACCAATTTCATTCCCATTCAGCCATAGATCTTGCAAAAGCGGCATTTGAGAAAGCAATGAGGCAACTTGAGGCATGTCAGTATCTTTTAGGTGGCAAAACCCTAAATCGACTTGCTCACCATTATCATAGATATGATGGTTAAAGTTATCTAAGCAATCATTAGCAAATGTAGGCAGCACAAAAAAATAAGTTAAAATAATAGAATAATAAACTTTTTTCACGAATCATCTTCCTTAAAGAAACTGGGTCATGATTATTGTATTATTTTTCAATAATTGTAAATAGATTCTTTCAAAAGGAGGCGTGATATATCAATTGCAGCCCATATACTTTGTAAAATCAAGCAGCTTTTCGGCCAAACCATAAATATAAAGCCGGCACAAAAAACAATGTAAATAACGTACCAATCGACAACCCAAAAACAATCACAATCCCAATCGCATGACGACTTTCAGCACCCGCACCGCTTGCAAAAACTAAAGGTAACGCACTGACTACCATTGCAGCTGTTGTCATCAAAATGGGACGAAAACGTAATCGAGCAGATTGCTTAATCGCATTTAATGGGCTTAATTTTTCTTTTGATTGCGCATGATTTGCAAATTCTGTCAGTAAAATACCATGCTTGCTAATCAATCCTATCAATGTCAAAAAACCAATTTGCGTATAAATATTAATAGTCCCTAACCCTAACCACAATGGTAGCAAAGCACCAAATAAAGCTAAAGGCACACTTCCCAATAAAATAATTAACGCATCAGAAAAACGATTAAACTGAATACTTAATACTAAGAAAATAACTAAAATAGCCATGCCAAATACCCACAAAGTATGCGAACCTTCTTGAATAAATTGTCGGGTTAATCCTGAATAATCTAGCAAAATATTTTTATCCAAATGCTCATCTGTTAGCTTTTGCAATAAATTTAATGCATCTGAAAAACTAGTATGCAAAGCAGGCATCGCAGTAATAGTCACACTATTCATTTTTTGAAATTGATTAAGCATTTGCGGAACAACCGTGATATTCATATTGACCACACTATCTAATGGTATCAATTGACCCGTTTGATTAGGTATATGCAAATTAAGAATATCTTCTGGATTGCGGCGAAATGCCTGAGGAATACTAATTTGTACATCGTAATTATGTCCGCGCCAAGCTAATTGCTGAATACGTCCTTGACTTAAAAAGTTAGTTAATTGATTAGCAATACGATTGGGCGTGATATTCATAGCAATGGCAGCGGCATGATCTACTTCAAAATTAATTTGTGGTTGATTATATTGCAAATCATCTTGCAAATATAAAAAATTCCCTGATTTTTGCGCTAATTGCTCTAAATTTTTAGCAGCTTTATATAACTCAGGATAACCCACATTCCCCACTAAAACTATATTAATAGAATTACTATTATCAGCGCCTGGCAGCAAAGAAATATTACTCACGTAGGAGCTAACACCTGCAATTTTATTGAATGCCATTTGTAACTCTGCTTGCAACTGTGCACTTGAAGAGCGCCTGTCTGACCAATCTTTTAAACTAATATAACCAAATATGACATTATTTTGTAAAATCTCTACATAACCTGTGATATCTGATTGTTTATTTAATATTTTTTCAATAGCTGGACGGTATTTTTCAAGGTAATTTAAATTTGCATCTGCCGGCGCTTTCGCTGCTAATTGTAAAATACCCGTATCTTCATTGGGTACTAATTCATGGGGTGTGCATTGATATAATATTCCACAACTCAATATAATCGCAATCCAAGTAAAAAATATTTTTCGCTTGTTTTGTAATAAAGCCTCCAAACGAATCAAATAACGATTTCGTAATCGCGCAACTCGTTGTTCTGCTTTTAGAACCCACCGAGTTTGTAAAACATCATTATTTAATAAACGCGAAGAAAGCAAAGGTGATAAAGTAAGTGCTATCACACCTGAAATCAATACACTGCCTGCAAGCGTCATAGCAAATTCACTAAATAAATGCCCTGTTATGCCACTTGCCATTAACATAGGGGCATAAACTGCAGCAAGCGTCAATGTCATTGCAATCACAGGACCTGCAATTTCACGAGTACCGATTAAAGCTGCCTCTAAAGCCATTTTGCCTGTTTCAATGTGCCTGACAATATTTTCAACCACTACAATAGCATCATCGACGACTAATCCAATCGCAAGCACCATCGCAAGGAGAGTTAAAGTATTAAAAGAAAATCCACAGCACCACATAATAAAACAAACACCAATTAACGATAAGGGTATAGCTAATAAAGGAATAACAACTGTTCGCGGACTGCCTAATAATAATAACATCACAATCACTACCACGATCAATGATTCTATAATCGCTTTAATCACTTCTTTTAATGAAGCGCTGATAAATTTTGTGATATCAAAAATAACACCCAGTGAAATTTTTCCAGGTAAATGTTTTTGCAAAATCGGTAATATTTTATATAATTCTTTTGCAACTAACAAAGGATTACTACTAGGATTGACTGCAATAGGAATCGCATCTCCTTGTATGCCATTAAAATAAGCACGCACAGTTTCATTCATGCCATGAAATCTTGCCTCCCCTACATTTTTAAAATAAATAGAATTGGCGCCTGCATTTTTCACGATTAAATTATTAAAATCTTCTTCGGTATGTAAAGTCGTATCCGGATTTAAAGTATAACTTACATTGGAGCCATAAGTACTACCAGGCGCAGCAGGGATATTATAATTTTGTAAGGCAGTCACAATATCTGCTGCACTTAATTGATAGGCCATCAGTTTTTCTGGATTAAGATGAATATCCATTTTATAAGAAGAACCCCAAATGATTACATCTGAAACCCCATTCATCAGTTCAATCTGTGGCACAACCATTCGATCTAAATAATCCGTCATCCATTCTAAAAAATGGGTTTTATCTGTTGCCTGTAGCACAAAATAATAATTATCATTTTCTCCAGCATTGATATTAGGTGCAAAAGTGCCAGCGGGTAATTGGCCTGCAACTGCCTGCACTTTACGCATAACAGCAGAAACAGCTTGATCTAAATCTTGACCTAAATGAAAATGCAGAAAAATAGAGCTTCTTTCTTGACTACTTTGCGAAGTAATATAATCAATGCCATTAATACCACTTAGATTTGTTTGCAATTGAGCCGTCACATAATTTTGCACGATCTCAGGACTTGCGCCTGGATAAACCGTTTGCACCTCAACTACCGGGACTGTTACTTCAGGGTATAAACTTAAAGGCAAATTAATCAGCGCCCAGATACCTGCTAATAAAATAATTAAATTAAGCGATAAAGCAACAACCGGGCGTTTAATAAATAAATCAGTAAAAACCATTCCTCACCTCTGCATCACTTTTTTATTCACACTGACCTGCACGCCTGGAAATAGCTTCATCATGCCAGCTGTCACCACCTCATCTCCTGAGCGTAACCCTGTCTTAACCACAACATCGTCATCAATATGCATTCCTAATGTAATCTGTCTTTTTGTTGCAATATTTTTTTGTAAAATAAAAACAGAAGCGCCTTCTGGATCATAAATCACAGATTCTTGGGGAATAGATAATTGGGGCGGTAATATTTTCACGATCGTCACTTCCCCATACAACCGAGGAACGAGTTTTTTATCTTGATTCTGCACAGCCGCACGTAATTGAATGCTACGTGTAGCAGTATCTAATTGTGGATCAATCGCAATAATTTGACCTTGCCATTTGAAATTTCCTAAACTCGTTGTGGTAAATACAATTGAGTCACCTACTTTAATACTGTTTAGTGCTTTAGCAGGTAACATAAAATCAATATACACAGCAGATAAATTAGTCAGTGTGACTAAGGGATCGCCTAATTGCACCAACTGACCTGGATCGACTTGCCAAATACCTATTTCACCAGAAAATGACGCTTTAATAATATATTTATCAAGTAACGCTTGATCTGCATTCACCGATGCTTGTGCTTGTTGTAAACTACTGAGCGCCTCAGTCATGGTCTCCTCAGATACTGTTTTGGTTTTAAATAAACGCTGTAATCGCGCGTAATACAGTTGTTTTTCCGTCAAAATGGCTTGATCTTTTTCTAAATTAGCAGAAATATCTGCATGGCGAATGTTTAAAATAACCTGACCCTCATTCACCAGTTGGCCATTATTAACTGCTAAACTTTGAATAACACCACTGACTTCACTTGAAACCATAACCTCTTGTACAGCTTTCACAGTTCCTATAGATTGCCAAGATTGGCTGCCGGGCTTTGCTTTGACAACCAATGTTTCAACATACATGATTTGTGAATGACTTGATAATTTAGCAACAATCAGCGGATAAAGTTTTTCTATGACCCATATCAGTAATATCAAAATAACAATAGTTATAATAATATGTTTTTTAAGCCATTCAAATATTTTTATTTTCAAGAGACTGACTCCTAAGTATATTGCAAAAGCAATGTCTATTAATCGTCTGACTATTTAGGTTAAATTTATGAACTATAATCATTCTTTTCATGCAGGCAGTTTCTGCGATGTTTTCAAACATAGCGTACTGATCGTATTGATCCAGGCTTTATTACGTAAACCCAATCCTTTTTGTTATATTGACACACATGCAGGACCTGGCAGTTACGATCTTTTTTCAGAAGAAGCACAAAAAACTAAAGAATCTGCCTCAGGAATCAGTCGATTGTTTCAAGAAAAAATCCTACCGACCGCTCTGCAAACTTATTTATCTTGCGTACAACAAACAAATAATCGCTTAACGCATTCGATCTGTTCTTCTTTGCGTTATTATCCAGGTTCTCCTGATATTGTCTATTCTTTTTTGCGAAAGTTTGATCGGATGATTTTAAGTGAATTACATCCCCGAGAAAATGCTTTGCTAAAAACACATTTTACTTTTCAAAAAAAAGTCACGGTACAATTAATGGATGGCTATCAAAGTTTAAAAGCCTATCTTCCCCCTAAAGAACGGCGCGGGCTTATTTTAATTGATCCCCCTTTTGAGCGCCCCAATGAATTTTCAACTATTATAGATTCATTAAGATTAGCTCTCATGCGATTTGCCACAGGCATCTACGCAATTTGGTATCCTATCAAAAATCGTGCTATTGTTGAGCAATTTTATCAAGATATGAAGACTTTGCTAAAGTTAAAAAATCATACAGCTTGCATTTTAGAGCTCACTATTTATCCAGAAAGCGATGCACTATTAAGTGGCAGCGGTATGATCATTATTAACCCGCCCTGGCAATTTGAAAGCCAACTCAATGATTTTTTGCCTTTTTTATGGAAAATCTTTAGTCCACATGGTGACGGACATTATCTTTGCCAGATTTTAACCAACTGACGGAAAGCAGGGGTATAATAAATACATAGGGGTTTTATCCTTGAGAAAGGAGGCACCATGAAGCGCTTATTAACCGTATTTATTTTAAGTATATCTATCTTGTTATCAGGCTTATTATCAGGTTGCACCTCTGATCAGCAACAAATGGCAGGTACGGCAGGCGGTGCGTTACTAGGCGGGTTAGCAGGCAGTGCTATCGGTGGAGGAAGTACAGCTGCGACGATTGGCGGTGCTGTGGTGGGCGGAGTCATTGGCAATCAAGTAACCAAGCCGAATAATTAATAGTTTTAATAGTTTTGGGCAACATCCTGCATTTAATCATTCTCGCTTAGTGGATGTTGCTCTTTTTTTTCATGGGTCTTTTCATTTATACTAGGTCTCATTTAACTTTACATCATGAGACTTAAATTTTTATGGGACTCACTATTGGCGATCAAGCTCCAGATTTTACTTTACCTTCGCAACAAAATGAATTCATTTCATTAAAAAACTATCGCGGAACAAATATAATTTTATATTTTTACCCTAAAGATAACACCCCTGGCTGCACGCAAGAAGCCTGTGATTTTCGCGATCACTTTGCTCTTTTTAACCAAAAAAATACCGTTATTTTTGGTATTTCTAAAGATAATCCTATCAAACATCAAAAATTTATTGAAAAATATACGCTTCCTTTTACTTTATTAGCTGATGTCAATGGCGATGTCTGTGAAAAATATGGCGTCATTAATAAAAAAAGTTTATTCGGCAATACTTTTTTAGGAATTGAACGTTCTACTTTTTTAATTAATGAAGCGGGAATCATTCAAACTATTTGGCGTAAAGTTAAAGTAAAAAATCATATTAATGAGGTACTTCATGCACTCAACTAAAGCTAAACAAAAAAGCGCCATTTCTCCTACTCGCGCAGAAAATTATCCTGAATGGTATCAGCAAGTCATCAAAGCGGCTGATCTTGCCGAAATTTCCCCAGTCAGGGGTTGCATGACGATTAAACCTTGGGGATATGCGATTTGGGAAAATATGCAACGTATTCTTGATCAGCAATTAAAAGCAACTGGTCATAAAAATGCGTATTTTCCTTTATTAATTCCGGCAAGTTTTTTAGAAAAAGAAGCAGAACATGTTGATGGGTTTGCCAAAGAATGTGCCATCGTCACGCATACACGTTTAGGTAAAAATGCTGACGGGAAATTAGTGCCAATGGGTCCACTTGAAGAGCCTTATATTATTCGTCCCACCTCAGAAACTATTATAGGCGAAGCTTTTTCACGTTGGGTGCAATCTTATCGAGATTTACCTTTACTTATTAATCAATGGGCAAATGTCATGCGTTGGGAAATGCGCACGCGTTTATTTTTACGCACGTCAGAATTTTTATGGCAAGAAGGGCATACAGCACATGATTCAGAAAAAGAAGCTCGTAATGAAACATTAAAAATCCTAGATATTTACACAAAATTTATCGAACAAAATATTGCGATGCCTGTTGTGGTAGGTGAAAAAACTGCAAGTGAGCGTTTTCCAGGGGCTGTGAACACTTATTGTCTTGAGGCGATGATGCAAGATAAAAAAGCGCTACAAGCAGGCACCTCACATTATCTCGGACAAAATTTTTCGCGTGCTTTTAATATTAAATTTTTAAATAAAACAGGCCAAGAAGAATTAGCCTACACCACTTCTTGGGGCGTAACAACGCGTTTAATTGGCGGTCTTATTATGACACACAGTGATGATGATGGATTGGTTTTACCACCTAAATTAGCACCTCTTCATGTTGTTATACTACCGATTATGCGTCAAGAAGAACAACGCGCTAGTATTTTAGAATATTGTGAAAAATTAGCAAAAGAGTTAAAACAAATTCAATATCATGGCGAATATTTACGAATAGAAATTGACACACGCGAATTAACGGGTGGTGAAAAAGCATGGAGTTGGGTTAAAAAAGGTGTACCCATTCGAATTGAAATAGGTAGCAAAGAATATGAAAATGCCACTGTTTTTATGGGACAACGCGATAAACCTTACCATGAAAAACAAAGTATTTCTCACCAAGAATTTATTGCAAACATTCAAAATCAATTAGATAGCATTCAAACTATTTTATTTGAACGCGCACAATATTTCCAAAAAAGTCATTCTGTTATTATTGAAAATAAAAATGATTTTTATGATTATTTTAAGCAAGATAAAGATGCAGGATTTGCTTATGCGCATTGGAATGGCGATCCGGCTATTGAAGCAAAAATAAAACAAGATTTAAATGTAACGATACGTTGTATCCCACAAGTAAAAGAACTTGAATCTGGCATTTGTATTTTTAGTGGAGAAAAAAGTTTACAACGTGTGGTATTTGCAAAGTCTTATTAAATGCATTATACTTTGCACAGTTTTACTATTTATGACTAATAATAATCAATAATAATTTATTAACGAGGAGTATAAAATGAAATCTAATAAAGAAAATGACAGAAAAAGATTTAATAAAGAAGAAGTATCAGCGCTCGAAGAATACTGTTGCTCTATTAGCCTCATCCCATTTACTGAGATTCCAGATGAAAAATTAGTTCAAACTTCGGATCGTCATCTCTATCATAAAGACCATATAGAACAACATTTCCGTACATGGGGCTATATTAGCCCCATAACGAAAAAAACTTTAAATGAACCTTATCTATCACCCGCTCCATATGCTGTTCACGAATTTATTAAGATAATTTCTAAATTAGAAAAAAATAATGAAATGCTGAAAGAAAAATTAAATTCAATTTCAAAAATTATCCACTCTCCTGCAAAAGTATTAAACCCTTCCCCTCCAGCTATAAAATTTAATGAAAAAAAAATCGAAAAGCCACCTGCATTTAGTCCAGGAACAGAAGAATTGCTTCGCGAACAGTTATTATTAGCTATTCGAGACAAGAAAGTAGATCAAGTGACTCAGCTTTTAAAAGAAACGCCGCCGATTGCTTTAAATAAGCCTTTTGAAAAAATATACTTCGGCAGAAACAGATTGTTTGATGGTTCATTTTTATCAGTATTAGTTGCTCAAGAAGAAAAATTTGATGAGCGTAGCAGTGCAATAGC
Source organism: Gammaproteobacteria bacterium (assembly GCA_013287765.1). GTDB lineage: Bacteria > Pseudomonadota > Gammaproteobacteria > DSM-16500 > DSM-16500 > JABDDD01. Next base: position 18,776 of record JABDDD010000021.1, on the reverse strand, counting down.
TGATCAATTACTTGAAAAAAAAGCCGATATTAATTTTCCTGATTTTAATGGAGAAACCCCACTACATTGGGCAGCTTTCTATAAAAGCGAACAATGGGTAAAGTATCTCCTTGAGCATAATGCAGACCCAACTAAAAAAAATTCATCAGATCAGCTTATTCCCAGAGAAACCATTCCCAAAGATCATGGGCAAGAAAACTCAAGATCTATCGAACTGTTGCTATCACAAGCAGAAGAATTACAAGACATACAAAGAAAAAAAATCGGTAGCAGATAGGTTTTTGTAGGGTGGGCAAAGCGTAGCGTGCCCACCATTCTTATTTCTTCAATGACTGCGATGGTGGGCACGCTACGCTTTGCCCACCCTACATTTCAAAATAATAGTGCATAAATCATTTAATTTTTTAGCTAATAGCAAAGTGCTCGCTTCTGTATACACTCGAAGCTCAGGCGCATTGCCTGAGGGTCTTAAATGAATCACTTCTTGATTATCAAAATAAATTCTTAATCCATCTAATCTATCTATATTTTTAACACACGCTTTAATCGCAAAAAAATCTTGAATAATTTTTCCATCTTGCGATAAAGTATTTAACAATACTTGCGTTTTTTCTGTTGAAATACCTTTGATACTATTGCTCACCGTATAAACTCGACAATATTTTTTGACTAAATCAGATATTTTAATCTTTTGTTGATTAACATAATTTAATAAACACAACATAGGCAAAGCACTATCACGTGTTGGTAAAGCTTTTAACTCACCAAAATCACTGCCCAGCAATACACCCCCATTTGCCTCATAACCCATTACTTTTTGACAACCTGCCGCTAATAATTCATCCATTTTTTCAATCACAAAAGGTGAACCAATTTTGCTGCGAATTATTTTTTTAAATTGCGGCAAATAATCAATCGATGAATTACAAGAAATCGGTACGACAATATACTCTGCTTTTAAAATAATCGCTGTCAACATTCCTAAAATATCACCCGGCAACCAACAGCCTTGTTCATCAGTTAGCAATGGCCTATCACCATCCCCATCAGCAGATACTATTACATCTAATTGTTGCTTAATTAAATATTTTTTTGCAATATCAATATCATTTTGCGTTAACGCCTCTGTGTCAATACTATGAAATTGCTTAGCATCACCAAATAAAATAACCGCAGCCCCCAGCGATTGCAAAATAGTCACTAATACGGGAATGGCAACACTTGAATGTGCATACACACCAATACGCATTTTTTCTAAAGCATTTTTAGGGAAAAAATCTTGATAACGCTCACAATAATTATTCGCAGCTTGCGTATTGATTTCTCTTAATGGCTGTACTTCTTTTTGAATAACACCATTTTCATTAAATAAATCATTTGATAAGTGAACCACTTGTTTTAAAATGCGTAGCTCATCTCGTTTTAATATTTCTCCTGTGGCTTTATAAAATTTAATGCCATTCATATTATCTGGAATATGACTGCCTGTTACCATCATCCCTGGTTGCTGTTGCGTTAGACTTGAATAAGCCAAAGCAGGGGTTGCAATTTTGCCACAATAATTAATTAAATAGCCTTTATCTAAAATTGCTTGCTGAATCACTTTTAGAATATGATCGGTATTAATACGTAAATCACCGGCTAATTGAATATAACTTCCCGGCTTTAATAATTGCACTTCTTCAAGATATTGCAAAAAAGCAACCGTATAGACATAACAGACTTTATCTGTTAAAGCAGTGTTTAAACCCCTGAGACCACTCGTACCAAATTTTGTTAAATTTTTTTCTGCAAATTGACTTAAGCAAATACTCTCAATTGATTCTTTTAACATATAAAAATCCTAATATTTGTCCCAATAATATACTAAAAAACTGCACGTTGACAGTATGCAGCACATTAAGATCACTCGCATCATGACTCTTTTTATGCTAGCCTTGACCCCATTTAATTTTAGTTAATTTTAGTTAATTTGAGTGAGGAATGTATGATGAGTCATTTAGCAGCAACTATTCAACAACTCGCAACCAAAGGCAAAGGCATTTTAGCCGCTGATGAAAGCGCAGGCACTATTGGGAAACGATTAGCCGCTGTCAGCGTAGAATCTACCGAAGAATCACGACGAGCCTATCGCAATTTATTAATTACCACTCCTCACTTAAACGAGTATATTGCTGGCGTCATTTTATATGAAGAAACCTTAAGCCAACAGACACTTGATGGTATGCTTTTTCCTGAAAAATTAAAAAATTTAGGGATTTTAGCTGGTATTAAAGTAGATAAGGGTTTAATTCCGCTTGAAAATACCAATCAAGAACAAGTCACTCAAGGATTAGATGGCTTAGCAGAACGATTAATCGCCTATCGCAAACTAGGCGCTTCTTTTGCAAAATGGCGCGCTGTGTATGCTATTTCTGAAGGGACACCTTCTTCTTTAAGCATCAAAACCAATGCAGAAATTTTAGCCCGTTATGCCGCGATCTGCCAAAACAATGACATAGTGCCAATTGTTGAGCCCGAAGTGTTAATTGACGGAGATTATACTTTAGAACGTTCCGCAGAAGTCAGTGAAAAAGTGTTACAGGCTGTCTTTAAAGCGCTATTTAAACACAAAGTCAAACTTGAATATATCGTATTAAAACCCAGCATGATTATCAGCGGCAAACAATGCAAAACACCTGCCAGTGTTGCAGAAGTTGCAAAAGCGACTTTAACTATTTTGCGTCGCACCGTTCCTGCAGCTGTACCGACTATTAATTTTTTATCCGGCGGACAAACACCAGAACAAGCAACTGCGCATTTAAATGCAATGAATACTTTATCGCCTGCTTTACCTTGGAATTTAAGCTATTCTTATGCACGTGCGTTACAAGAGTATCCAATGAAAATATGGCATGGCGATAGTAATAATATTTCGCAAGCTCAAGCAGCTTTTGCCTTACGTGCTAAATTAAATAGCCTGGCAAGTGTTGGAAAATATAATGAGTCCATGGAAAAAGAAAAAATGCAAGCTTAAATCTAAAAATACCTCCCTAGCATACAATCATGTTAGGGAATTTACTTTCACAAATGGAATGTAATCATGTCTGTTATTATTATGAACACAGTGGATGCGAAAGAGCAATTTACTGATCTTATCAATCGCGTTCTGCATAGCAAAGAGCGGGTCATATTGACGCGCCGTGGTAAAGAAATTGCAGCCATTATTCCGCTGGAAGATTTACTGGCCTTACAAGAATCTCAAGATCGCCATGATCTAAGAGAAGCGATTGAAAGCTTAAAAGAAGCACGTTTAACCAACGCCATTTCCATTGAGCAATTAAAAGAAGAACTTTAATCCCGTGACGACACCTTATCATATTCGAATTGCGCCTAAGGCATTGAGCCAATTTAAAATGCTATCGGCTAAACATCAAAAATTAATTGTCAAACTCATCGAAGCATTAGCCATTAATCCACGCCCACCAGGCGCTAAAAAAATTGCCGGAATGATGGGATTGTATTCAGAAGAAATAGAACATTTACGGTTAATTTATAAAATAGAAGATCAAGATATTTTTTTGTTGTTAATAAAATTTTGATTTTTTATTTTAAATACTTCCGCAAAAAACTCGGCACTCGCCGCTCTAACCAATATTCTGCTGCCCAAGGCGCCCTGCCTGAAACAAATCCGACATGCCCTCCACTGTCTGTTAATTCTAATTGCACCAGTGGTGATAGTTCATCTTCACCCGGTAAAAGATCTTCCGTCATAAATGGATCATCTTTTGCTTGAACCAATAAAGTAGGCCGTAAAATATAAGGTAAATAAGCTCTAGAACTACATTTCACATAATAATCATTTGCGTTGGCAAATCCATGTAAAGGCGCTGTCACATGCTCATCAAAATCATGCATCGTACGCACTGTTGCAAGTTTTGCCATGGAAACGGGAGATGAAGAAAACATTTTTAACTTTTGTTTTAATTTATTGCGCAAACAACCTAATAAATGCCACTGATAGACCCGAGAAAAACCACGATTAATGCGCAGCACTGCTTTATATAATTCAAAAGGCACGCAAATTGCAACGGCTGCCTGCAATGGGTTATGTTGACTCGTCTCGCCCAACCATTTGACTAATACATTTCCGCCTAGTGAAAACCCAATAGCAGCCATTGGCGCATGAGGCTCGCGTTGTTTTAATACAGAAACCACATAGTCTACATCTGCCGTATCACCCGAATGATAACTACGCGGCAGTCGATTATGCTCTCCGCTACAACCACGAAAATAAAGAAAAACACCCCGCCAGCCCTCGGCAGAAATCGCATTTAACATCCCCTTTGCATAAGGAGAATCAAGCGTTCCTTCTAACCCATGCAACAAAAAAACGATAGGGCTATTAAGATCTTTATTTTTATCAACCCAATCTAAATCAATAAAATCCCCGTCGGGTAATTCAATGCGTTCGCGTTTAAAGTTTAAATGTTTGATCGGCCTTCTACATAAAGTAGGCCATAGTGTTTGAAAATGTGAGTTAGGTAACCACCACGCAGGTTTAAAATGTGCCTCGGCCATACTGATCGCCCTCATGAAGACGTCGACTATATGAATGCACCGCATCAACCAATACTGCTACATTGTCTGGCGAAACATCTTGTGGAATACCATGTCCTAGGTTAAAAATATGCCCGGAACCTGATCCATATTCCGCCAACAATCGATCCACCTCTGCACAAATCATTTCTTTTGATTGGTATAAAATAGCGGGATCCATATTGCCTTGCAAAGCCACTTTACTTCCAACTTGCAAACGAGCATCCGCTAAATTCACTAACCAATCTACTCCAATTACATCACAACCAGCTTGCATCATCAATTCTAACCAATCGCCTCCGCCTTTCGTAAATAAAATAACCGGAGTATCTTCTACTAAATTCAAACTTTCGATTATTTGTTGAACATAGCGTAGGGAATATTCTTGATAATCTGCCGTATTTAATAACCCACCCCAGGTATCAAATATCATCACCACATTGGCACCTGCCGCAATTTGTGCATTTAAATGCAAACTAATCGCACACGCTAATTTATCCAATAACTGATGCAATACCTGCGGTTCTTTTTTTAACATGTTATGAATCATAGGAAATGATTTATTCGGCTTACCTTCTATCATATAGGAAGCTAACGTAAACGGACTGCCGCAAAAACCAATTAAGGGCACTTTTTCGGCCAATTCATGCTGAATCATGCGAATAGCATCTAGCACATAACGTAATTCAGTTTCAGGATCAGGTAAACTTAATTGTTGGATATCACGTGCATGACGCAAAGGATGCGTAAAATGCGGACCTTCACCTTCTTTAAAATAAAGTCCTAATCCCATGGCATCTGGAATAGTCAAAATATCTGAAAATAAAATAGCCGCATCTAACGAAAAACGTGCTAAGGGTTGTAGAGTTGCTTGACAGGCTAATTCTGGCGTTTTACAAAGCGTCATAAAACTCCCCGCTTTTTGCCTAAGAGCGCGATACTCAGGCAAATAACGCCCCGCCTGGCGCATAATCCAAATGGGCGTTGCATCAACAGGTTCACGACGAATGGCACGGAGGAAGCGGCTATTTTTAATCTGACTCATGAAGAATGGCCTATTTTTATCAAATGCTCAAAAGTTCAGTATTTTAACAGAAAAAAAATACCTCAACAGCTTTTTTATGCGCTGCGGCGGGAGTATTATTTTGTTCCAAATTTTTCAAGCCGCTTTTTTCGTAATTCTTCTGGTAAAAGCTTACGATTATCTGTTGTGGCTGACCCTTTAAGAGTAAATACAGAGAGCTGTCCCAGAACAGCAGGGGGAGGGGGAGGAGCGGATAATGCTTCTTCTGTAAGTACAGCAGAAGAACCCACTTCAACTTTTGGAGCTTGAGTTGCTTCGTATTCTTTGATTAAGCTAAGTGTTTCATCTATTAATTTTTTTTGGGGTTGGATAGTAACTTCATAAATTTTGTTTTTTTCTTGAAAAGCTATTCTGCCATTTACTAATATTATATCAAAACCTAGCCTTAAAAAATTCATGGTTTCTTTTGGGTTTATCAACGCTTGTAAAAGGTCTTTATAACAAACACTAATGTGATGATCTATTCCATTCTTCTTATATTCCAGCAGTAGGATTGGATTAGTATTCTCTGTTTTTTTATCGACTTCTGGTAAAGGACCATCATCCCAAGGAGTGTCCATAGTAATCTGACATTTTAATGCTAGAAGATTCTTGTTTATTTGGGACGGCCTATGATCACCTCCCCCCTTATTCTCACCCTTGTCAGAATATTCTTTTAATTTTTGTAAATTCTCTGCTGTAGTGGTTTCTATTTTTTTAAATTCTATTTTATAAATTTCTTGGATTCCTCTAATTAGTCTTAAATGCGTGTTATCTGTAATTATTGCCGCAAGTTTTTGCAATTGTTGACGATGTATTTTGTTATCGTCTACTCTTCTTTCAATATCCCCAAGAGGATCTAGAGTGGAGAACTCCTCGACCTCGGGCTCGGATGTCAGAAGAACTTCTGTTGTAGTTGGAAGAGGAGGGGGTACCGTATCTTCTGCACCTTGAGGTTGAGCGGCGGCGGCGCCTTCTAGTTGCATTTCTCGATTTAATTGTTCTTGTAGTTGAGCAGCTTCTGCCCTATCCCACTCTAATTGTTGTGCAGTCCTATATTCAGGTTTATTTTCTGTCAAAGGACCTTCTAGAAATGGGTCTATTTTTATAATATCTTGCATCAATTGATCTCTAATTGTCTTTTTTTGCTCGCCTAGTATTGGTTGTTGTTCGGGGGGAATCTGGGTTATTCTTCCATTTACTGTATTTTGATCTTTTTCGCGCTCTAGTATTTCTATGTATGCTCTATAATTTTTATCTCTTGTTTCTTGCTGATGTCTAGCATAAGCATTGTATGCAGTAAATACGCTGCCAATACCAATACAAATGAGAGGAAAAAAACCACTGGTTAAAACTGTTAGACCAACAAATATAGAAGCTAAAAAAACAATAGCTGTTATCTTTACAACTTCATTTCTGACAGTGTTCCAAAGATCTGATTTTGCATAGTCTAAATTTTTTATATAAATTTCACTCTCTAGAGCATTGTCAGCATGAAGAAAAACTACTTCTCTTTTCGCAGCCTTGTAAACCGAGTATTTTTTATAAATATTATAAAATGCATTTCCTGCTGTAAAACCTATACCAATCCACGCACTAATCGGATTAAGAGCTCCTCCAAGAAGCGCAATTATGCCTAGAGAATTCAAACAAATCTTTTTGAGCTGGGAAAGCTTACTATTTCTTTCTGCAGTAGTTCCCTCAGTTGCCATACTGGCATACCCATCTTTAACATTATTAAAGAAATAACCAAAAAATACAGAAAGTAATCCTGCACCTGGAATAAAATAGGTTAAATAAATTAATGATTCTAAGATATTTGAATAGCCTATCATTTTTTTATTATTGGATAGAGCTTGTTGCCAGTGATTTGATTCTTGTCGGTCTCTATGCGCTGCATAAGTATTGTAAATTTCATTATCATCTAATACTGCATTCTCACTATTAGGAATGCTAAGGGTGCCTACTAAATATGCTTGAATAATAGCACGCCTGTGGTCGATGAGCCGACGTGTATATGCAGCTCTTTCTTCTTCGGTGCCTTGGTTGATAAATAGTTGGTTAGATTGTGCCATTGCGCTTCCTCACTAAGCTATGTCAATATATGCATCAATTTATATCATATAATTATTAAGACAATATTAAGGAATAGCAGGTTTTGTAATAGGGATTGTAAATTTTATACCGGACATTTATAATAACATTATAAGTGTCCGGTATAAAAAATCATGCTAATCGGTAGAAAGAAAGAAATTAAAACGCTTGAGAAGGTTTATCAATCTTCAAACGCAGAATTTATTGTCTTGTATGGCCGCAGACGCATTGGAAAAACATTTTTAATACGAGCATTCTTTAATCAACAAGATTGTTTATTTTTTCAATCCACTGGATTGCAAAACGGCGCATTAAAAAAACAGCTGCTTCATTTCGCAGAGGCTATCTCTCAACTATTTACGCATGGCGTGCAAATAAAAACACCTTCTTCTTGGGAAGAGGCTTTTAGAACATTAAATCAGTTTATTGAAAATCAAGTCAATAATAAAAAAGTGGTTGTATTTATGGATGAGATACCCTGGATGGCAACCGCAAAATCAGGGTTTTTAGAAGCATTAGATTATTACTGGAACCACTATTGGTCAGCAAAAACGAACTTTATTTTAGTCGTTTGTGGCTCTAGTGCTTCTTGGTTAATAAAAAATATTATTTATAATAAAGGAGGGCTGCATAATCGATGCACCTGCGAGATGAAGCTTGCTCCTTTTAGTTTGGAAGAAACGCATCTCTATCTAACTCATCGAACTATTCATCTGAGCAAAAGCCATGTGTTAGAACTATATATGGCATTAGGTGGTATTCCATATTATTTAAACTATGTGGAAAAAAGCTTATCTGCTGCAGAAAACATTCAAAATATCTTTTTTGCTAGAAATGCCCCATTGAGGGATGAATTCCAAAAATTATTTAATTCGTTGTTTCATGAAGCAAGCAATTACATTGAATTAATAAAATTAATTGCTAAGAAAAAAGAAGGGATGAGTCGTGCTGAAATTGAATCCTTATCAAAGTTATCTCCCGGTGGTGGGCGCCTGACTGATCGATTAAATAATTTAGTTCAAACCCATTTTATTGATGTTTATATTCCTTGGGAAAAACAACGAGGAGAGTATTTTAAAGTCATTGATGAATTTTGTTTATTCTACATTTATTGGTTATTTTCAAACAAATCTAAACAATTGCCAGAACATTATTGGCTAAAGCAGATTGAAAAACCGATTTATCATGTATGGGCTGGTTATGCATTTGAAGCCATTTGCTATAAGCATACTAATCATATTGTGCAAGCACTTAATATCAAGACAGCTGAAAATATAGCCTCTTGGCGTTTAGTCACAAGAAAAAAAGAACAGAAAGGTGCGCAAATTGATTTACTAATTGATAGAAGCGATGACGCAATTACATTATGTGAAATTAAATATACGGACAAAATATTTATTATTGATAAGAGTTATGCAGAAGCTCTTAAAAGTAAGATAAAAGTATTCAAAGAACATACCCATACCAATAAACATATTTTTCTTGCCATTATCAGTGCAAACGGTTTAAAACAAAACGATTACTCAAAAGAATTGGTATCAAATGTAGTGACCTTAGATGATTTTTTTCATTCCTGATTAAATAGCGCTCATTGGTCAGGCTAAAATTCCTTTTAATCGATAAAAGAAAGAGAAAAGAATTATCCAGACTTGACCCCTGTACTTTGTACTTTTTTTGAAAATAATAGACTGGAAGAGTGATATGCCTAATAAAAAAAATCTTCAAATTACCCCGGTTACTGAGCTGAATTTTATTTTAGATGCAATGGTGTCAACATCGCCAGCAACAGTCTCTTCCTTTTCATTATCAGATCAAGCTTATAAAATTATGGAAGACTTTATTGCAAACCATTTTCGTGTAGAAACTCGTTATTGTGTAGTATTTGGAAAAGATAATATTTATCAATTATATATTTATACTAAACCCAATAGAACGAATATATTTGGAAACAAAAAATGTATTCATTTGGATATTGAAAAAAATGAGCTAATTGCAAGTTCCGATACTTCGCTAGAAGGATTAGTATTAATTAAATCAACTCCTCAAAGTGAAATGGAACTATTTGATTTTTATAAATCAATTACTTTAAAAAAAATAGCGAAAGCTTTGCCACCGGAACATCCTTATCATTCAGAAAATTTTTTATACCTTAACTTCAACAATGTAGAAACTCAAAATGATTTTGCTCAATATTATCAAAAAAATATTGGTCAAGTTAAACAACAATTTCATGAACCTCTCTCATATTCTTTTTATGAATTTAAAATAACAGATGAAAAAAATTATGCGACACAATTGCAAAAAGATATGACTGTTAAACTCGCTGCAAAAAAGTGGGTTGGAAGCATTACTGTTATTTTTGATGCACATGGTCGTGAGGGATGCAACGAACTGATGGGCGCAAACATAACAGGTCAAGGCGTGAGATGGACGCATTGGAAGATAAAATCATTAATGACAATCCTCGACCAGTTTCATTTTTCTCTTCTGACGCCTTTGACATCTTTAACGCCTTTGATATTTGATTTTTATACATGTTTTGCTGGTCAATCCACAGCTGTAAACGCATCATTTGTTGCTCAATTTAATGAAGCATTGATAAAGCAAGGTTATCAGCATTTCTCTGTGAAAGGTAACTTAAAATTAGTTTATGGGATCAATTTCCCGGGATCTTACACACTGCATCAATCACCCAGTGCGACTGTACAATATGGTTTTTTAACCTTACCATTGACTACTTTTGAAAGCTTAAAAAATACTGAAGCTTATATTAAAATTTTTAGCTTACCCAATTATTCAAAACTACCTAAACGACTACCTGATCAACAAGCAGTGATTGCATTAAAACAATGGGCAAATCATCTTATTGATGAAAGTAAAAAAACACTTAATTATAAAAGTACACATGAAAAACTGCAAAAGATGTTAAGAGAATTTGAAGCGCTTAATGAGATGATTGTACAGATGCGCCAAGAAATTGAATCAATAAAAATTAATGATTTTTGTTCAGGCCTTAGAGAAGATTTTATAAAATTTGAAGAATATTTAGCAGATGCTTATTTTAAAAGTATTCTTTCAAAATCTCCAGATTTTACCTATCCTGTGCGAAGGCTAAAAGAAGAATATAATAAATTATTTGAGAAGATTGATAGTATGAAGCTATTAAAGCAAATAAAGCAACAAATTGTCAGTCAGAATTTTTTCAGCAGACAAGCTGATGCTCCCATACTGAAAATTATATTCTACGCAACAAAAGGAATAAAATCTCCACGAGAAGCCTTGGATGAAATTGCTAAGTATCAGCAATTAAAAACTATAAAAAATTCTGAAAATATTGAGAGTCTTCAACATCCTAAAAAGAAACCTGCAGCCTTACACTAGAAGAGGGGAAAAAAGAGAAAGAGGGTCAAGTCTGGACAATTGATATGGAAATATCAATTATCCAGACTTGACCCCTTCACTTTGGCTAAAATTCCTTTTAATCGATAAAAATCATGATGTTATAATGGAATCAACTCTCTTCTAACTCCTAAAAGAATTCTGAACTTGCGCTAAATAAATATCTCTCACTTTGCAGATAAGCTGTTTTAGGATAAGATGGTTTTTTTTATGGAGGAAAGAGCTCCTCCTGCTTTATTTATTAACTTGTTTTATAAAAGGGAATCCATATGCGTAAAAATATATTATTTGCAGCACTCGCAGGACTTTGCATTATTGGGGTAACAGCTTGTCAGCAAAAATCAAGCACGGATGATACCACTACGGCAACTTCTGGTACAGCAGCTATGTCTGGCACAACTGGCACCGCCACTTCCGGGACTAACAGTACTTCAACAGATGCAACCACAACCTCAACAGATAATTCTGCAGCGCCTGCTGCTGTTTCAGGCACCATGCCTGCACAATCTGGAACGACACCGCCTGCTATGTCTGGTGCTGCCCCAGCACAATCAGGTGCACCTGCTCCTGCTATGTCTGGCGCGGCTCCCGCACAATCTGGTGCGCAACCTGCAACCTCTGGAAGCACCAGTCAGTAACACCCTCTATCCCACCGCTAACGCTTTATTGCGTGAGCGGTAGGATATTATATAATTATAAAACTTTTATTAAACTTTCTCTTGCACAGATGCTCGTTTTGCTTGCTCTGAATGAGGCTGTGATGAGAAATAACTTTGCGTTCCAAGCGCCACAACCGCTTCTGCTTGTCGATTAAGAGCATGAATATAAGCTGCTGTACGCATATGGACTTGATGTGATTCCATTAGCTCATAAACATTATTAAATTCACGTAACATAATTTCTTTTAATCGTTCATCAATCGTTTCAAGCCGCCAATAATAACCCGATTTATTTTGCACCCATTCAAAATAGCTAACTGTCACACCGCCTGCATTGGCTAAAATATCAGGTACCACTAATACCGATTTTTTTTGCAAAATAGCATCCGCGTCAACCGTGGTCGGACCATTGGCAAGCTCCACAATAACGCTTGCTTTAATTTTAGCAGCATTCTCACCAGTAATTTGGTTTTCAAGCGCTGCCGGAATTAACAGATCCACATCTAATTCTAATAATTGTTCATTGGTAATAATCTCTGCTTCAACTAATTGACAGACAGACCCTTCACAATAAACTGCCTGTAATTCTTTTGAGCTATTTTTAACATGCACAATACTCGGGACATCAAATCCTTGCTGACGATAAATACCACCTTTTGAATCGCTAATTGCAACAATTTGATAGCCATCTTGATATAACATATCTGCAATATGTTGACCTGCATTACCAAATCCTTGGACAGCTACACGAATTTGCCGCGGATCCCATTTGCGTTTTTTCTCAATTTCTTTAATACAATAATAACCACCACGCGCTGTTGCATCTTCACGACCTAAACTCCCACCTAACGGAATAGGCTTGCCGGTAATAACAGCAGGACTTAAACAACGCGCAATTTTAGAATATTCATCCATCATCCAACCCATAATCATGGCATTGGTATACACATCAGGCGCTGGAATATCCACATCAGGACCAATGAAATTGGCTACTTGCTCAATGTATCCTCGGCTTAAACGCTCTAATTCTAAACGCGATAAACTTTTAGGATCGACAATCACACCGCCCTTACCACCGCCAAATGGAATGCCAACGACCGCGCATTTAATCGTCATCCAAAAAGCTAAGCTTTTAACCTCATCGAGTGAAACATCTGGATGAAAACGAATACCGCCTTTCGTCGGGCCTCGTACATCATTGTGATGCACACGAAATCCGGTAAAAATTTTTAAACTGCCATCATCCATGCGCACAGGAATGGAGACTTGCAGACATGCTTTTGGATGTTTTAACTTTAAAACAGCTTCTGGATCAATATCAGCATACGCTGCTGCTTGATCAAGACGAGACATCGCTTCTTGATAAATGTTACCTGTCATATTCAATTTTCCCTTTAAGTCTTTTGAAAATCGAAGGATAACAGGTTTTAAGTATGCATCACTATTTTTTCTATTTTTTCTTACCCAACCATTGCATAATATCTTCTGCAACCATACGGACATTACGGTTATCCGTTAAAACATGATAATCAGCTAATTTATTATAAATAGGCGTTCGTTCTGTATATAATTTTTCAATCACTTCACTACGATTGAGCACACGCAGCATAGGACGACGACTTTCATTGACGGTGCGATTATGTTGATATTCAAGAGAAACATCTAGAAAAATAACTAAACCATGTTTTTTTAATAAACTTTGAATTTCTGGAGCCAAAATAGTACCGCCCCCTGTTGCCAAAACAATATTCGATAAACTGCTCAATTCAGTGATGAGATTAATTTCTCGTTTACGAAATCCCTCTTCACCTTCTACATCATAAATCCAGCCGATATCCACACCCGTTCTTTTTTCGATCTCTTCGTCTGTGTCATAAAAATCCATATCGAGCTCATCGCTCAAATATTTTCCGACACTACTTTTCCCCGCGCCCATCGGTCCAATTAAAAAAATATTTTGAAATTGCACTTTTTTCATAATTAATCGCGGTTTAAAAATTAAATAACTTTAGGCGTTACAAAAATCAGCAGCTCTCGTTTACCCTTAGTTACATTGTGCTGCCCAAATAGCCAGCCTACAAGCGGAATTTTACTTAAAAGCGGAATATTCTGACTATCTTGCGCCTTATTTGTTTCATAAATCCCTCCTAATACTATTGTTTGACCACTCTTGACCAAAATCTGTGTGATAATCTGTTGTGTACTGATTGAAGGCACGCCTAACACCATATGGCCATTAGGCTTATCTTGATTCACTTGTAACTCTAATAAAATTTGATGATTAGGCATAATTTCTGGTGTTGCTTTAAGACTCAAGACAGCTTTTTTAAAAGAAACGCCAGTTGCACCACTTTTGCTAATTTCCTGATAAGGAATTTCCTCACCTGATTCAATTGAAGCGGTTTGTTGATTAGCCGTCAATAAACTGGGGCTTGAAATCAATTCAGCATGGCCTTCGCTTTCAAGGGCAGATAATTGGACATTTAAACGCACGCCATTGATTAAAGTAATGACACCATTATTAGTAGCAGTCGTCTCATGGGTACCGGATGAAAAAGCGATGCCTAGGTTTTTTTCATAATTATAATCAACACTTGCCAAATGGGCTTCAATTAAAACTTGCGGGACTGGCACATCTAATTGTTGAATGAGCCAAGCAAGTTCTTGTAACCGATCTTTAATATCGCGAATGCACAGTGTATTCGTGCGTAAATCAACACGAATACGCCCACGAGAAGATAACAAAGAATTAGTATGATCTTTGATTAAACTTGCAATATCTTTGGCTTTTGCATAATGAATTTTAAAAATACGCGTGATGAGTGGTGAGGTTGTTTGTGTTAAATCATCCATTTTTGCTTGTTGAGATTGGTATTGCATACGCTCATCCCAAGAGCCAACAAACCAAACATGGTTAATTTGCCATTGCGTAAGATGCTCTGAAATGATCAATGAGTTAAAAGCTTCTTTTGCTGGTATTTTATGTAAATGAACGGACGTTGTTCCTTGGATTGCAGGACTGATGACTATATTCATATGATTAAATCGAGCTAAAATATGTAAAGCATCTTGAATAGGTACATTTTGTAAATCAAGTGAAATAAGTTGATCGTTAATAGCAGCACGCGCTAAAACAAAAAAACTGACTGTTAGAAAAAAAATAATATATTTAAGATGATTTAACATAATTTTTCCTTGAAATAAAACGAACACCGAGATCTATTCCTTGCTCTGAAATATTCAATACCCGCGCATGCTCTTTGCCAATAATATCTCCTATGACAACAACTTGTGTCACGCCATTGGGTAAGCTAATCAATGCCCAAATAATATTATTTTGTTGGATAAATCCAATAAATTTTAATTGCTTTAGACTAACCGTTTGTAATGAAATAATCGCAGGCTTTATTATTTTTTTTTGATTTTTCTGCTGTAATTGCGGCGGTTTAGCTAGATGAAAGATATTTTTATTAAATAGCATGATGAGCAATACACACACCCATAATCCTATCCAACCGATTTTTTTTATCCGTCGCGCTCGTGCCCGTTGATACATCCGCCAAGGCAGCAAATTAATATTCATCATCTAAGATATTGCCCTTAAAGCAAGACCAAACGCTGCCGATAGTTTGCAAGAAACATTAGAACTCTCCAGAAGATTTTGCAAGGGATCAATAAAATAAGTGCTCATCAAAAATGTTTGCTCAATCCATCTTGCAAGTGCAGGCTCTCCACCTAATAAAAAAATAGGTTGCAAGTTAAGCTCTATCTGCGTCCCACGATAAAGATGCCAAGCTTGCTTTAATTGCAGATAAAATTGATCGGGTGTATCAACCATAAAAGATTGATAAAAAATCAGCTCTTCCTGATGCATGACAATCATCTGCGCCATGCTTGAACTCATATCCAATAAAATAAAA
This sequence comes from Gammaproteobacteria bacterium, assembly GCA_013287765.1. Taxonomy (GTDB): domain Bacteria; phylum Pseudomonadota; class Gammaproteobacteria; order DSM-16500; family DSM-16500; genus JABDDD01. The sequence continues at coordinate 3,063 of JABDDD010000021.1, read as the reverse complement.
GAAGACTGTTTAACCTCTTTTCTTATCGCAAATTGCACGGCTCGCATTAATGCATAAAGATCAATATCAACAATTGCTACTTTTAACCCAACACTTTGTACCACATTCACATAATTCATGACTTGATCGCCTCGTGCAGCCACCACAAAAATAGAATCATTACGCGAATCCTTGGATAATAATTTCATATAATCGTAAAAAAGCAGTTCTTTAATACCTGGAAAATAATTCGATAAATGGCTAGTCAATTCTGTTTCAAGTTCAATAGGGGTAAGATTTGCAGGAAGTTGTACCCGTTTGCTAATCATGCAGTTGGCCGGCAACCCAATCACTGTTGTACATTTCCCTACTTTTGTTTTTTGGATTAACGTAAGCAACGCCATCTGCACTTCGTCGACTTGTTGAATTTTTCCATCAACAATTGCATTAGCCGCTAATGCAATGATTTCGGCTTTTTCAAGTATCACCTGATGATGTTTTCGTCGTAATTGGACTAAACGGATTTCATGCTTTTGGATATCCAGGCCTAACCCTCGCTGGCCTAATCCTGGAAAAAATCGCAACATAGCTATTCTCCTTGAGAAAAAAATTAAGAAAATTAAGAAATTTTTAAGAAATTTTACGAAAAATGAGCGAAATAGATCAAAAAATTGACTGATGGGTAAAGAAAGAAATAGCCTAAGAATAAAACAACATGCTTTTTTGCTAAAAATGATTTAATATGGTGCCAATCATTGATGTAAAATGCAAGCAATTTATATTGCCATTTATTAATAACTTATGAAATTTCTGCTCAGATTTTTAAAAATAGCTTTTCTCTCTGGACTCTTTGCTGCAGTCATTGTGACTGTGGGCATAATGTATTACATAGAATTCCAATTACCCAATATTGATGAACTTAAAACAGAGCAATTACAAGTGCCCATGCAAATTTTGACGCATGATGGCAAGTTAATTGCCGAATATGGCGAAAAATTACGCATCCCCATTCCGTACAATCAAATTCCGCAACCACTGATTGACGCTGTTTTAGCCACTGAAGATCAACGGTATTTTCAACATCCAGGCGTTGATATTTCAGGCCTGATCCGTGCGGGCATTAAGCTTATTTTAACAGGTCGCAAGGAGCAAGGTGGTAGCACGATTACCATGCAAGTCGCACGTAATTTTTATTTAACTCGACATAAAACATTTGGTCGTAAAGTAAGAGAGATTTTACTAGCACTCAAAATTGATCATACACTGAGCAAACAGAAAATTCTGGAACTTTATCTTAATAAAATTTTCTTTGGCGCCCGCGCTTATGGAGTGGAAGCTGCTGCAGAAGTTTATTATGGTAAATCACTCAAAGAATTATCGCTGGATGAATTTGCAATGCTCGCAGGGCTTCCCAAAGCGCCTTCTGCTTTAAATCCAATTACTAATCCACTTGCGGCTGTCAAACGACGCGATCATGTTTTATCTCGCATGCTTGAGCTGCATTACATTGATCAAAAAGCCTATCAAGCAGCTATTATTGCTCCTCTTAATGCGCATTATCACGAATTACAAACCGAGGTCAAAGCGCCTTATGTGGGTGAATTGGTTCGGCAACAAATGCTAGAAATGTATGGCGATCAAATTTATACTGATGGTTTTAAAGTCTACACTTCCATTGACAGCACCTTACAAAACGCTGCTAATCAAGCGATACGAAATAACTTATTAGCTTATGATCAACGCCATGGGTATCGCGGACCTGAACAATCTTTTGGCACCCCCAGTTTAAATCAAATGGAAGAGTGGGAGAAAAAATTAGGAGATTTACCGTTAAGCAATGGTTTAGAGCCAGCTGCCGTGATTGATTTAACTTCACATACCGTGACGGCTTTGCGCGCCAATGGCTCGCTGATTATTATTCCATGGCAAGGATTAGCCTGGGCTCGCCCGCAACTGAATCAGGATTATTTAGGTCCGCATCCTAAAACAACGGCGGATATTGTTAAATTAGGCGATGTCATCCGTATTCAAGAAACAACTGACGGCTGGCGTTTAGCCCAAATTCCAAAAGCCGAAGCTGGCATTGTGGCACTGAATCCTAACAATGGCAGCATTGAAGCGTTAGTAGGCGGATTTGATTACCAAAGCAGTAAATTTAATCGCATCACCAATGCCAATCGTCAGCCGGGTTCAAGTTTTAAACCTTTTATTTATTCAGCTGCTTTAGAAAAAGGTTATACATTAGCCACTGTGATTAATGACGCCCCTATTGTTATTGAAAACAATGATAATAGCTTATGGCGTCCGCAAAATGATGAGCATCGTTTTTATGGTCCAACGCGTCTTCGAGATGCTATTAAATATTCCCGCAATTTAGTGTCGATACGTTTATTAGATTTAATTGGTATTCATTATGCAATTGATTATGCAGAGCGTTTTGGTTTCAACAAAGACCAATTGCCGCCAGGCCTTGCATTAGCATTAGGAACGGCGGCTGTTACACCGTTGCAAATGGCATCTGCCTATGCAATCTTTGCGAATACTGGATTTAAAGTTGTTCCTTTTATGATAGAAAGCATTAAAAGCCCAGAGGGTCAGTTACTCTATCAAGCCAACCCATTGGTTGCCTGTCCAAACTGTTTACCCGATCCTATATTGCCTAAAAAAATAGTAAAGCCGAGTAAGACTTTTGCACCAAGAGTCATTAGCGCACAAAATGCTTTTCTTATTTCTTCTGCTTTACGTGATGTAATTCAACAAGGAACGGGGTCGCGTGCACGTATTTTAGATAGAAAAGATTTAGCGGGTAAAACAGGTACCACGCAAAACCAAGTAGATGCATGGTTTGTGGGATACAATAGCGATATTGTCACTGTTGCGTGGATTGGCTATGATCAACAACAACGTTCTTTACATGAATATGGTTCACAAGCGGCACTGCCGATGTGGGTGGAATTCATGCAAGCAGCGCTTAAAAACGAACCCGAGCAACCAATTGATCCGCCGGTTGGGATTGTGAGCGTGCGCATTGATCCTCAGTCTGGCAAAAGAGCCGGTGCAAATGACCCACTCGGTCAATTTGAA
>JABDDD010000020.1:24766-28431 GCA_013287765.1 Gammaproteobacteria bacterium | reverse complement strand
AATTATTTTCACTTATTTTTGTTACGCGAATGTGATGTTTAGCGACTGCCGCCACCTGTGCTTGGTGAGTAATACAAAATACCTGGTGAGACTCGCCTAAACAACGTAATAATTGACCGACTTTATAAGCAGTCGTGCCGCCAATTCCGACATCTACTTCGTCAAAAATTAAACTAGGTGTTGCATGCAAACCCGCTGTTGCAATGTGAATTGCAAGTCCAATACGTGATAGTTCGCCACCCGATGCAATTTTTGCTAGCGGTTGCAAAGGTTGATTTAAATTGGTTTTGATTTGAAAAATTACTTTTTCAAATCCATAGTGTGTAATACGTGCCGGATGTTCTTGTTCTAAATGAATGTGAAATTCAGCGTGATTTAAAGCTAACTCACGAATCATTTTTGTGATCTCTATGGATAAATTGTCTGCTGCTTTTTGTCTTTTTTGACTTAATTCAGTGGCTTTTTCATAATAACGACTTTCAAAAATATCTAATTTTGTAATCCATTCACCTAATTTTGCAGCATCAGCCTCACGCTCGTTTTGTTCTAGTGCTATTTTTTGTTGCAAAAGAAATAATTCATCAGGCGCGACTTTGTATTTGCGCGCACAATCAAATAATTGACTAATGCGATTTTCTAACCATGTTAATCGTTCAGGACTTAAGTTAATTTTTTCTAAATAATGACGTAATTCATCTTCTGTATCTTGAATATGAATAAGCGCACTTTTAATAGATTCTAGCCAATTTAAAATTTTTGGCTCTGCTTTTTGTAAGGCATCTAAAGATTGTAATGCTTCTTGTAAAAAATAAGTTGCATTGATATTTTCATTATTTTCATTATCCACTAATTGTTGTAATGCATAGTGAATGCATCGTAATAATTCATCTGCAGAACTAAGCTGTTTATGCTCGCTGTCCAATTTTTGAAATTCATTTTCCACTAATTGCAATTGATTTAATTCTTGTAGTTGAAAAGCTAAAAATTCACGCTGCGCTTTATCGTTATGTATACTATTGCGTAATTGAATAATAGTTTGATTTAATTTTTGCCATTCAAGACTTAAATCCTGAATATGCTCGACTAAATGCAGATGTTGCGCATATTGATCTAATAAATAACGTTGCATGTCGGTTTTTAATAAAAATTGATGCTCATGTTGTCCGTGGATATGTACTAATAATTCGCCTAATTCACGCAAAGGTTGTAACGTTGAGGGAATACTATTGATAAAACAGCGCGACCGTCCATCGCGGTGAATGGTTCGACGAATAAGACACTCATTTTCATTATTATTCAGATCATAATTTTTTAACCATGCTTGGGCTTTAGGTAATTGACTGATATTAAAACTTAAAGCGATTTCTGCTTTGTCAAATTGAGGATGAACCATATCTCCTGTTGCTCTTGCGCCTAAGGCAAGCAAAATAGCATCTATTAAAATAGATTTGCCAGTGCCTGTTTCACCAGTAATAACAGTTGTGCCAGATTTAAATTCTAAATTGAGTTCATGGATCGTTACTAAATGATGAATATGAATTTGTATTAGCATAAGATTCCCAATTTTAAGATGCGATAATTTTTTTCCCCCAATGGAGCTTGCTTCTTAAGGCTTCATAATAATTATAATCAATTGGGTGAATCAGCTGTAATTTTTTTTCTTTTTTACGGATTGCAATAGTACTGCCAGGTTTAGCTGATAAATGAGCATGCCCATCACAGCTAATACGCGGAGAAGTTTTATTATTATGCGTGATTTTGACTTTAATTTCACGCTCAGCATTAATAACAATTGGCCGGCTATTTAAAGAATGCGGAAACATGGGCACTAATACAATAGCATTTAATTCGGGATGTAGAATGGGTCCTCCGCCTGATAAGGCATAAGCAGTTGAGCCTGTGGGGGTTGCAATAATAATTCCGTCAGAATTCAGGCTACAAACAAATTGGTCATCAATATAGATTTCAAATTCAATCATATGCGGGACTGAATCAGGAATAATCGCAACTTCATTTAAAGCATCCTCTTGATTAATAGCCTGGTTGCCATTTTGTAACGTCGCTGTTAATAAAAAACGTTGTTCAATAGTATATTGCCCAGCTAAAATAGACTGAATTTTTTTAAGCTCCGTTGGGTGAATGTCAGTTAGAAACCCTAAACTACCTCGATTGATACCTAATACAGGAATATCTTGTTCTATAATAGTATGCGTTGCATGTAATAAACTACCATCTCCGCCAACAACAATGAGTAAATTGCACTGCGCGCCTAGGTCTTCACGAGAAATAATATTGACTTTCTCATCATTTAATTGGCATGCCGTTTCACTTTCTACAAAAAAATCTTGGTGCAATTTCGAAAGATAATGCACTAATGCTTTTAAGGTTTCGCGAACACCTGGATTTTGAACGCGACCAAAAATACCTACTGTTTTGAAAGCTGTCATATATTAGTTCTGCCTTTAGAGAATGATCTTAATGATTGCTAGAATTATGTTATATTAATCTTTCGCATCCCGGAGGTAAATGAGGTTAAGTGAATATGCATGATGTGACTCTCAATGAACGTGCTCGTCTTGTACTAAATATCTTAGTTGCGCGCTATATTCAAGAAGGATGCCCCATTGGTTCAAAAACGCTTGCTCATGAAAGCGCCTTGGGTTTAAGTCCTGCAACTATCCGCAATATTCTAGCGGATTTAGAAGAAGCTGGCTACTTAGTCTCTCCGCATACATCAGCAGGGCGTGTGCCGACGACCCTAGGTTATCGTTTATTTGTCAATAGCTTATTAATGATTAACCCACAAACAATGACAGGAACAGATAGTTTACAGAGCAAACTTGATCCTGATTCTAATTTACCTAATTTATTACAGTCCGCTTCTGCTTTATTATCGAATTTAACGCAATTAACAGGCGTTGTTGCATTGCCGCGGCGTAATCGCATTAAATTACGTCAAGTAGAATTTTTGCCGCTTTCAACTAATCGTGTACTGGTTATTTTAATCTTAAATAATCGAGAAGTGCAAAATCGGGTTATTTATACCGATAGAATTTATTCATCTAGCGAGTTACAAGAAGCCGCTAATTATTTAAATACTCATTATGTTGGCAAAAGCTTATTAACTATTCGGAAAGAATTATTGCATGCCATTCGAGAAGAAAGTGACACGATGGCTTATTTATTTCAAGCAGCGGTTGATGTAGGACATAAAGCTTTTATAGAAGAAGAGGAAGACAAAGACTTTATGCTGGCAGGGCAAAATCATCTATTAAATTATTCAAATAATGATGTTAAGTTGGAGCGTTTGAAGATTTTATTTGAGGCTTTAACCCAAAAGCAAGAAATTTTAACTTTATTAGAGTACACACTAGGCGCTGAAGGCATTCAAATATTTATTGGCAATGAATCAGGCTATGAAGTTTTTGATGAATGCAGTATTGTGACCACTTCTTACTCTATTGATGGGCAAATTATAGGCAGTTTAGGGGTAATAGGACCTATTCGTATGCCCTATGAACGGGTGATTGCGGCAGTAGATGTGACAGCAAAGTTATTATCAGCTGCCTTGAATCATGACTAGATCATCCCCATATAGCTATTATCAGTTTTTTTATAATATATTTTTATAATTTATTTTTATAAAGTTTAGGGAGGTTTCAAGT
>JABDDD010000020.1:0-24756 GCA_013287765.1 Gammaproteobacteria bacterium | reverse complement strand
GAGTAGTAGCACGGGCTCATTAGGAAAAATATTAGATAAAGAGGAAGAAGGCCAGCCACTAACGAGTGAAGAGCTAGATCAAGTCATACTTGATCCCGCCACAAAAGAATTGCAAGGCCAATTATTGAATGCAGAAGAAAAAGTAAAAGAATATTGGGAACGCATTTTGCGTATGCAAGCCGAATCAGACAACATGAAACGTCGAACCGAAGAAGATATTGCAAAAGCACATAAATATGCTTTACAAAAGTTTGTATCTGAACTTTTACCCATTATTGATAACTTAGAAAGAGCTATTCTTGCTCATAACAACGAAGCCTCAGAAGCGGGTACTTTGTTAGATGGGGTGAGTCTTACTTTGAAAATGTTTATCACTACTCTAGAAAAATTTGGGGTTGAACAACTGGATCCTTTATCACAGCCTTTTAATCCAGAGTTGCATCAAGCTGTTTCAACGATAGAAGATAAAGCAGTCAAACCTGGGACTGTCATTCAAGTATTGCAAAAAGGTTATCTTTTAAACAAGCGGTTAGTCAGACCCGCTTTAGTCATTGTGGCAAAATAGAGACTTGAAAAAACGAAATTGACCCTCATATGGTAGAAAATGGTAAATAAATAGTTGAGTTTATAGTAAGGACGCTTAAGTAAACTGTATTGATTAATTTGGAGAATACTATGGCAACAAGTTCAGTAATTGGTATAGATTTAGGTACAACAAATTCCTGTGTCGCAGTGATGGAAGGTGATAAAGTGCGCGTCATCGAAAATGCTGAAGGAGACCGCACCACCCCTTCTGTTGTTGCTTATCTTGAAGATGGCGAAGTATTAGTTGGCCAGCCGGCAAAACGTCAAGCGGTGACTAACCCTAAAAATACGATTTATGCAGCAAAAAGATTGATTGGTCGACGTTACGATGAAGAAGTTGTTAGTAAAGACAAAGAAATTGTGCCTTATACTATTGTGCGTGCAGACAATGGCGATGCTTGGATTGAGGCGGCTGGCAAAAAATTAGCACCGCAACAAGTCTCCGCCCAAGTTTTAATGAAAATGAAAAAAACCGCCGAAGATTATCTTGGTCATCCTGTGACAGAAGCTGTGATCACTGTTCCTGCTTATTTTAATGATTCACAACGTCAAGCGACCAAAGATGCAGGGAAAATCGCAGGTCTTGAAGTCAAACGCATTATCAATGAACCAACGGCTGCGGCGCTTGCTTTTGGTATGGATAAAAAACCAGGGGACAGAAAAATAGCCGTTTATGATTTAGGCGGTGGGACGTTTGATGTTTCTATTATTGAAATTGCTGAAGTAGATAAAGAGCACCAATTTGAAGTGTTATCAACTAATGGTGATACTTTCTTAGGGGGTGAGGATTTTGATTTACGGATTATTAATTATTTAGTCGATGAATTCAAAAAAAGCTCTGGCTTTAATTTACGTAATGATCCTTTAGCTTTGCAACGTCTAAAAGAAGCGGCCGAAAAAGCCAAAATAGAATTATCATCCAGTCAACAAACTGAAATTAACTTGCCTTATATTACAGCTGATGCAAGCGGTCCTAAGCACTTAAATCTCAAGATGACACGAGCAAAACTAGAATCTTTAGTTGAAGATTTAATAGAACGTACGACTCAGCCTTGCAAAACGGCGATTAAAGATGCAGGGATTGATATCAATGACATTGCGGATGTGATTTTGGTGGGTGGTCAAACACGTATGCCATTAGTACAAGAAACTGTTAAAAAAATCTTTGGCAAAGAACCCAGACGTGATGTGAATCCAGATGAAGCAGTCGCTGTGGGCGCTGCCATTCAAGGCGCTGTTTTATCCGGTGCAGTAAAAGATGTTTTATTATTAGACGTGACGCCTTTATCTTTAGGGATTGAAACATTAGGCGGTGTCATGACTAAGCTTATTGAAAAAAATACCACGATTCCCACCAAAGCAAATCAAGTGTTCTCAACAGCAAGTGATCATCAAACGGCAGTGACTGTACACGTATTACAAGGTGAACGTGAGATGGCCTCTGCGAATAAATCTTTAGGACGTTTTGATTTAACAGATATTCCACCTGCTCCACGTGGCATGCCACAAGTAGAAGTGGCTTTTGATATTGATGCCAATGGTATTTTGCATGTGTCTGCTAAAGATAAGGCAACTGGCAAAGCGCAATCTATTGTAATCAAAGCCTCCAGCGGTTTATCTGAAGATGAAATTAAAAACATGGTGAAAGATGCTGAGGCGCATGCGGCTGATGATCGTAAATTTCATGAATTAGTCAATGCACGCAATCAAGCAGATAATATGATTCATTCTGTGACTAAATCTTTAAAAGAAGCAGGTGATAAAGTATCTGCTGATGAGCGTCAAGCAATTGAAAAAGCCACTGAAGCATTAAAAGAAGCAGTGAAAGGGAGTGATAAAGAGTTAATTGATGCAAAAACCAAAGATTTAACGGATGCATCTGCGAAAATGGCTGAGCGATTATATGCTGCAGGCCAACAACAGCAACAATCTGGGGGTGAGCCTCATGCATCTTCTTCCACAGATTCTGCTGCAGGTGGTGCAGATAAAAAAGATGAAAACGTCGTTGATGCTGAATTTGAAGAAGTGAAAGACGATAAGAAGTAATAATAATGTAGGGTGGATTACGGCAAAGAACGCCTAATCCACCCTACATAATAATATCGAAGAAGTATAAATTTTAAAATTTTAGATTGGTTATTGAAATATGTCAAAACGCGATTATTATGACGTCTTAGGCGTTTCTCGAAATGCAAGTGAAGAAGAAATTAAAAAATCTTTTCGTCGTCTTGCTATGAAATGTCATCCAGATCGAAATCCTGGAGATAAAAAAGCCGAAGAAGACTTTAAAGAAGCACGAGAAGCTTATGAAGTCTTAATGGATAATCGTAAACGTTCCGCTTACGATCAATTTGGTCATGCAGCCAGTGAAGGGATGGGTGGTTTTAGCGGCGGCGGGGCTGGGATGAATTTTAGTGATATTTTCGGGGATATCTTCGGTGATATTTTTGGCGGTGGTCGAGGTGGCCCTGAACGTGGTTCTGATTTACGTTATAATTTAGAAATTACTTTAGAAGAAGCAGTTTTTGGCAAAACCGTTGAAATCATGGTGCCAACCTTAGTGGCTTGCCGCGATTGCGATGGGTCTGGTGCGCGCAAAGGGGCAAGACCTGTTACCTGTTCTGATTGCAATGGCCATGGTCAAGTTCGCATACAACAAGGCTTTTTCTCTGTTCAACAAACTTGCCCTACTTGTTATGGTCGGGGTAAAGTGATTAAAGATCCTTGCCCAGGTTGCCGTGGAAAAGGGCGAATGAAACAAACTAAAAAATTATCTGTTAAAATACCGCCAGGTGTTGACTCTGGTGATCGTATTCGTTTAAATGGCGAAGGCGAGGCGGGCGAACCAGGTGCACCCGCTGGTGATTTGTATGTACAAATTGCGGTAAAAAAGCATGATTTATTTGAACGAGAAGGTAATCATTTACATTTTGAAGTACCTGTGAATTTTATGACTGTATCATTAGGAGGGGAACTGGATGTTCCTACTTTAAATGGTCGGGTAAAACTTAAGATTCCTGCTGAAACTCAATCAGGTAAAGTATTTCGTTTGAAAGGAATGGGTGTGCCGTCGGTTCGAGGTGGTGCAACGGGTGATTTACTCTGTCGAGTAGTTGTTGAAACGCCAATTAATTTGACGCATAAACAAAAAGAATTGTTAAAACAATTTGACAAAACTTTATCGACAGATAATAAACATAGTCCGAGATCCAACTCTTGGTTTGTGCGAGCAAAAAAATTTTTTGAAGACATGAAGTTTTAGAGAGTAAATATTATGATGAGAAAAGTTCCAATGACAGTTGCAGGAGCAGCTTTGCTACGTGAAGAGTTGCATCGTTTAAAAACCGTTGAACGTCCCCGAGTGATTGATGCAATTGCTGAAGCAAGGGCGCATGGTGACTTAAAAGAAAACGCAGAATATCATGCCGCTCGCGAACAGCAAAGTTTTATTGAAGGCCGCATTATGGAAATTGAAGGCAAATTATCAGTTGCCCAAATTATTGATGTCACGCAAATTGAGAATACCGACAAAGTTATTTTTGGTACCACTGTTTCTTTTGTGAATACTAAGACAAAAGAATCTGTGACTTATCAGATTGTGGGTGATGATGAAGCGGATATTAAAGAAAATAAAATTTCTGTTAGCGCGCCAATTGCTCGTGCCTTAATTGGTAAATTTGTTGGTGACATTGTTGAAGTGCAGACGCCAGAGAGTAGCATCGAATATGAAATTCTTGATGTGGCTCATGTCTGATGCATAATAAAAGCAATCGTCGCTGGCTGAGAGAGCATTTTTCTGATCCTTATGTTAAAAAAGCTCATCAGGCGGGTTTGCGCTCACGTTCAGTATTTAAATTGCAAGAGTTACAAGAAAAAGATCAATTATTCAAACCCGGTATGACGGTGATTGATATAGGTGCCGCACCGGGCGGTTGGTCGGCATTTGTTGCGAAGATTGTTGGAAAAAGTGGCAAAGTGATTGCTTTAGATATTTTATCGATGAAACCGATAGAAGGTGTTGAATGTATCCAAGGTGATTTCAATGAACAATCAGTAATGGATGCTTTGTTAGCAAAAACGACTGAAATAGGTGTGGATTGGGTGATATCAGACATTGCGCCGAATTTAAGTGGCATTGAAACAGTAGATCAAGCAAAATCAATGGCACTTGCTGAATTAGTGTTAGCGTTTGCATTGCGTACATTAAAGAAAAAAGGTGGCCTTTTGATTAAATTATTTCAAGGGGAAGGTTTCGATGACTTTTTGCTTCAGTTAAGACGTAATTTTGAGAAAGTGGTTATACGTAAACCAAAGGCATCGCGAGGACGTTCGCGAGAGATATACATTTTAGTAAAAATGTTGAGTCTCTAGTTTATTTTCAAGTGCGATGGCCTATAATGAGAAATGAGCAGGTCAGTAAAGAGAGGTCTCTCGCGTGAATGATACAATCAAAACGATTCTATTGTGGTTGGTGGCTGGGATTATCCTGGTCTTCATTTTTAATATTTTTGGACCAAAACGTGAGGCTGATGAAAAAATCAGTTACTCAGCCTTTGTGAGTGATGTAAAACAAGGCAACGTGAGTTCTGTCACGATATCTGATCAAGATGTGACAGGAATGATGCAAAATAATAAAAGCTTTTCTACTTATTTGCCTATCGCCAATGATGGTCAAATATTAAATCAGCTAATGGATAAAGGCGTGACTGTTAAAGGACGCCCGCCAGAGCAGCCTGGGTTGATGATGCATCTTTTGAATTTATTGCCTTGGATTATTTTATTTGCCATTTGGATTTATGTTTTACGCCAGCAAACTGGCGGTGGACGGGGCGGGGCTTTTACTTTTGGCCGCAGTCGGGCACGATTATTAGGCGAAGATCAAGTTAAAGTCATGTTTTCTGATGTGGCAGGTGTTGAGGAAGCAAAAGAAGAAGTCAAAGAGTTAGTTGATTTTCTACGTGATCCCGGCAAGTTTCAAAAATTAGGCGGTAAGATTCCACAAGGTGTTTTATTAGTCGGTCCACCTGGCACAGGTAAAACATTACTGGCAAAAGCAGTTGCGGGCGAAGCTAAAGTACCCTTTTTCACCATTTCTGGTTCTGATTTTGTTGAAATGTTTGTGGGGGTGGGTGCCTCTCGGGTACGCGATATGTTTGAACAAGCTAAAAAACAGGCGCCTTGTATTATTTTTATCGATGAAATTGATGCAGTGGGTCGTCATCGCGGTGCAGGTCTTGGCGGCGGGCATGATGAACGTGAGCAAACCCTTAATCAATTATTAGTTGAAATGGATGGTTTTCAAGGCAATGAAGGTGTCATTGTTATTGCAGCGACTAATCGCCCAGACGTTTTAGACCCAGCTTTACTAAGACCTGGCCGTTTTGATCGACAAGTCGTCGTTGGATTACCAGATGTACGTGGTCGTGAACAAATTCTAAGAGTCCATATGCGTAAGCTCCCGTTATCTAACAATGTTGAGCCTTCAGTGATTGCGCGTGGTACGCCTGGATTTTCAGGAGCTGATTTGGCCAATATTGTCAATGAAGCTGCTTTATTTGCCGCGCGAGCAAATAAGCGTGTGGTTGATATGGAAGAATTTGAAAAAGCCAAAGATAAAGTGATTATGGGTGCAGAGCGTCGTTCAATGGTTATGAATGAGTCGGAGAAAAAATTAACGGCTTATCATGAAGCAGGGCATGCTATTGTTGGATTAAAAGTGCCTCAACATGATCCTGTGCATAAAGTGACGATTATTCCGCGAGGGCGAGCATTAGGTGTCACTATGTTTTTACCAGAAGGGGATCGATATAGTCATACGCGTGAATATTTAGAGAGTAAAATTTCTAGTTTATTTGGCGGTCGAATCGCAGAAGAACTTATTTTTGGTGCCAACAATGTAACAACGGGTGCTTCAAATGACATTCAAAAAGCCACAGAAATTGCCCGTAATATGGTTACCAAATGGGGTTTATCTGAGAGATTGGGGCCTTTGACTTTTGGTGAAAATGAACAAGAAGTTTTTCTAGGGCATGCGGTGGCGCGTCATAAAGAAATTTCAGAATCCACTTCAGGTATTATTGATCAAGAAATAAAAGAAATTGTTGAAAAGAATTATGTGCGTGCAGAGGAGATATTAAAACAAAACATTGATATTCTCCATTCTATGGCGCAAGCGTTGGTTAAATTTGAAACATTAGATACGGGTCAAATTGATGATGTGATGTTAGGTAAATCAGTGCGAGAGCCTGCTAACTGGTCGGATGTAAGTGATAACACGCCAAAACAGCCGCAACCGCCAAAAGATTCTGGCATAGTTGGCCCTACTATTCCTAGTGATGATAATTTAAAAACTGATTCTGCACATGACTAAAGATCTCTTACCCAACAAACGCCGATATTTTGGTACAGATGGTATTCGCGGACATGTGGGTACTTGGCCTATTAATGCCGAATTTATTTTGAAATTAGGCTGGGCGGTTGGTAGAGTATTAGCACGTCAAGGTGGTGGTAAAGTATTAATTGGCAAAGATACTCGCATCTCAGGCTACATGTTTGAATCCGTATTAGAAGCAGGGCTATCAGCAGCAGGGGTGGATATTCATTTGTTAGGTCCGATGCCGACACCTGCCATTGCTTATTTAACCCGCACGTTGCGTGCACAAGCAGGGATAGTGATTAGTGCATCACATAATCCTTATGTAGATAACGGCATTAAATTTTTTTCATCATTAGGAACTAAATTACCTGATGAAATTGAGTTAGCAATAGAAGAACAACTTGAACAGACTATGACAACGGTTGATTCAGCAGAGTTGGGTAAAGCGGTTCGAGTGGCGGATGCCCCGGGTCGTTACATTGAATTTTGTAAAAGTACTGTCTCATCAGATGTCAATTTAAATGGTTTAAAAATAGTAGTGGATTGCGCCAATGGTGCAGCTTATCATATTGCACCCAATGTTTTTCGTGAATTAGGCGCTGATGTTATTGAAGTTGCAAGTGAGCCTAATGGATTAAATATTAATCTTAATTGTGGGGCGGCTCATCCAAAAATTTTACAACACTATGTGCTTCAAGAAAAAGCTGATCTAGGGGTTGCTTTAGATGGTGATGGTGATCGAGTGATTATGGTAGATCATACTGGTCAAATATTAGATGGAGATGAATTACTGTATATTATAGCCAAACACCGGCAAGAAATAGGAATGCTAAAAGGAGGGGTGGTCGGTACAGTGATGTCTAATATGGGTCTTGAGCATACTTTAGCAACGCTTAATATTCCTTTTACTCGCGTGCCAGTTGGTGATAGGCATATAATGCTTGAGTTAAAAAAGCTTAATTGGTTTATGGGCGGTGAACCGTCAGGCCATATTATTTGTCATGATGCTATTACAACAGGTGATGGTATTATCACTGCGTTACAAGTTTTATCTGCGCAACGTTATTATGGCTGTTCTTTGTCAAAGCTTAAATCGGGTTTAAAAAAATATCCTCAAGTGATATTAAATATTGCAGTGAATCATTCTTCTGATGTTATTGGAAAACCAAATATTCAAGCGCTAGTGCAGCAAGTAGAAAAAGAGTTAGGAAAAAACGGTCGTGTTTTATTGCGTCATTCTGGAACCGAGCCATTGATACGAGTGATGGTTGAAGGAATAGATGCTAATCGCGTGACTGAGTTTGCAAATAAATTAGTCGATGCAGTCAAAGCTGAAATTATTTAAATTCAAATCACATTAAATCAGGAAAGTACATAATTTCGATCAATAATAGAGCTATATTTGATCTTTATTTGTTATTATGGTTGAAATTAAGCACTTTTTTGTGTTAATATAATGCTAAAAAAATAAGCATTATTATTCTAAAAAAAATTCATTAAATTAACAACTACGAGGAGTACCTACATGTCACAGTCACGTTTATTGTTTCTTCGAGAACAGGCAATACAAAAAATAGATAGACAAAAACAAATCTTAAAAAAACTAAAGAAATGGTATA
This sequence comes from Gammaproteobacteria bacterium, assembly GCA_013287765.1. Taxonomy (GTDB): domain Bacteria; phylum Pseudomonadota; class Gammaproteobacteria; order DSM-16500; family DSM-16500; genus JABDDD01. The sequence goes on along the minus strand of JABDDD010000020.1, from coordinate 16,176 downwards.
AAAAAGCCTATGGAGATTTTTGTCAAACGGCTTCAGCTAAAATAGTTGAGGGAAGTTTAATGTCTGAATCATTTGAAGCATTTAAAAAAGTAGAAAAAAATTGGATCGATGATAGTGGCCTTGAAGAAGAGAAGCCGGTTTTTCGATTTTATATAGAAAAAAAAGCTAGCTTAGATGAAGAAATAGAGGCGCTTAAGGATGATATTAGAATTTTGGAAAGGGAATATAGAGAATATAGACCTTCTCCTCTGGAAAGAATTAATTCAACTTCAAAAAGAATGACAGCGCCTGAAGTAAAGAAAAATAAAGTTTCATTGGCATTAAAAATGTTGCCTCCTCCTTTGCCTTTAGCAATACCAAAGCTTGTAAAAAGAGCGGCTAGTGAACCGCCACTACCTGTGCATGTTTCTGATTCTTCTCCAAAACAACACTATTCTAAATCAACGCCAACGTTGTTTGTAAGAAGAGCTGATTCACAGGTCGTTCAGCCAAAAACGATATCTCCAGAGGGATCATCATCTGGAATATCCTCACCGTCGTCGGCAAAAACACCTGAGGCTTCACCTACTGCTACTGCTTCCTACGACCCTGCTCCGTTCAGCTTGATTCCATCTCTTAGTAGATGATGTGAATTATACGGATTGATTTAAAAGGCATGTGGTGGGCACGCTGCGCTTTGCCCACCCTACCTTTAGGATCTTTAGAAGTTTATTACTCAGCCATTTCTTTTAATTTACGAAGTGCTTTTATCTTAACCACTTTGTGGGCTGGTTTAGCTTTAAACATCATCTTTTCACCAGTAAAGGGGTTAATTCCTTCGCGAGCTGCTTTTGCAGCTTTCTTAACCACGTTAATTTTAAGTAATCCAGGTAAAACAAATTTTCCAGGTCCGCGGGATTTGATATGAAGCTCAATGGTAGTGCCTAATGCTTCAATAACAGAAGTCACTTCTTTTTTAGCCAGGCCCGTCATTTCCATGATAGCTTTTACAAGTCCGCTTTTTGTAAGTGTTTCTTTCACTATAGGCATTTTAGGTTTAAATGCTTTAGCAGCAGTAGTCATTTTCATTTTTTTCACCGATTTGGCAGAAGTTTTTTTAACAGCCATTGTTTAATTCCTCTTAAAAGTAGTCAAAATGATGCACAAATTACAATAGCATAATTGGGTAATTTTGCGAGTGTTTTTATGTAAAATCCGCAGGTTTTTTCTTATTTATTTGCAATGAAACATATAAAATTCTAACAATTTTTTGAGTTTTGCCATATAATTAACGATTGCCGTGGTAACCCCACGAAAATGAATTAAAACTTGCTTGTTTTTAGGTGTTACTATAGAATTCGTCATCTTTTATCAGTAACTTTGAAAATTTTTAAAAACCACTCCCGGAGTATGGAGTCAAATGAAAACGTATAATGCAACAAACCAAACAGCGACGCATAATTGGTATCTCGTTGATGCAACAGGTAAAACCTTAGGCCGATTGGCATCTGAAATTGCCAGACGTCTACGTGGCAAGCACAAAGCTGAATTTACCCCGCATGTTGATACCGGTGATTTTATCGTAGTGATTAATGCCAGTCAGATTACTGTGACTGGTAATAAAAGCAAAGATAAGATTTATTATAGCCATTCAGGTTATCCAGGTGGTATCAAGCAAATTACTTTCGAAAAGTTATTAGCTAAAAATCCTGAGCGGGTTATTGAAAAGGCTGTCAAAGGCATGTTACCTAAAAATCCTTTAGGTCGTGATGTTTACCGTAAATTAAAAGTGTATGCGGGTGCAGATCATCCACATGCGGCTCAACAACCTCAGAAATTAGATTTTGATACGGAAGAATAATACTATGGCAAAAACGCAGTACTTTTGTGGAACAGGTCGTCGTAAAACTTCAACGGCACGGGTTTTCTTAAAACCAGGTAAGGGAGATATCATTATCAATCAAAATACGTTAGATCAGTATTTTGGTCGTAAAACAGCAAGAATGATTGTTCGTCAACCGCTTGAGTTGACCAATCTTCAACATAAGTTTGATATCACCATCACGGTAGCCGGTGGCGGTATTAGCGGTCAAGCAGGAGCCATTCGACATGGTATTGCTCGTGCCTTAGTTAAATATGACGAAGGAGATGGAGATCAGACTGGCGATGAAGGTTCGGGTTCAAGTGAAAACTCTTTACGTAAAATTTTACGTAAAGCAGGTTATTTAACACGAGATGCTCGTAAAGTTGAGCGTAAAAAAGTTGGGCGACATAAAGCGCGAAGAGGTACACAATTCTCCAAACGTTAAGCTGATTTTTTATTGGGGGACCGTTTTAATAAGACAGCTGGATTTCTGATTTTATTAAGACTTAAAAGGATTCATCCAAGTCCTCCAGCAGCATGCGCCTCATCTATACTGGATAAATTATTGAGAGGGTATTCAAACATGGCGGTAGTTGCCAACAAACGTTCAATCATGACTTTATATTCTGGGGCTTTAGATATTTACAGCCATCGTGTTCGTATTGTACTAGCTAAAAAAGGAGTTTTAGTTGATGTAGTGAACATTGATCTCAATGAAAAAGACAAAATACAGGATTTACATGAATTAAATCCTTATGGTTCTGCGCCCACTTTAGTTGATCGTGATTTAGTTTTATTTGACGCTAATATTATTATGGAATATTTAGACGAGCGTTTTCCTCATCCGCCTTTAATGCCAGTGTATCCTGTTGCGCGTGCGAAAACGCGATTAATGATTTATCGTATTGATCGTGAGTGGGGAGAATTAGTTCGCAAGATTGAATTAGGCAAACCACAAGAAGTGCAAACTGCTTGTAAAGAATTACGTAATTATCTCATTAAATTAGCGCCTATTTTTAATAGTTCTGCTTATTTTTTAAATGAAGAATTTTCTTTAGTAGATTGTTGTATTGCGCCTATTTTATGGCGATTGCCTGCTTGGGGAATTACTTTGCCTCCTGAGGCAAAAGCGGTGAATAAATATGCTGAGCGTATTTTTATGTGTGATTCATTTCAAGCGAGTTTAACAGAGAGCGAGCAAGATTTAAGAAAAACTTCTACAAGACAAGTTGAAGCTGAAACGGCTTAATAAAATAAAGGCTTAATAAAAAGAGGATGTTATGTTATCCAATAAACCCTATTTAATTCGTGCTTTTTATGAATGGATTATTGATAGTGATTGCACGCCATTTGTGGTTATTAATGCCAATTATCCACGTTGTCAAGTGCCGTTAGATTATGTAGAAAATGGTGAAATTACTTTAAATGTTTCACCAGAAGCTATACGCGATTTAAAAATAACGAATGATTCTATTGAGTTTCGTGCTTCTTTTGCTGGTGTTGTGCATATTATATCTGCTCCGATTAAAGCAACCCTTGCGATTTATGCTCAAGAAAATCAGCAAGGGATGTTTTTTGATTATGAAGATCAAGAAGAGGGGGGAGAGGGTGCTGGAAATATAAACTTTGCGCCTGAACCGATCATGCAAACAGACGAAAATCCTCGTCCAACCTCTGTCAAAGGAAAAGGTAAAGCCCATTTAAAATTAGTTGAATAATAAGATTTAATAGGTAGGGTGGGCAAAGCGCAGCGTGCCCACCATTTTATTTTATTAATAAACAGCATTTATTCTTAAGATGGTGGGCACGCTGCGCTTTGCCCACCCTACCGAAAAAGTTAAGAATGGCGTTAATCTATGAAGAAAATAGTAAGTTTAGTGTTATTGAGTATATTATTTATCTCTATTGCTGGTTGTGCCAGGCCAAGAATATGTAAACCGCCGCCGCCTGTTGTAGTTTATCGGATTATTAAGCATATTTAACGTAGTTTTTCACCTCTCTCACAAGGAGACGCGCGAGGTGAAAAGCTTCTTTGTTGCATACAAAGAAAATGATTACTTTTTAGAAGGAGTTTTTTTCTGTGTTTCAGGTAACCCTAACTCTTTTCTTAAATTTTGAAGCTTGTTATATGTTGCAGGATTGCGAATAAAATTATATGAAAAAGTAAAAAGTCCCGCGACTCCCCCATTCTTATGGTTATAAGCATTATCTTCGAGTCTTTTAAAAAGCTCATTAATATTTTGCATGTTAATAATAGTATTTTCTTCTTTTATCTCTTTTTCCCATGCTGCAAAAATACTAGGTAGCATACCCTTGCTATTGCTATCACAAAATATGCGAATTTTTGATACAATAGTTACATATTTTTCATCTGAAGTTTCTTTTTGATCAATGGTAATGGGAGGTTGAGAATCGCCACTCTGTTTCTTACTTATGCTTACTGAAAGAGGTTGTTGTGTAGGATGAGTTGTAACAGTTCCTGTAGGATTGCTCACTCCTTTTTTGCTGTCTTTTTCCACTTCATCATCAAATATAACATCTTGTACTATCTCTTCAAAAGGAGGCAGACTCTTCAGTAGCCACTGTGTAAAATAACTGTTTTTTAATTGCTGGCTAGTGAATTTATAAATGTCACCTTCTTTTTCTTTAACTAATACTAATAAAGGGTAAAAAAACTGTGTTTCATCGTCTGTTTTATTTATCGTAGGTTCTAATAGAAAATTTTTAAAATCTTCTATTGTAGGGAAAGCGGTGGAAAAATCTGTAGATTTGCTCTTGAAGTAGTTAAATGCTTTATGTAAATTTTTAGAATTAAGTGTTTCACAAGAGGATATACAATTTAGCCAGTAAAGCATCATATTTTTAAATTTTCCGTAATCATGATGATGAGTCTTTTTTTGGTTTAAGGAGTCTTTTCTGTTGTCAATTAGAATATTTGTGTATGTTCTGAAAATATCAGCAGTATACCCGTGCTGTAAGTTTGAAAAATTTTTTCTAATAAAATCATCAGTGATAATAGCTTTGTAAATTGCATAATCATATTTATTATCTATTTCTAATCGAGTTCCTTCTAATTTATCCCCATCATGAAAAGATTGTATATTCTTAGCTTCTTTAGCTATATTTTCTTCTGAAACAGTAATTTTTTGATCTTCCAATGTTTCAGACGCTATTTTTATAGACAATTTTGAGACTGTACCGGATGAGCTTGTCATTGAATTATTCCTCTTTAGCTTTATGGATTATTATAAATAACGCACCTTAAGAAAACCTTAAAAATTGACAAGAAATTGACAAGAAATGGAAGGGATTTTGCTAGTAAGTTTAAACCTGAGTCTTAATAATTCCTTAATAATTTCTTAATACCCCGTTAATTTTTCCTTGATAGGCTATAAAGCATTTATAAAAATGAAGAGAGAAGCGTCATGCAGGATAGAAAAAAACAACAAGTGGTTAGCAATAAGGCGCAGGAGTATCAGTATCATCTTCGAACTATGCAAGAGATTAAGGAAGGAAAAGAAATGCATGCGCTGTTTCGAATTGGTAAACATCCACAGATTATCGATATAGTACAGCCAGGGGCTTGCGAAACTTTATTAATGGCAGCAGTAAAAAAAGGGTTTACTTCAGTAGTTGATCTCCTTTTGGAAAAAAAAGCAAAAGTAAATTATCAAGATTCAAAAGGAAAGACTGCGTTAATGTATGTTGCCTATAAGCATGATTTAGCTATGGTAAAACAACTAATAAAATATAATGCTAATCCTAATCCAGACGGTAAATTTACCGCAATTGATTGTGCATCTACCCCGGTTATTATGTCATATAATAAAAAAACTTTATTATATTCAAATTTAAAGATTTCCTCTTGGCTGCCTGTGGTGGCTATATTATTTACTTATGGTGGTCATGTGAGTGATGACTTTTTAGAAGCAGTTCTCAAGCTATTAATGCAGAGTGATCATTCTGATTATCAGACTTATGAATCTTGGGCTAATTTCTTAAAAAAACTTAATCTGGAGAAAATATCTGCTGAACAGTATTCAGCATTACTGATTCATACGAATAATTATGATAAAGTAATGACGTTATCAAGCAAGTTAGCAGAAGAATATTTAGATGAAGCTATCTGCCAAATAATGCCAAAAGAGATAAGAAAGTTAATGCTGAGTTATGATACTCCAGTTGAACGTATTATGTTTTTTAATAAAAACAAAAAACCTGTGACGCGAACAGAAATTGCAGAAATAGTTAAAGATGATACTCTTTTTAAAAACAAAGCTTCCTGTTAAAAATTAAAAATTTTATTTTATACTTTACTAATCGTCACATACGAAAAAAGCTTAATAACATCTTGCACACCCATTGTTTCTTTTGCGACTTGTGCTGCAATGTTAGCTTGTTCATGTGGTACAATTCCTAATAGATAAACAATGCCATTTTCTGTGATGACTTTAATTTTGCTAGGATCGACATCGTTGATTGCAATGAGATGCGCTTTGATTTTGGCGGTAATCCAACTGTCACTGGCTTGAACTAACATGGAGGATGGACTTGCAAGTTCGGTATAATTATAAATATCACGGTTTTTAGCATATTTCTTGGCAATTTGTTCTATTTCTAGTTGACGTTTTTTATCAGGAATTTGACCGAGAATAAGCACTGAATCATTAAAAGTAGTTATACCAATATGCGTACCAGTGAATTGTTTTGAATTAACATAAAGATCATTGTAAATATTAAAAGTCGTTACGTTATCATCGAATTTTTTTTGTAAAGAATGACGATCATAAAAAGCCTCAACACCTGTCATGGCAGCAGAACCGTAAGTCGTACAGGCAGTTAATAATAAAAAATAACTAGCTATTAAAAAAAATAAAATTATTTTAGTTAGTAATTGATTCATAAAAATCCCTTTTTATTCTCATTAAACTAAAAAATTAAAAAAATAAATATTAAAAATTAATCCGTATATTGAAATACTTTCATCACCCGCTGTACTCCACTGACTCGTCTTGCAATATTAACTGATATATTCGCTTGATCTAAACTCACTAATCCCATTAAATAAACCACACCATTTTCAGTGACGACTTTAATATTGCTAGATTGTAATCCTTTCGTTGCAAGCATTTGCGTTTTAATTTTTGTGGTAATCCAAGAATCACTTGCTTGTGTTAAAGAAGAGGTAGGACCTTTGATCGCAATTTGATTATAGATTTTTTTGATATTCGGCACTGTTTGTACAATATTGAAAGCCAAAGTGCGTAACTCAGGAGAGAGCGCTTCCCCAGTTAATAAAACTATTTGGTTAAAACAATTAACATCAATATGCGATTTAAAACGTAGTTGTTCATTTGCTTTTATTTGAGCATTCGCTGCTTTAACTATATTTTCATCTATCATCAATTTTTCAATTTTTCGATGATCGTAAACAATAGCAACCCCCGCAGCTCCAGCAGCAGCCCCTACCACAAAAATACATCCCTGCAATGCAAGACTTAAACATAGCAATAATAAAAATTTTTTCATGCGCCTGCCTCTCCTGATCCAAATAACTGTAAATCAACAGCTTCACACATACAATGAATAATTAATAAATGCGTCTCCTGAATACGTGGCGTATCAAAAGCCGGTACGCGAATTTCTATATCATTTTCATGTAAAACACCGGGTATTTTGCCACCATCTCCGCCAGTCATCGCAATAACGATCATATTTCGATCGTGCGCAGCTTTAATGCCACTTAGAATATTAGCAGAATTTCCACTAGTTGAAATAGCTAATAAAATATCACCGTCTTGCCCTAGTGCGCGGATTTGTTTGGCAAAGACATCGCTGTATTGATAATCGTTGGCAATAGAGGTGAGGGTTGCCACATCGGCTGTTAAAGCAATCGCAGGCAAACTAGGTCGCTCATGTTTATAGCGATTTAACATTTCTGATGAAAAATGCAAGGCATCACAAGCAGAACCACCATTGCCACAAGTCAAAATTTTATGTCCATCTAATAAACATTGCACGGTTTTTTCGCAAGCAGTTGCAATGGTCGGGAGTATCATATCTGCAGCATTAATTTTAGTTTGAATACTTTCGCTAAAATTATGTTTAATTTGTTCAATAAGATTAGTCATAAGAAAAAGCGTCTTTTATCCAGTTAATATGCCCATTAGAAAATCCAATGACATCAAATCGACTGTCGGTTTTATCCAGCAAATAATGTTTCTGTAAATAATTCAATGCTGAATGGATTATTTTTTTTTGTTTATATACATCTATACTTTCTATTGCATCACCATATTCTATATGAGTACGAAATCGCACTTCGACAAAAACAATTTCATGCTGATCTTGCATGATAAGATCAATTTCACCTAGTTTACAGCGATAATTACGCGTTTTTAATTGTAACCCCTTTGCTGTTAAAAAATCACAGGCTTTTTGTTCGGCTAATTGGCCAATAGTTTGCTTTGATTTAAGAATGATTGGCATGTATTTCTGTCCATGGCATGCGTCGATAAATGGCTTGATTCTCATTTAAAGTTAAAGCGCCCGTTGATGCATAAATGGGAAAAGAAGGCAGTAATGTTAAACGAATCAATTCATGACTTAAAAGATAAGCATCTAATCCCATGGCATAGAGTCTACTTAAGGGAAGATCATGCAGTATTTGATTACTATTTAAAATCCAGGGCATGTCGGGAAAACGCACGCCTTCTAAGTCACTATTTTTTTGTAAAGTCAGGATTCCGCCATTAATTGCTGAAGTTGCATAAATAGGTATATTATTAGCATAATAATATTTTAATAATGGCACGATTATCCGCGCTGATCGGGCTCCCACTAATAAAAAAATAACATCAAAATCCTGCCTACGTTGGCCGACTAAAATCGTTTTGTCATTATTTTGACGCATAATTTCACGATCTTTATCGGGGTCTACATGCATTAATTTAGCAATGTCGGCAGAATAGTTGGTACTTTGTGGAAAATAATAAGTATCACTAATAGTCCCCCCAAGTGATTGCCATGCGGTGCTTAACAGTTTTGCTGTATTGAGCCCCCAATTATTTTTATCTGCAATAATAATAGCGTGTGTGGCACCTTCTTGCCAGGCTTTGTTGGCTACTTGTAGTGTCTCGTCTTTGGAGGATAAGCCATATTCATAAAAATGTGTGGGAAGGGTATAGCCTGTATAATTTAAAGCAATCACTGGGGCTGATAATCGATTATTATTTGCAAGTTCCATCACTGCTTGTTTTGTTAAAGGCCCAATGATAAGTTCTGCGCCATCGCTCAGTGCTTTTTTATATAACGCATTGATGTCTGTTAATTGGTTCGTATCATAAAAAGAAATAGTTTCATGGGTATGGTTTTTATTAAGTGATTCATAATAAGCTTTTAAAAAACCATCGCGCACGGCTAGGCCAAGTCGTGCAAAAGAACCGGTTAAAGGTAGCAATAAAGCAATATGTGCTGGTGGTGTTGTGCTGATTAAACTAAATAATGCATTATCATCGGGGAATAAATCATTTCCAGGGTGAGTTGGAAATTCTTTTCGCCAAGAAAGTAACGCATTGGCTAACGCTTGTGAATTATTATTTTCTTGTTTGCTAATAATAGCTAAGTTTAGCCATCCGCGTTCGGTGATGTCAGTTGTATTATTTAAAGCAGTTTGTAAATGAATAAGAGAAGTTTGCTTTAGTTGGATCCATAAAATATCAGGACTTGCATGCCATAAATAAGCAGGCGCACTTAAAGGGATATTATTTAAAATGTCATCCGCAACAGCATTAACGTTTAGACACGTTAAAAAAAGCGTAAAAATAATAAAATAAATGTTTAAATTTTTTTTTGGCATAAATGATACAATACACCACTTAAATTAAATAACTTAGAATTTATGAATCAATTTGGCACATTATACATTGTTGCAACTCCGCTGGGTCATTTACAAGATATGAGTTGGCGTGCAGTTGAAATTCTGCAAACCGTTCATTTAATTGCAGCAGAAGATACCCGCCATAGTTTACCATTGTTACAGCATTATTCAATCAAAACGCCAACTATTTCACTGCATGCGCATAATGAAGCAGAACGCATTGAGCAATTACAAAAGCGTCTGCAACAGGGTGAGTCTATTGCTTTAATTAGCGATGCAGGAACGCCTTTAATCAGCGATCCTGGGTTTTTGTTAGTGCGAAAAATACGGGAGGTAGGGATAAAAGTCGTGCCCATTCCAGGGCCTTGTGCTGCAATCAGTGCGCTTTGTGTGGGTGGCTTGCCCACGGATCGATTTGTTTTTGAAGGATTTTTGCCGCAACGCAGTGCTTTACGTCAAACACGTTTAGCGCAATTAGTTTTAGAAGAGCGCACGCTAATTTTTTATGAAGCTCCCCACCGTATTTTAGTTTTCTTAAAAGAGTTACAAACAGTGTTTGGTCAGAACCGACCCGCGGTAATTGCACGTGAGCTCACTAAGATATTTGAAACGATTTTAACAGGGACTTTGTTGCAACTTTATGAAAAAGTGGAAGAAGATAAGAATCAGCAGCGAGGGGAGATAGTCGTCTTGGTTGCAGGTAAGCCTAAAAATAACGAAGAAGAAATAACAGCTGAAATAACAAGAATATTAACGATTTTATTGGCAGAATGTTCTTTAAAACAGGCGGTGGATATTACCGCAAAATTAACGGCATTCAAAAAAAATCATATTTATGAGATTGCATTAAAAATGCAGAAAACCGTTTGAATTTATCTTGAAATAGCCGTATTCTATGCTGGCTAGCCGAGACAGTCGCTGTTTAAAAATTTTTTAATTTTTAAATGGAGGAAAGTCCGGGCTCTATAGGGCAAAGTGCCAGGTAACGCCTGGGAGGTGTAAGCCTACGGAAAGTGCCACAGAAAATAAACCGCCTAAAATTTTATTTTTGGTAAGGGTGAAAAGGTGCGGTAAGAGCGCACCGCGTAATTGGTAACAGTTGCGGCACGGAAAACCCCACTTGGAGCAAGACCAAATAGGAGCTGATGCAGGCTATTTTTTATAGATTGCATGTGCGGCCCGCACGTTAAGCTCGGGTAGGTCGCTTGAGGTGGCTGGTGACAGCCATCCTAGATAAATGACTGTCCACGACAGAACCCGGCTTATTGGCTAGCATTTTTTTCTCGATATCCACCAAATAATATCATTATAATTGGTGGATTACGGCAAAAAACGCCTAATCCACCCTACATTTTAATTATGATCTACGATAAGTAATTTTAGAAAAATCCTGCATTTCGATCATTTTTACTTTATGGTTTTTTTCTTTCTCTTTTTCTTCAGCTGGTAGGTAAGCGAATTCTACAAAAGGCTGAGAGAGGGAAGTTGTTTTTTTTCTCAGAAGCTCTTCTTCTACATATTGAGTAAACTTTTCTTTGTCTTCATTGAAATCACCAAATGCCTTAAAAAGCATATCTTTTGTTGAATCTGTCGTAGTTAAGTCAAAGCCTGTATAGCCATAACATAATAATATTTCAAATAATTTTAAATTATTATTATCAAAAGCCCACTGCAGAGCGGCCTTATCCTTGTATGTGTGGCGGGGTTTATCTGCATTATCTGATCCGGCATCGGCATCTTTTTTTAACAGTTCAATGGCAGTTTTAGTGTCATTTTCAACAATTGCTTGAAATAATAGGCTATCAGGATCTGTCCGTTTTAATGAAATACCAGTTGTTTCACCGAAAAATCGATTGCTTGTCATTTTATTTCCTCGTTTATTAAAGTTGATCAAATTATATCAAAATATATGCATTTTTTGGATTTTTTTTCAGAAGCTAATCTTTTCACTAAAAACCTTAAGTATTACTCCTAATATGAACTTTTCCGCTATTTTGTGGTAAAAAGTGGTTTATTGTGGGTAATTGTGGTATAGTTTTCATTAATGGATGGCATAAAAATAACTGAATCCAGAGCATCAAGGAACAGGCTCTTTCTCCCAAATGTCAGGAGATCAAAACAATGTTTCGGGGTGTCACAGCAATCAATATTGATACGAAAGGTAGATTGGTTATGCCGAGTCGTTATCGCGAACAATTGCTTGCGAAAGATGCCAAGCCTATTGTCATGACTATTGATACTGATGAACGTTGTCTATTACTTTATCCGCTGACCGCTTGGGAAATAATCGAACAAAAATTAGCAGAATTACCGAGTTTTAATCAAGCAGCAAGACGTATTCAACGATTATTGATTGGGCATGCGGCTGAGACTGAATTAGATAATAATGGTCGTTTCTTAGTGCCGCCTTTGTTGCGTGAGTATGCCAGCTTAAAAAAGCACGTTGTTTTGGTTGGTCAAGGGAAAAAAATTGAAATCTGGGATGAAAACCTTTGGCAAGAACGCCGCAGCTTATGGTTACAAGAAGAAGCTGCAACCGATTCAACGCTTTTACCAGATGAAGTTAAATGGTTGTCATTGTAAGATAGGACGTTTTATGGTGGCATGTCAAATGAATATAAATATTAATCTACATCAACCGGTTTTGCTATCCGAGGCATTGCACGCGCTTGCCATTCAACCGGATGGTGTTTATGTGGATGCCACTTTTGGGCGTGGCGGGCATGCTCTTGCTATATTGCAGCAGTTAGGGCCGTTTGGAAAATTATTGGCTATGGATAAAGACCCTGACGCAATTGCTTTTGCCAAGCACTCTTTTGCCAATGACCCTCGATTCACGATAGAACATGGTTCATTTGCGAAATTGTCAGATTTTATTTTACAGCAAGGTGTGATGGGGCAGGTGAATGGTATTTTATTTGATTTAGGTGTTTCTTCTCCGCAACTGAATAATCCTGAGCGCGGATTTAGTTTCTTGCATGCTGGCGCATTAGATATGCGTATGGATTCTTCTAAAGGCTTATCTGCAGCAGAATTATTAGCAACGATCACTGAGCTGCAACTGGCGACTATTTTATGGGAATATGGCGAAGAACGTTATTCACGTCGCATTGCGCGAGCCATTATTATGGCAAGAAGTGAAGCACCTATTACGACCACAACTCGTTTAGCAGAAATTATTGCTAAAGCGCATCCTGCCTGGCAAAAAGGTAAGCATCCAGCAACACGTAGTTTTCAAGCGATACGAATCGCGATTAATCAAGAATTAACTGATTTAAGTGCAGGACTGCTGCACAGTTTAAAAGCGTTAAACGTGCATGGACGTTTAGCTGTTATTAGTTTTCATTCGTTGGAAGATCGAATAGTGAAACAATTTATGCAGCATCACGAGAGTGGTGATACATTTCCGGCAAAATTACCGATTAAAAAAGCGAGTATTCCATCTCATTTTAAAAGAATAGGTTCTGCTATTAAACCCAATATGCAAGAAATTGCCAGTAATCCTCGCGCGAGGAGTGCTGTTTTAAGAATAGGAGAGAAACTATCATGAATGCGGCAGCTCGTTTATTTAATCAAGGCCAATTATCCCGTAGTTGGGTGATTTCGTTATTTTTAACCCGATTTCAATTTTGGGCAGGTGCATTGATTTTTGTTGTATTATTTTCAGCGCTCTCTTTAGTGTATGTCACCAATGTTTCTCGTAGTTTGCGCGCATTGCAAGCACAGCAAAGCAGTGAAGCGGATCATTTACATGTGCAATGGGGGCAGTTCTTATTAGAAAAAAGTAGTTTAACGCGACAAGCGCGACTACAAGAAATTGCTGTTGAAAAATTACAAATGGTGATGCCAGATAGTCATCATCAAGCTATTATTATTCTTAAATCGCAAAAAAATCAAAATCAAAATCAAAAAAAGGATGATTAAAACGGGTGAAACCACAATTTAACAAAGAGACTTTTATTGTTTGGCGTTTTAATTTCGTGGTTGTGTTAATTTGTTTAATTGTGATTGCGTTGATGATTCGACTAATGGAATTGGCAGTTTTTAAAAAAAATTTCTTACAAACAGAAAGTAATGCTCGTGTATTACGCGTTGTCACGCAACCTGCTTTTCGCGGCATGATAGTGGATCGAGTGGGTTATCCATTAGCAATTAGCGCTTCAGTTTATTCTGTTTGGGTGAATCCACAAGAATTTTCCAATAAAGATCCAAATTTATTACGTTTCAGTAAATTACTGATAGTCTCTAAAGAAAACTTATTACGTATCATCATGCGTGCTAAAACAAAACAACGAGAGTTTGTGTATATTAAACGAGATTTATCACCAGAATTAGCGAAAAAAATTAAGCTATTAAAAATATCGGGTGTCTATTTAGAGGCAGGCTCGAAACGTTTTTATCCTGAAGGGGAAGTAGCCTCTCACGTTATTGGTTTTACGAATATAGATGATCAAGGCCAGGAAGGATTAGAGCTGCAATATAACCAATGGCTAGCTGGTAAACCGGGTAAAAAAATTGTAATCAAAGATCGTTTAGGACGTGTGATTGATGATGTTAAAACTTTGCAAGCCAATCAACCGGGTCATGATTTATCTTTGAGTATTGATCATCGGGTTCAATATTTAGCTTATCGTGAATTATTATCAGGTGTTGAAGAAAATAAAGCGGCATCAGGATCAGTGGTTGTTTTAGATATTAAAACTGGGGAAATTTTAGCGATGGTGAATTTACCTTCTTATAATCCGAATAATCGCATGCAGTATGCAAGTCCAAATATTTTTCGTAATCGTGCGGTCACTGATGTCTTTGAGCCAGGTTCGACTATTAAATCATTTAGTATTGCCAGTGGATTGGATAGTAAGCAATATACGGCTAATACGGTTATTAATACTTCTCCTGGCTGGCTGATGGTAGGGCATCATCTGGTTCGTGATGAACATAATAAGGGTCCTTTAACATTAACGCAAATTTTACAATATTCGAGCAATGTGGGTAATACTAAAATGTTACTGTCATTACCGCCTGATGAATTATGGAGTTTGTTGCATCGTGTTGGATTTGGCGAAATAACAGGTATAGGTTTTCCAGGAGAGCGCGCGGGAGAATTAGCGCATCATACGGATGTATTTGAGCTTGCAACTTTAGGGTTTGGTTATGGTTTATCGGTAACGGCTTTACAATTAGCGGCTGCTTATTCTGTTTTTGCAGACCATGGCATTAAATTGCCCTTATCTTTAATTCATTTAGATTCATTACCGAAAGGGGAGCGAGTCTTAGATCAATCTGTTGCAGATCAAATGTTAAAATTATTAGAATCTGTGGTATCTGAAAAAGGTGGCACAGGCAGGCCTGCGCAAATTCCAGGTTATCGAGTCGCTGGCAAAACGGGCACTTCTTGGATGGTTGGTAAAAACGGATATGAGAAACATCATTACGTTTCATCTTTTGTCGGTATTGCCCCTATTTCGCAGCCACGGTTTGTGGTGGCAGTTGTGATACATGATCCGCAAGGTAAAAATTATTTAGGGGGTTATGTATCAGGTCCTATATTTAAAAAGATTATGGAAGGGTTATTACATCAATACAATGTTCCACCCGATCAATCAGTGTAATAAAATATTTTATAAAATTTTTAGTTCTTGACGTTGTTAGTTTTAAAGTATATACTATTAGTGTATACTTTTAGAGGAAAAAGTGGTATTTATGAAACTTGCTAAAATATTTAAATGCGGTAATTCACAAGCTGTCAGGCTGCCAAAAGAATTTCGATTTCATTGCAAAGAAATCGAAATTTTTAAGCAAGATGGCAACATTATTTTACGTGAAAAACCCAAAAATTTAAAACATGCTTTTGAGTTATTAACTAGTTTATCGGATGATTTCTTTTCTTTTAAGAGAGAAGATTCTATTCCGCAAGAAAGAGAGTCTTTTTAATGGCATTACTCTATCTATTAGACACCAATATTTGCATGTATATTGCAAAAAAAAAGCCGCCAAAGGTATTACAACAATTTGAGAAAATGGCAGTAGGGCAAATATCTATGTCTATTATTACTTATGGAGAATTGTTATATGGCATAGAAAAAAGTGATCATCCACAGAAATCAAAAAAAATTTTAGAGGAGTTAATCACATTGATTCCTGTTTTGCCATTAACCAGTGAAGTAGGAGAATATTATGGGCATATTCGTGCTATTTTGGAAAAGAAAGGAAAATTAATTGGAAATAATGACCTGTGGATTGCAGCGCATGCATTATCTTTAAAAATGACTTTGGTCACCAATAACATAAAAGAATTTTCAAGAGTCCCACATTTAAAAGTCATTAATTGGGTCTAATTTCTAATCTTTTTTAGGGATGGCGAAATTTTTTCGAAGCGTTATCATTTCTTCTGCTCACAGGCTCTCCTGCTTTTTTTGCGTGCATTGATTTGAGCCTGTCTAAGCAATCTAAT
>JABDDD010000019.1 GCA_013287765.1 Gammaproteobacteria bacterium | reverse complement strand
TAAACCATTCTTCTCCATAGGAAACAAAAATTTCTTCTCCTTTCAATATGTTTATAGCAGCCTTAATAGTTGCGACACGATTTCTAACATTAATAGTATAATCTGCATTAGGATCATCAGAGTGATTATAAATAATTCCAAAACCTGTAAATAATGCAAATTTACCTTTTGCATCAAAATAAAAATCTTCTAATCCTTTGTCACCACCTTTGGATAAGATAATGTAACATTCTTCAATTTTTTCCCCTTTTTTTATTTTTTTTCCCGATTTTAATAGATAGCATTTTACGTTGAGATAATTTTTTAATAATATCCAAATCAATTTTATCAATTCTATTACGGAGTTTTTGAATATCTGACATAATGATTACCTTCTATATATCAATATCATTTCTGTTTTTAGCAATAATAAAAGCAGTCAAGTTTGGATGACCATCTTGAATATCTTGTTCAATAATCTCAAGATGGTAAATTTTAGCACATTGCGCTGAAGCAATCACCGCGATAGAAGATGCTAATTTTCCAATAGATAAATCATGAGCTGCCTTTGCTGTATCAATCCATTCAACTAATTCTGCATTTTTAAATGTATTTTTTAAATATTGTTTACATTGTAATAATGCTTGAGAATGAGAAATAATTTTTTTAATATCTGTGATACGTGTTCCAGGTTTTACCAGTAAACATTGGTCAACTTGCAGCCATAGTTCGTCAATTGGTGTAAATAAATATTCTCCCATTGCTTCAAAAGCAGGTTTAACTAATCCTCCTACTAGATTAGCAACAGGGAAAATGCCGATATTTATTTTTTTATCTTGCACTGCTTGTAGAACACCTTTCATATCAAGCAAGTAAATAATAGAATATTGTAATCCTATTTTTTGCATATAAAATAACGCAGCTTCCTCAGAAAATGAACCGGCTTCCCCAGAAACACCTATTGTTTTTATTTTTTTCATAGTGATCTCACTTTTGCGCTTTGTATCTAAGGTAATGATCCATAATGACCAAAGCTGACATGGCATCAACAATTGGGACGGCTCTTGGCAAAACACAAGGATCATGCCTTCCTGCTGCTTGCAAAGAAACAGTTTGCTTTTGATAATTAACAGTTTGTTGTTTTTTACTGATAGTAGAAACAGATTTAAACGCAACTCTAAAATAAATGTCTTCGCCGGTTGAAATGCCGCCTAATGTTCCACCAGCATGATTTGTTTTCATTCTAATTGTTTCATTTTTAATTTCAAAAGAATCATTATGTTCACTTCCTTTTAAATGAACGCCAGCAAACCCTGAGCCCACTTCAAA
Source organism: Gammaproteobacteria bacterium (assembly GCA_013287765.1). GTDB lineage: Bacteria > Pseudomonadota > Gammaproteobacteria > DSM-16500 > DSM-16500 > JABDDD01. The sequence continues at coordinate 29,579 of JABDDD010000019.1, read as the reverse complement.
TCCTTTGACCGCATTAATACTTAGCATAGCTTTACCTAAATCAGCAGATAATTTATCAAAAACCGGTTCACCTAGTCCTGGCGGTACTTGTCGAATGACTCCTCTTATAACACCACCAATTGAATCGCCTTCATTTTTAATATTTTCAATTAATTTAATCATATCAAGCGCTTTCTTCTGGTCTGGGCAACGAATAATATTTTTTTCAATTTCCTCAAGATAAACTTTTTTATAATCTATTTCAGTTTTAATAGAGCCAACTTGTTCAACGTAACTTAAAATATCTATATTGAGAGTTAATTTTAAATACTTCTTAGCAATCGCGCCTGCAGCTACTCTAGCAAGAGTTTCTCTCGCACTTGCTCTTCCACTTCCGCGAAAATCCCGTAAACCGTATTTCATCATGTAAGTGAAATCAGCATGAGAAGGCCGATAGAGGTTTTTTAATTCATTATAATCTTCTGGACGCATATCTGCATTATAAGCCAATAAAAGAATAGGGGTTCCAGTCGTTTTTCCTGCAAATACCCCTGAAAAAATATGAATAATATCTTGTTCTTTACGTGGTGTCGTGATATGGCTTTGTCCAGGCTTTCGTCTATCCAATTCTTTTTGAATTTCATCTTCAGATATTTCTAAGCCTGCAGGACAGCCATCCACAATAACAGCCACAGCCCCCCCATGTGATTCACCACAGGTAGTGATTTTAAATAATTCTCCGAAACTATTGCCTGGCATATATTAAACTCCGCATACTTCATAAAAAGCTTTCTCGACTATATTATCAAGAACAGGGTGAACATAGTGATTATTAGCATCTATATATACTTCGCCTATGTTTTTTATTAAAACATAATTTACTTTTCCAGAATGAACTTTTTTATCTATTTTTGAATTTTTTATTATTTCTTTAATATTTAATTTTTTTAAATCACCTCCATTAAAACCTAAACGTTGAATAATAGATTGAATAATGAAAAATTGTTTTTTAGGTAATATCTTTAAAATCTCTGATATTTTAGCTTCAATTAATATTCCATAAGCAACAGCATACCCATGCAATATTTTATATTGACTTACTTTTTCTAAAGCATGACCTATTGTATGTCCAAAATTTAAAATCATTCTAATATGATTGTCTTTTTCATCTTGTGAAACAATAGAAGTTTTTATAATAAGAGCCTGATAAATAATTTTTTGTAATTTATTTTTATTAAAATTAAGAATATCCTCCGTATTTTTTTGCAAGAAATAAAAATTTACTTTATCATAAATTAAAAACATTTTTAATGCTTCAATTAAGCCATTTATTAAATGTTTTTTAGGGAGTGTCTCTAAGCAACTGGTATCAATAATAACTGATTTTGGCTGCCAAAATGCGCCTATTAAATTTTTTCCTTGTATCATATCGATAGCTGTTTTACCGCCGACGCTACTATCAACCATTGCTAATAAAGTTGTTGGAATTTGAACATAAGGAATGCCACGCATATAAACTGCTGAAATAAAACCAGACATATCACCTACTACGCCACCACCTAAAGCTAAAATTAAAGTATCCCTACCACAATGACATTTCAACATGCTATTTATAATTTTCGTAAACGTATGAATATTTTTTGATTTTTCTCCCGCTGCAAATGAAAATATCATTACTTCATAAGATTTTTTTTGTAATAATTGTTTTAGTTGGATGCCATACATTTTTTTGACTAAGTTATCAGTGATGATAACAATTTTTTTATATTCTTTAGGAATCCACGAAATGTTAGATAATAATCCAGCCTTAATTTGAATAGGATAAGAAATTTCTTTCATAACAGGAATATTGATAAAAAATTTATTGTTCATAATGACACTCTGCTAATTCCAAAAGAAATTCTTCAGTTTTTTCCCAGCTTAAACAAGGATCAGTAATTGATAATCCACTTAAATCAATTTGTGTAGGATGATCAAGAGCTATCTTTTGATTTCCTTCTTTTATAAAACTTTCTATCATAAACCCTTTGATTAATTTTTTTAAATCCGGATGATTTTTTAATGATTTAATAATTTCAAATACAATAGATGGCTGTAATTGAGGACTTTTTTTATTATCAATAATACAATTGTCATGGCTTGCATCAATGATAATGGATGGATTCTGTATTTGATGATAGTCCATATATTTTTTGACTTCTGTAAGATGATTAATAGAATAATTAGGTTGATTATTACTTCCTCGCAATACTAAATGTGCGTGAGAGTTACCATAGGTTTGAACTTCATAACCATCAAATACAGCGACATGTGGATGTTGCGCTGCTACAATACTATTAACACTTATTTCTAATGACCCATGTGTTGGATTTTTTAATCCCACAGGACAATCAATAGCGGAGGCAAATACTCTATGTTCTTGATCTTCAGAACTTCGTGCGCCAATTGCAACCCAAGATAATAGTTCTAAAAATCCCTTCGCATTATGCGTATATAAAGCTTCATCTGCTATGGGTAATCCCATTTCAACTACTTTAATCATCATTTCTCGAGCATATCTTATTCCCGCTTCAATATCAGGATTTGCAAAAGGATCAGGTTGATTAACAGGCCCTGTCCAGCCTTTAGTTGTTCGAGGTTTTTGAATATATACGCGCATCACTATTTTAATGGCATGTTTAATTTTTTTATTAAGCTTTAATAATCTTTGCGCATATTCTATAACAGATTCTTTTGGCCATGCAGAACAAGGTCCGACTATCATTAACAACCTATGCTCTTTTCCTTCTATAATATTTTTAATCTCTTCGCGATCTTGTTTAATTTGTTGATGTCCCATCGTTGATAAAGGGAAATCTTGTATTAATTTTTCAATGGATGGTAGCTTTTTAATGATTGAATAATTCATTTTTTTCTCCAGAAGATGGCTTGTCAAAAGTTTTTAACTTTTGAATGATTTGAGCAACAACTTTTTTTAATGATTGGTTATTGTTAATAGAAAATGTTGCTAATTTTTGATAAATAGGCTCTCTTTTTTTCCATAAATCATTAAAAAATTCAAATGGTTCTTGATTAGAGTTAAAAAAAGCAGGAAGACCTTTTGCCATGATTCTTTTAAAAACAATTTCTTTTGATGCATTAATATGGATAACAACATGAGATTGAATTAATAGTTGATTTTCTTTTTTAAGAGGCGTCCCTCCTCCTAAGGCCATCACGATTGGTCTTGATTGTATGACAGAACATAATGTTTTTTCTTCAATATCTCTAAAAAAAGATTCTCCATATTCATGCATGATTTGACGGCATGAAATTTTTTTTTGTTGCTTATTTTTAAATTTTTTTTCAATTTCTTTATCAATGTCTATAAATGCTCTATTTATTTTTTTTGCGAGTATTTTTCCTATCACAGATTTTCCAACATGTTTAAAGCCAATTAGCACAATATGTTTATCCTGAATATTCATTTTCTTCTCTCATATTTGCCCCGAGTGATTGCATCACTTTAAGAAAGGTAGGAAAAGTTTTTCTAATGGCTTCGCTATCTTCAATAATAGTCTCACCATTTGCAATTAAACCAGCAATGCTTAACGCCATGATTGTGCGATGATCATTGTAACCGTTTACTTTTGTACCAGAAAGAGAACTTGGATAAATAATTAATCCATCAGGGTATTCGTCTATTTTGGCGCCTAACAATGTTAAGCCTTCCGTCATGGAATGAATACGGTCTGTTTCTTTAATTCTTGCTTGTTTTACGTTATAAATTTCTGTTTTTCCATACGCTTTAGTGCCGATAACTGCCAAAGTAGGTAATAAATCAGGAATATCATTTGCATCAATCTTAATTCCATTTAATGGTTTCCCACCTTTAATAATCACTTTGGATGATTGGACTTCTATATCTGCACCCATTTCTTGTAAAATAGGAATTAATCGTTTGTCTCCTTGAGCATCATTTATGTTCAAATCATTTAATATAACGGTTCCTTCAGTTAAAACTGCGGCTGCAATCATATAAGATGCTGAAGAAAAATCACTGGCAATCATGGTATTAAAAGCTTGATAATGTTTTTTACCATAAATTTTAAATAGATCATAATTTTCTTTTTTTTGATGAATATATTGAATATTTTGTTGTTGTAACCAATGCAATGTCATTTCCATATAGGGTCGTTCATGCAAATGATAAACAATGACTTCGCTATCATGCGATACGCACGGTAATGCTAATAGTAAGGCAGATAAATATTGCGAAGTTGTCCCATCAACTGTGACTGAACCTCCCTGTAAATCTCCTGAAATTTTGACAGGCAAAACATTTTCATTATTTAAATATTCAATTTGCATCCCAAGTTGCCTAAGTGCTGCAACTAATGCATGAATAGGCCTTGTGCGCATCTGTTCCCCACAATTTAAAATAATAGGTTCATGATTATTTTTTCTTAAGCCTAATAACGGCATAACAAATCGTGTTGTAATACCGGAATTACCAGTATAAATCTCTGAGCAATGACTTTGAATAGGTAACCCTTGGCTTTTCAAAATAAGTCCATTTTCTGTAGGGGAAAAAATAGCGCCCAAATTCTGACAGACTTTTATTGCATCATTTGAATCATCTGATTCCAAAGCATTTTCTAAGGTCGATTCACCTTTTGATAGCAATGCTAAAAATAAGCCCCGGATAGTTTGAGATTTAGAACCAGGCGGAGTTGTGCTTCCATTTATATGCAAACTTTTTTTAATTTTTAACTGCATGATATTTCTCTTTAAATAGCTGTAATAAATAAATTACATCGCATTTTTGATGTTTTTATTGGAGGAAATATTTTTTAATCAAATAATATTGGCCTAGAGGCCAAAATAATAGAAGAAATAATTAGTAAAATAGTAGCTAAAACGCCAAGAAATGCGTCTTGTCATCAAGGCAACGCTAAATAGACCGACATTCATTTTGAATGTATTCATAAATTTGATTTTATATAGAAAAAATTTAATTGATTCTCTCTTATAGCATAACAATTTAACTAGTGTCAAATTTTTAAATTGACCAATGAGCGAGTATTTTATAACTTATTATATTGACTAAATGTTGACTAAATATTGACTAAAAAAGGCTACTTAAAAACAAGGTTTTTTATTTTTATTATTAATATAAAATGATTTAGGTTTATGAGATCATAAGGAAATTTGAGAATGGAAAAATTTTATAATAGAGAAATAGCGGGGCGAATGCTGGCAAAACAGCTTAAGCATTTTGCCAATCAACCCAACACACTCATTTTAGCATTACCAAGAGGTGGGGTTCCTGTTGCTTATGAAATAGCAAAAGAGCTTTCTCTTCCATTTGATCTATTAATTGTTAGAAAATTAGGTGTTCCTCATAATAGTGAATTAGCAATGGGAGCGATTGCAATAGAAGATACTGTTGTATTGAATAAGGATATTATTCAAGATTTGAAAATTTCTAAGGCAACACTAATGGAGGTGATTGCATCTGAAAAAAATGAATTAAATAGGCGTAATATTCAATATCGAAGCAACGCATCCTTTCCTTTACTTTTAAATAAAACAATTATTTTAGTGGATGATGGTATTGCCACCGGAGCAACTATTCGTGCTGCAATCGCGGCTGTACGTCAAAAAAAACCTGATAAAATTATTCTTGCTATTCCTGTGGCAGAAAAAAGTATTTATGAGAAATTAAAGCCGTTAGTGGATGAAATAATTTGCCCATTAACTCCTGAAAGCTTATATGCAGTAGGTGTTTGGTATGAATATTTTCCACAAATAACTGATGATGAAGTGATTCAATTATTAAAAAAAAATAGAGTATAATGTTATTTAATAAATTTTATTTATACGAAACTCTATAAGAAAAACTAAAATCTTTTGCGAGGAAAGAGACAATCTAGTTTTCTCGCAATATTTTATTAAAAAATCACGGATGAGTTTTTTTGACCATAGTTTTCTTTGCTTTTTCATAGTGATTAATTTTAATATATTTCGATAACGTTGCCATAAAGATAAAGAGTATTTCTTAAATATCAATTAAAGCCATTTCTTCATTTTGATAAATCAAATTACCTAGATGAATTGAGCGAAAGTTAATTCCTTTCTCGTGAAGCGATGCAAGAAATGTTGCTAATTTTTCAAATAAATCTTTTTGTCCAGATTGAACGAGTACTTCTAAGTCTTTGCCGATTATTTTTTCATAATAGACAAGATAAACCTGTCGTTCAACACAATACTGTATTTTAATAATCTGAGGAGCCATAACACCTAAGTTTTTTAAAGTATTTGCATTTTTACAAAAACGCAAAGCATAAGGCTTAAAATAATCTGAAGAACATTTGCCTTTTGCATAAAATATTTTAATGATTTTGTTACAATCAGTGTTAAGTACTTTTGGTAAGTTTAGTTGCTGTTTAATAACAGAATAATTTGAAATTATTTTTTTAAAATCTAACTCAGTAATCATTTCCATACTTGCTACTCTTAATTAAATTTATACTCAAAAAATATACAATGAACGCATTATAGCATTGAATGGATGAAACTATTGATAAAAAGATTAACTAAAACACAATATACTCTTAAGAACTAGCAACTTTGTCTGATATACCCATTATCTCTTTGTTCAAAGAAAAACTTAATAAAGTACGAATTAACACAATAATTGCTAAAATTCCAACTGAGTAATAATCTGGCGCAGTGGTGGTACCAATTAAATCAGCAGCAACAATAAATTCTAGGCCTAAAATTAAAACACGTCCTAAGTATAGACGTATTGAATTTAATTTGGAGTTTTCATTAGTTAATTGTCCTGTTATCGCGTAAAAAATATAGCTACTCAATGCCCAGATAATGCCTGATAAAATAACAAAAACACCAGCAAAAGAAATGAGATGCTGTATCCATACTAATATAAAATGTAATTTCTCCATGCAATTCTCTCTATTCTTCTTTTAAATAAATAACATAACATAATCAGCTACTTTTTAACTAGATAAAAGATTCTTATAACAAATGGAATATCACTATCACTTCTTGTATAATCATTTTGCACAACTGAATTATTTAAAAAATGACCAAAAAGAGGATTACCGTGAAACAAAGAGCACTTGGAACGACTGGATTAAATGTTTCATTAATTGGACTAGGCACGGTTAAGTTTGGTCGAAATCAAAATGTAAAGTATCCACAAGCTTTTGAATTACCTGATGATCAGCACATTATAGAACTCTTAAAATGTGCACGTGATTTAGGGATTAATGTATTAGATACAGCACCAGCCTATGGAAGTAGTGAAGAACGTTTGGGAAAATTGATTAAAACATCACGTAGAGAATGGGTTCTTGCTACAAAAGTCGGCGAAGAGTTCATTAATGGAGAATCTTATTTCAATTTCACCCCTGAACATACTAAATTAAGCATAGAACGTAGTCTGAAGCGTTTAAACACAGATTATTTAGATATTGTCTTAGTACATTCAGATGGTAATGATATTTATAATATTCGCCATTTCGGTATTCTCGAGTCTCTTTTAGAGTTAAAGCAGCAAGGTCTTATTCGTGCCTTCGGGATGTCAACAAAAACAGTAGAAGGGGGCATGTTGGCTTTACAAAAATCTGATATCGTCATGGTTACCTATCATCCTATTTATACAGAAGAACAAGCGGTTATTGCCAAAGCATATGATTTAAATAAGGGAGTTTTGATTAAAAAAGCTTTGGCAAGCGGGCATCTTCAAAAGATAGAAGGAGAGGATCCTGTCGCAACTTCTTTGAGATTTGTCGCTAATGAGCCTGGTGTAAGCAATATTGTCATTGGAACGTTAGATGCCAATCATCTTAAACAAAATGTTGCTTGTTTATCCTAATTTTTGAAATAATCGCTTCCTGATCGTTTTAAAGGCCGCTGATGCATATAAATTATCTTGTTGATAAAAAATACTATCGGCTACTTTGGCGCTATAATGACTAGTTATAACAGCGGGTGTTGAGACAGAAGGTATAAAAAAATTAAAACTTGATTTTTTGCTTAATTTGTGTTCATATGATAGGTGAAATGAATTTATCATTTAAATTCTTTATTTGCGCATGAGATTATGCTTACTAATAAAATAAAAAAATGATCTCATTTTCAAAACATGCTACTATGCCTGATATGTTTCCTAATAATAATATAGCTAGGTTTTCAGTAGCTTATCTTATAATATTTTTTAGGAAATAAAAATGTCATTTACCAATTTTAATTTAAATCCAAATATTGCTAAAGCAATTCACTTATGTGGATATACCGAGCCAACTCCTATCCAAACTCTTTGTATTCCAGATATTTTGAAAAGAAAAGATATGATTGCTTCTGCGCAAACAGGTACAGGAAAAACAGCTGCTTTTGTTTTACCTGCTTTACATCAATTAAGCATATCTAAATCGAGTAATAAAGTACGAGTACTTGTATTAACCCCAACTCGTGAATTAGCGAATCAAATTACCGATGCAACTAATAAGTATGGAAAATTTTTGCAGCTGAATATTGTCAGTCTTGTTGGCGGGACTTCTTACCGACAACAATTTAAAAAATTATCACGACGTGTGGATATGATTATTGCAACACCAGGTCGTCTATTAGATCATATGAAGAACCATGCACTTGATCTTTCAAGTGTCGAAATTTTAATTCTTGATGAAGCAGATCGTATGTTAGATATGGGGTTTGTTGATGATGTATCAGAAATTGCCTCTCATCTTCCTGTCAAAAGACAAACATTATTATTCAGTGCTACAGTTGATCATAAGATCACTCATATTTTAAAAAATTTATTAAAAGATCCTATTCTTATTGATTTATCTCTTGAAAAATTGACCCCTACTCATATTACACAAGAATTATATATTGCAGATGATATTCAGCATAAAAATCGTTTGTTACATCATATTTTAAATAATAAAAATATTTTTAAAGGTATTATTTTTACTGCGACTAAAGCCAATGCAGATAAACTATCTAAAGAACTTAGTCAATTAGGACATTTAACATCGCCCTTGCACGGAGACTTAAAACAAAATGTACGCAATCGAACCATAGAACAGTTACGCCGAGGAAAAATTCAATATTTAGTAGCTACCGATGTGGCTGCGCGTGGTATTGATATTAATGATATTACTCATGTGATTAATTTTGATCTACCAAGATTACCAGAAGATTATGTTCATAGAATTGGTCGTACTGGCCGTGCAGGAAAATCAGGCATTGCTATTTCATTTGCTTCTCGCCATGATATTCGTATGGTTGAAAAGATTGAGCGTTTTACTCATCAGATCTTACAGCGAGAAATTATTGTGGGATTAGAGCCTAGTTCGAAATCTGGAATGGCTAAGAATAAAAAAAATAAACAGTTCAATGTGAAACATAAAAGTAGATTTAAAACAAAACCACAACAAGTAGGGATGCCTAAAAAGAAAGTCTCTGCTCCCTTACAAAAAGCAAAGAATAATCATTTTAAATTTAAAAAGAAATCCAAAGCGGCATAGAGACTAGATGCATTTTGCAGAGGCTGTTCCCTGTTTGGGGACGGCCTCTGCATTTAAAAAATAATTTCACCTACTAGATCATTATCATATTGTTGCCATCTTATTGATTTTGTATTAAAGTCATACTCTGCTTGTTCATTAAATGCAGTTTGGCCTGCGGCAATCCATTTAGGTGCAATATAGAGTAATAATTTTTGTAATTGTTGTTCTTTCATTAGAGAAAATAAACATTTTCCACCTGCTTCTACCCAAAGATCATGAACACCATCAGCGCCTATTTTTACTATAATCTCATGCAAAGAGAGTCCATCGTTATTTTTAGTAATAGAAATACATCGAGCGCCTAGATGAGTCATTGCTTTAATAGCAGATGGGTGACAATGAGTGGAGTGAAAAAGAGTAATAGATTTTGCTGTTTTAAAGATGGTAGCATTCGGATTGATTTTTAAGCTGCTGTCTAAAATATAAATAGGCTTTGCAATAATTATTTGTTCTTCCCGCACATTAAGTTGCGGATTATCAAAATGAATAGTTTTAGCCGTCGTTAAGATTGCATCGCTCATTTTACGATTGGCATGTGTTAATTTTTGCAATGCTTTGCCTGTTAATGAAAGCGGTTTTCCATTTGACTTAGCAATTTTACCATTTAAACTGAATGCAATTTTTGCAGTAATAAATGGTTTTTTATGCTCTTGCCAATATTGATAGCTTTGGTAAAATTGATTAATCTCTGGTACAGGTACTTGTTGGCATTTTATGCCTGCCTGTTTTAATAAAAGTTCTCCCTTGCCTGAGATGATCGGATTTGGATCTTGGTAGCCATAAAATACTTGGGTGATGCCTGCAGCAATAATAGTATCGATACAAGGCGGTGTTTTTCCATAATGACAGCAAGGCTCAAGGGTGACATATAAAGTGGCTCCCTTAGCATTTTTTGTTAATTTTAAAGCTTCGATTTCTGCATGAGGAAAACCATATCCCTGATGAACGCCTGTGCCGAGAATATTTCCTTTTGTATCAACGATAATGGCACCAACAGCAGGATTCGGTGCGCAAAAACCGCGGTAGAGATTGGCTAAAGCTAGAGCTTTTTGTAAAAAAATAATAGAGGGATGTAGCTCTAATAATGACATGTGAGTATTCCCATATTAAATTGCGATTTAGTTTAGAAAAATTAGGAGTAACTAAATGAAATTAAAAATAAAAACATTTTATGTAATTTAATGTAATAAATAAATATTTTTACCAATTTTATCAATATTTAATATTATTAATAATGACTATTATGATAAAATATAAGACAAATTGTTACTTTACTTGATAATTATAACGTTATTTGGATTAAAATAGTATGAAATTAAGCCATTCTCAGCAAATGAGTAGTTCTTATTTTACAGCTTTACTAATAGGTGCTTGGTTATTAGGTTTAGCCGGAGAATCACTCTATGCCCCTGCAATGCCAAAAATGGTTGCTCAACTTTCGACGTCTTCTGCTTTAATAAAACAAACGATTACTTTTTTTATATTAGGAAAATCATTAAGCATGATTATTTGTAGTCCTATTGCAGAAGCTTTTGGTCGACGCCAGTTTATTTTATTTGGTTTATCATTATTTGTGATAGGGGGATTAGGATGCGTTTTTAGTCAAAATATCAATATGTTGCTTATAAGTAGGCTATTACAAGGTTTAGGATGCAGTATTACTGTATTAATGGGGCGTGCCATAGTCAATGATTTATTTGAAAGTAGGCGGGCAGCTAAAGTATTTAGTTATATCTTTATGGGTAATGCGATTAGTATTTTTGCTCTACCTGCTATAGGCGGATATTTAGTTGTTTATTTTGATTGGAGAGCTATTTTCTTAATTTTAACTATTTATGGCACTATTATTTTTAGTTTAGTCTGGTGGCTCTTACCGCAAACAAATCAAATTATTAGTTTAAATTCTTTAAAGCCAAAAGTAATTTTATCTAACTATAAGACCGTGGTAAGCAACGCACATTTTTGGGGGTTCTTATTATGCGTTGCTTTTATGATGGCGGGTGAAAAAGCTTATACGACAACATCTGCTTTTTTATTTATTAATACGGTTGGATTATCAGCTATTACCTATGGATATCTGACTTCTGCTATGTGGGGCGCACATTTGATAGGTGCTTTTTTTGCAGGATGGCTCGCTGTTAGATCAGGTATTGATCGAGTCATTATCGTGGGAATGGCCATGGTGGCACTTCCTGGATTAATTATGTTGATTATGGTGCTAGGACATTGGGATAATATTGATATTTTTACTATTATGATGTTTATCTATATGGCTGGCTCTGGATTTATCGTGGTTTCTGCAGCTGTGGGTATTGTACGACCTTTTCCTAATTTAATAGGATTTGCCACCGCTTTTGCTATGGCATTAGAGTTTGTTATTGCAACTATTATGAGTTATGTTATCAGTCAATCCTCCTCTGCTTCTGTCTTTCCAGTTGAAACAATTGTTGGAATAATGGGGGTATTGGTATTCTGTGCTTGGCTATTTTTCCTTAAATTTCCTCGAGCCGCTGCGTTGCAGGGCTCTCTTGGCGGTTTATGAAAATTTTAAATTAAATTAAACTAAACAGCATTGCACCTAACGTCCAATCAATTCCTGTTGAATTAATATCATTAAGTACTTTTAATTGATTATCATGCAAATGGTAATAATTAAAGAATAAATCGTCAATATAAGTTCCATTTGCGCATTCACTCGACAGATAATTTTCTGAAGTGGTAGGATAATTGATTTTCATTTGATCCCATGTTTCAGCACAAACACTAATTATTTGTGCTTCAATAATGGATTCATTTGGTGTTTGATCTACTCCAAAAAAGTTAAAAGCATAATAAGCACCTGAATAAGCAATAAATTTTTGTTCAGGATTAATTGGTAAAATTTCTTCAGCAATATGATAACTATCTATCAATAGATTATAGTTAGAGGTGCAATTTTGAAAATTAAAGCTACCAGAAATGCTATTATTCAATGTATACCCTACTGGGTAACAACCTCCTGCAAGTGGATAAGTATCTATCGTATCCCTTGCTTGATCTTGACCAAGACCTAAAAAACTTTTACTAAAAACAAGATAATTTTTTCCATTAATAATTAAATGCGTTTCATTTTTTATTTTACTCATGTCAGTCGTTTCAAATGCAATTTGTGTTGACGCGCCTCCTACATCTAAACTACCGAAAGTTTCTGTCTGATCGTTAAAAGAATTTGATAAATAATTAACATCTAACCAATCAAATAAACCTTCTTCTTTTCCTGTTAGAGTGCGAACATCTGCTACTTTAAGTTGCGGAGAATAATTGGTTTTGATATAGATTTTAACGTTATTATAAATGGCTCTTTGAGAATTTTTATCTAATAAACGCATACCAGCCGTGCCTAAAACACGTATTTTAATATTGTTGGCCGGGATATTATTATTTGTAAAATATTTAAGAGCATCATCCAAAACCGGCTTTAAAGAGGCGCCTGCATCTTGTGGATGATCTACAAAAGATGACAAAGGTTGCGTGGTTTTTTCTGAAAATATATCTGTGATAGTTGGTAGAGTTGTTTGAGCATCATTTTGAAAAATATGCAACTTGGAACTTGTGCTACCTGCATCGACAATAACAGAATATTGATTCTCATTAGCAGAAGCTTGAGTGATCCATAAGGTGCCTATCAAGAAACATAATAGTATTTTATTTTCTGGCATATATATTCTAATTTAAAGTTTTAATGAAGACAGAATTGTACGCCTTTTTCTTAAAACATTGCAAGCAGGCGTTTGTCGCTCAAATTTAAGTTTTATACGATTGCAGCTTATGATTAATTTTATTCATCACTATCCACAAAACGGGCACAGCCAATAATTGAATAAAAATTGAAAAAATAACTAGTGAAAAAATCGAAATATCATACAGCACGCCCATCAGGAAACTACCTAAAAACCAACAGATTCCATATCCCGTATTAAAAACTCCATAAGCAGAACTCCGTTTTTCTATTGGCACCATATTTGCAACAATTGCTCGCATTAATGATTCATGTGCGCTAACGCCGATACTCCATAAAGCAACACCTATAAATGCTGCTGTTGCACCTCCTAAAAATACTAACGGAGCAAATAAAGACGAGACAATTGTGACTATCATCAATATGACAAAACCTTTTCTATCATAAATATGGCCAAAGAGGGGGGCTGATAATGAATTGATACCCATTGCAATAGCATACGATACAGGAATAAAGATGGGTGATAAGAGAGCTGTTTTTTGGAAATGATAAGCAATTAAAGGAAAATCTGCATAGCCGGCTGCAATAAGTGACGCACCGACTAAATAAAGCCAAAATGAAGTATTCATTCCCTTCATTTCTAAGTTATCCTGTTGCACCGCTAATGCTTGCGGTTTGGGGTAGAGCCATCGTGCAAATATTAATATGGTTAGTGCGATGAATGCTGGAACTAAAAGGACTGCGAAGCTTTCTCTATAACCACCTTTAATGTAAAGCACGAAAGCAACTATTAGTGGGCCTAACATTGCGCCTATTTGATCAATTGCCTCATGTAGTCCAAAGACCCATCCCATTCCCATTTGCGATCCCGCATGAGACAACATAGCATCACGTGGAGGTACGCGAATTGCTTTGCCTGTTCTTTCAAGGATAATCAAAATCGCAGCTATCCACCAATCTCCGGCTAGTGCTAATAATGGAACTGCAAGCAAATTACAGATATAACCCAATATCGTGATCGTCCAGTATTTACCCGTACGATCGGCTATATATCCTGAGACAAGGCGGAATGCATACCCAAGAAATTCACCAAAACCAGCTACAAATCCAACAACAGCAGCATTTGCTCCTAATATCGCCAAATAGGGGCCGGTAATACTACGAGCGCCTTCATAAGTCATATCTGCAAATAGACTGACAAGACTTAGTAAAATTACAAATTTGAATGCGGTCTTCTTAGAGATATCCTGTTGATTTAATAATGACATTCTATTTCAGCGCCTAAAAAAAATTAAATATGCTTTCCAATTTAAGTTTTATCACACAAATGAAAGTGATGGTATGATATTTTATTAGTTGGGTTTATATTAAGAACACCATAAGATTGATTAGCGAGTGGCTTATGATATTTGGTATTGTGGGTTATGGAAGATTCGGGAAACTATGGGCCCAAGCATTGACAAGTTTTGGTGAGGTCATGGTTTATGAGAAAAAATTTATTCCGCAATTGGATAATAAAAAAATTAAAATAATTACCTTACCTAATCTTATTAAAGCAGATATCGTGTTTATTCTAACTCCCATATCATTATTTGAAGAATCTTGTAAAGAAATTAAAAAATTTTTAAAGCCAGCAGCTATTATTGTTGATTGTTGTTCTGTAAAAATATATCCAGTTGATATAATGCAAAAAGTATTTTCAAACCATCAGCCACTTATTGCTACCCATCCTCTATTTGGCCCTGATTCAGTGAAAAAAAATGGTGGTCTGAGTGGGCATAAAATTGTTGTTTGTCCAGTTCGATATAATGATACTCAATTAAATCAATTAATCACTATTTTAAAAAAAATGGGCTTAGTTCTATTTATAACAATGGCAGCAGAGCATGATAAACAAATGGCAACATCTCAAGGGTTAATTCATTTTATTGGCAGAGGCCTTGAAGCATTAGAATTAACAGAACAAGAGTTAGCAACGCCTGATTTTATTGCTTTATTAAGTATTAATAAAATGGTTATTAATGATACTTGGCAATTATTTTTAGATATGCATAAATATAACCCCTATACGCAAGAAATTCGCAGAAAATTAATTTTAGCACTTAATAAAATTGATTATGAAATCAATAGCCAATAAGCTTGCCGTTTTGATAAAAAAACGATTATTAGCCAACCTACGATTCATATCCCAATTGCGACATCAATAAATTAAATTGTGGATGTGTTTTAAAGTCTTCTGTCCAAGAATCCTCTATCAATTGCGTATTTGACAAGGTAATCATTTTTTGATTAATACGGTTAAAATTGCCTGTAACGGCTGTTTTTTTATAGAATTCATGGATAAATTCTTCCGAAAAAGGTATTTGTAATACTCCACAAGTCGCAGCAATATAATGGGTGGGATCAGCAACAATATCTTCATACTTAAGCCAGTAACAATCTGAGAAATCTCCTAAAAATTTTAAATATCCCTCTATAAATTTTTTGGGAGTTAATATATTTTTGGTAATTGTATGTGAACGTAAACTGTTATATTGCGCTAATGGATTTCTGACCAACACTACTTGACAAGTTGTAAATGCTTCTTTAATCGCAAACATTAAATTTGAATACATGGGCGGAAAAGGAATATAGGGCAATCCTATATAATCAATATAATTATAGTCTCTGACTATCAAATGTTGCTTGTTTTGATGGAGATACCGACAGAGTAATTTTAAAAAATGACAAAATGATTTTGGGTCACATAGTTGCGTCTTATCAAATTTTTTTTTAACAACGGCATATAATTTAGGGTGCCAATTTTGTAATTGAATATAAGGATTTAAATTATAATCAAATAAATGAGCAGATAATGGATTACATTCGCTCAGTAAAAAAACATTTTTCATAGCGCTTATGCATTGAGCCAGTAAAGTTCCTCCTGCACCGCCTAAGGAATGTATTAACCCTAGCTGAAGCTGAGGTGATTTAAAAAAATATTTTAACATTTGATCACTAATCTGTAGTTATATTCTGCAATTGTTTGCTTGAAACGGAGGATAATTTTAGATATTCTTCCTGAGTCAAATAATCAATTATTTTGTTAATAGATTTTTCAATACTTAGTTGTGTGGTGTCAATAGTCAGTTCCGGACTAGATGGGGGTTGATAGGGGTCATCTAATCCTGTTAAGTATTGTAGGCGCCCATTTAATGCTTGAGTATATAACCCTTTGGTATCACGTTTGACACACTCACTAAAAGGAGTTGAAATATAAATTTCAATATACCCACCATATTGTGAAATTAATTCACGGTTTTTCTCCCGCGTTTCTGCATAAGGGGCAATAGCAGCACAAATCGCAATTCCACCCGCTTTAGTAATTTCAGAGGCGACAAAACCTAAGCGTTGTATATTCAAATCACGGTCTTTTTTACTAAAACCTAGATCGGTTGCTAGTATGCGGCGAGTAATATCGCTATCTAATAGCGTCACATGGCGTATATGTAAAGATTTCAGTTTTGCCAATAAAGCTTGTGATAATACAGATTTTCCTGCGCCTGACAGACCTGTAAAAAACAAAGTAAATCCTTTCTTATGGCGAGGTAAGCACGCATGTTTTAATTCCGCTAATATTTCAGGAAATGAAAACCAAGGAGGTAGAGGTTTTTCATTTTGTAGAGCTTGTCGTAATTGCGTACCTGAAATAGTGAGCGGTGTTTCACCGGGCTTTATTTCATTACGGGGATAAAAATGATTACGCTCTTTAATATAGACTAACTCTTCAAAAGGTACCATGGTGATCCCAATCTCATCTTGATATTGACCAACCAATTTTTGTGCGGCATAAGGTTCATAAAAAGAGTTGCTTTGTGAATGAATACTAGGGCCTGCATGATCTCTACCTATAATGAAATGCGTGCATCCATAATTTTTACGAATAAGAGCATGCCATAATGCTTCTTTAGGGCCGCCCATTCGCATAGCTAAAGGTAAAAGACTCAGCAATGCTTTATTTAAGGGATAATGCGCCATTATTTTTTGATAACAACGAACACGAGTGAAATAATCAATATCGCCTGGTTGCGTCAAGCCTACCACAGGATGAATTAATAGATTAGCATCCACTGCTTGCGCTGCGCGCAAAGTAAGTTCAAAATGGGCGCGATGGAGAGGATTCCTTGTTTGAAAACCAATAATTTTTTCCCAACCAAGATAAATAAATAATTTTTTTAATGAGGAAGGTGTATGACGTATTTCAGTAAAATCCGGATGGTTGGGCAATTGTAATAGTTCAACGGTTCCTCCCAAATACCAAGGCTCTGCTTTATGAAACAGAAAATGCACGCTAGGATGCTTAGGATCAAGCGTGCCAAAAATTCGCTCGGCTTCTAACTGCTTATTTGCTTGCCACTTATCAGTTATGAGCATTCGTGCTAAAGGTGTATTATTTTCATGGGTAAGTTCAATGAAATCACCTATATTCACTTTTTCTGCGAAGTCATCATTAACATCAAGTGTAATAGGCATCGGCCATAGCTGGCCATCTTCAAGTCGCATATGAGCTAGAACACTTTCATAATCAGCTTGTCCCATAAATCCATTCAAAGGAGTAAAAGCTTTTATACAAAGCATTTCTAAATCAAATTGTTGTCTAGGGGTGACAATCCATTTTAATACTTTAAACACTTATCCTCCAACTATCTTCCATTCCTTTAAATTTATCTAAAGCTACTCATAGATAAGTTTAGTGTTAAATTTCTGTTTCATAGAGGTTACT
Organism: Gammaproteobacteria bacterium; assembly: GCA_013287765.1. Lineage (GTDB taxonomy): Bacteria > Pseudomonadota > Gammaproteobacteria > DSM-16500 > DSM-16500 > JABDDD01. The sequence continues at coordinate 11,539 of JABDDD010000019.1, read as the reverse complement.
TAAATTTTTCCTCTTCGCAGACTTAAAATCTGGTAGAACTTACCATGCTTAGCAGGGATTGTACGCATTTTCTAGAAATTTACAAGTCGTTACGCACTTATTTTTGATAAAGTTTAACTAGCTGTTAACAAACTCTTATTTTATTGTACAATGAAAGTCTGTAATTTCTTTTGGGAAATGGCAAAACAAAAATGCAAATGAATTTCTTAAAACAAAGAGTTCTTTCATTCGTGGTTTCTTTAGCTTTATTCATGGAAGCAATGGATGCTACAATTTTAAATACAGCCATTCCTACGATGGCAAAGAACTTTAATGTTAATCCAATTGATTTAAAAATTGCATTAATTAGTTATTTATTAATGTTAGCTATTGTTATTCCTATTAGTGGCTGGCTTGCAGATAAGTTAGGGGCAAAAAAAGTATTCATAATTGCATTAACTATCTTTATAATTGCCTCTTTTTTTTGTGGTCTATCTAGTCATTTACTAGAATTAATTATTGCTAGAAGTATTCAAGGTATTGGCGGAGCATTAACCTTGCCAGTCGGGCGTTTAATTATTGTGAGAACTTTTAAGCATCGTCAATTTATCAATGCAATGAATCAAATTGTGACTGTTGGCGCTTTTGGCATGATGTTGGGGCCTGTCTTAGGGGGAATCATTACCTATCATTTTTCTTGGCATTGGATTTTTTGGATTAATGTGCCTGTTGGATTATTAGCTATTTTTTTGACTAAATATTTTTTAAAAGATATCTCACCGGTTGCGGTACCCCCACTAGATAAAATTGGATTTTTGTTGTTTGCAACTAGCCTATCTGGATTAATGTTTGGGTTATCTGCCTTAAGCGAAACAATATTAAATCGTCATATTTCGCTATTCATTATTTTAGCTTCGTTTATTTTAATATTAATTTATTTTTGGCATTCAAAAGATAAAAAAAATCCTGTTGTAAAAATAAGTTTATTTTATAATCGTATATTTCAAATCGCTATTTCTGGGAATTTTTTATCACGACTGAGTTTTGGCAGTATGCCTTTTTTATTGCCTTTGTTATTACAAATAAAGCTTCATTATTCTGCTCAATTATCAGGTATAGTATTAGCGCCTTTAGCAGGTGGCGTGCTTTTAGCAAAACAATTTTCTCTTCGATTATTACAAAAACAAGGATTTAAAAAATATTTATTAATAAATACGTTATTGGCAGGTATTGCCATATGGTTGTTTATGCTTATAAAAATATCGACTTCTATTTATATTATTGCTTTATTAACGCTGTTTTTTGGATTAATGATATCATTACAATACTCAGGCATGAATGCTCTGGCTTATGCAGATATTTCAACAAATGATAGTGGCGCTGCAACTAGCATTATGAGCACAGTGCAACAATTCTCTCAGAGTATGGGTGTTGCAATCAGCGCATTGCTAGTCAACTATTTTTCTTTTGGATCTTACTTGAAAATATCTGCTTTTACTAATACATTTTTTTTCTTAGGCTTCATTGTGTTAAGTTCAAGTTTTGTATTTATGCGGTTAAAATCAACAGATGGAATTCAAATGATTCATTCAGATGAATAGTTAATTTAATATTTCATTATTATTACTTTTGTACCAATGCTTGCAAAATGAAAACGCAACCATTCTGCGTCTTTAACGCTAATACGTACACAGCCATGGCTATGATTCCCTTCAGAGACAGCATAAGATCCATGAATGCCTTGATTACCATTAAAATACATACAATAAGGCATTAGTGCACCGCCCTTACCTAAGGGATATCGACTGGAAGTACAATTTCGAGCGCCTAAAGATCCTATACGAAAAGTCCCTACTTTAGTCCGACAAGAACGACCTAAATCAGAACACCAAGTAGAACCTGAAGTTGCAAGACCTGCATGTATTAACATACCTGCTCTGGAATAGGCACCCCATACATGGCGGTGTGGATTCACAATAATAACTTTTTCACCCTGATGAATATAAGGTGGTAGACGAGAATAAAATACAGATGCATGCATATTGTCATGCGTAGAAACTGATTCAGATATATTTTCTTTTTCATCACTAGCTGCAACAGACGTTTCTACCCATTGTGTGTTGTCATTATCCTGTTGATATTCAACCACAGAACCATTATCACTTTGCTCTGCATAAGGATCAGGATCCTCTTCATAATAATAAATAACTGAGGCATAGGATGAACGTATCAAAAATATTAACATAAGAACAAAAATCAGCGGCCATATCTTTTTCATAGGTACATCCCCTATTCTGTAGACTGGCTATATTATTATTTTACTCTTAAATCAGATTATTTTTTTATTTAGTTGTAATCATATTTTTATTAAATGAATATAATATAATCATTTTTGACTTAAAAAAGAATTTTTGCTTAAATGATCGCTCCAGATAAAAAAGAAGGTTTGATTTAATATGTATAAAATCAATTTTTATGTTCCGCCCACCCATGTAGAATTAGTAAAAAATGCTATGTTTTCAGCCGGTGCAGGCAAAATAGGTGCTTATAGTCATTGTGCTTGGCAAGTATTAGGTAAAGGCCAATTTATGCCATTGGATGACAGTCACGCATTTATAGGAGAAAAAAATCAATTAGAAGCATTACCTGAATATTATGTTGAAATGATTTGCGCAGATGACTATATTCGGCAAGTCATTGAGCAACTAAAAAATACCCACCCTTATGAAGAACCCGCTTATGCAGTCATAAAATTGGAACAATTTTAATTATATTAAAAGCACTGACAAAATAAAATAAGAGTTCATTTTGTAATGATTTTTATTTTTCAATAAGATAGATGAATTATTCATTTATTGTTCAATTAAAGGCGCCCCTATTTTTGTGTCACCCTGTTAAAATAAGAAATATCAGGAGTTTTGGGTATTGGAGGTGAAATATGGAATCACGCTCTTTTAAGCCAAAGTTTATTCTCAAAGAAGGTATACATGGACAAGGTATTTTTACAACAGTTAAAATTAATAAGGGTGAAATTTTATTCGAAATGAATGGAAATATTATTAATCAACCCACAAGAACCTCTATACAAATAGGTAAAAACAAACATATAGAAGATGACATTGGGGTTCACGTTAACCATAGCTGTACACCTAATGCAAAAGTAAATAGAAAAAATCGCACCTTTACTAGCTTACGCGATATTGAACCCAATGAAGAAATTACATTTGATTACAATAAAAATGAAGATAGAATTGCAGCCCCATTTACTTGCCATTGTTGCCAGAAAATAATTTTAGGTAAGTTAAAATCCAAAATAAAAGTTTAAACGTATCACTCACAAAATAGCTTGTCATAAAAAATAATAGTGTCGGATCATCAGATAAAGAACAATTATAGAACAATTAATATAATATGTATTATTTTTATTTAAATTTTTTAAAAAAATAGATTACTAATAACTCATATATAATTTTTTGGATTTTAATATACTCAATTTATACTCTTAGGCGACATTTTGAGGTCATACTGTGGTAATCTATAAATATGCATAGACAACCTACAAGGTGGTCAATATGTGGCAATTATCATTCAAGTGCGTAATATCCACATTAGCATTATTAAGTTTTATTTCTTCTGCAATGGCTTGGGATAAAGGCATTTATCTAACGCAGTATATGTTAGAAAAGCCAGAAAAATTAGATTACTTCATCCGAGAAGCTAAAGCGACAGGTATTAATACGTTTGTGATCGATCATGACTTTTATAGCTCGCATTATGCTTCTGCTTTAGCTAAAGTGAAAGCAGCAGGAATTAGACATGTTGCACGTATCGTCGTATTTTCAGATGGGGGCAATGCAGAACAAATACATTCTGTAGCCCATTTAGAAGAAAAATTTAAGTTAGTAGATGAGGCAATCAAAGCAGGTGCCGATGCGATTCAATTGGATTATATCCGCTACAGTTCTAAAGAGCCTGCCAATCCACAACATGCTAAAGATATTTATCAAATTATTAAATGGTTTAAAGTAAAAATAAACGCAGCACATGTTCCTATGGAGATCGATATTTTTGGTGAAGTAAGCTATTATCCTTCTATGCATATTGGCCAAGATATTAAAATGTTTTCTGATAGTGTTGATGGAGTGAATCCTATGGTTTATCCATCACATTTTTGGCCTTACCAAAAATATTCTGCCGAGCCTTATCAAACTGTTAACAAATCTTTAAATGCACTAGTGGGCCAGTTTAATAATAAAGCACCGTTTAAAGTACATGCATTTATTGAGGCAACTAATTTTCATTATCTTAAAAAAACGTCTGATGCAGACAAGCAAAAATATTTGCTGCAAGAGATTCGCGCTGTTGAAGATGCCAATAATGTATCAGGCTGGTATGTTTGGAGCGCTAATAACGTTTATGATAATCTATTTAAAGTACTTAAAAATAATAAAACAAAACCGGCTGATTTTTCTCATGTAAATAATAATATACCAAATACTTAATGCAATAATCTATCACTTAATGATATTCTAATTATAGTCATTTATGACAAATGACTATTTGAATGTCAATCAAGTTGTAAAATGAGATCAGGGATGATGACTTATAAAATAAATAGGATATTGTTTTTTAGTATTGTTTGTTTTATTTATTTTTTTTCTTGGAAAATGCAAGGAAATTTATTATTAAATGGAGATGTCAGTTGGTTATCTTATACTGCTAAAAATTTGATTCATGGCGGGCAATATGGCACGAGTTTTTTTGAAACCAATCCTCCTTTAATAATTTATCTTTATATTCCCTTGTTATTTATACATCATATATTTCATTTAAGTGAAACATTATCTTTAAGAATTTATATATTTACCATAAGTACTGTGTCGTTATTTTGCTGCTACATTTTATTAAAAAAAATATTACCTGAAAAAAGTTTTTTCCCAAGGATATTGATCATTGCACTCATGTGTGGTTTATTTCTAATTGTGCCTGTCTGTGAATTTGGCCAAAGAGAACATATCACTGTGATGCTTTGCACACCGTATTATTTTTTACTTGGGATGAGACTAAAAAAAATAGTCATTAAATCCAAATTAGAAATAATAATTGGTATAATGGCGGGTATTGGATTTGCTTTAAAACCTTATTTCTATTTACCCTTCTTATTAGCTGAAATATTTTATAGTTATCATCAACGAAGTATATTTTCTTTTCGCCGCACAGAATGTTATTTGATCGGCCTGATAGGATGTATTTATTTAAGTATTATCATATTATTTAATTATAATTATATATCTATTATTATCCCATTGATTGAACATTCTTATTACCCAAAATATCAGCAGCCTCTAAAAAGTATTTTATTAAATGATCAATCTATTTATGGTTATTTTTTATTGATTTTTTATTATTTTTTTTATAAAAAAATATCTTATCCACAGTTAACACAGACATTATTAATTGCTTTTTTAGGATTTTGGTTAGTTTTTTTATGGCAACGTATGGGGTGGTTATATCATGCTTTACCATTTTATATTTATGAAATATTAATCTATTTTTTGTTGTATCTTGCTCTTATCATGAATCAACAACTAACAAAATTAGACTATCTTAAGCTGGGCTTGTTTAACATTTTATTAGCTGGTTTTTATTTTATTCATATGCCTTATATCAGTTTAAGTATCTATTATTTCCCTGATATGATTTTTCTTTTATTTGGCGGAATATTTTTTATTTTTTTCTATATTTTTTATGAAAAAAATCATTTCTTTTCTTTATTAATGACCCTATTAATTATTTATATTTGTAATATTGTTTTTTACTATTATGTCAGCATTACCGTATTTAGTCGATATCTGCTTTTTTTATCCGTGCTTATGTGGTTTTTAAGTTTTTTATTATTAATTCCTAAGAAAAAATGGCATTATGGATTACTAGCTTTATCAGGTATATTAATTTTTGCATTTCCATTTTATAAAATTTCTTATACTCAAGATTATTCACATTATTATAAAAAGTTATATCAGCATATGATTATTGATGCTAGGTATTTTTCCCATGAAAAAGTTTATTTTTTCTCTGCAGCCTCTGAGCTCATCTTCCCTTTAATAGATTATGCTAAACTTAACTATGTTTCTCGATTCTGGAGCATGGTTTGGCTGCCTTTAATGAAAGAACCGATGAATATCGGTGGATACGATCATTTTTATAAAACACATCGCGTAGAATTAGATTTTTATATTAACTGTATTATACAAGATATAATCTATAAAAAACCTAATTTTATCTTTGTAGATATTAGAGGTAAAGGATATTTTTTTAATATTCCAATTAATTATATTTATCTATTTTCAAAAAATCCAGCTTTTAAAAAACAATGGGGGCACTATCACTTGGTTAGAATCATTGATTTCCCTCCTTTATATAAGTTTGCTATTTATGCTAGCTAATCTCTTCTTCTATCGATTTGAAATAAATTTTGATTATCTAACATTTCTTCAACGATAGCCGGTTTAATTAAATTTTTGTTAAGCAATCCTTGTATATATTGATCAAATGTGCACATACCTAATTCACTACCAATTTGAATAGTAGAATACATTTGCGCGATTTTATCTTCTCTAATTAAATTACGTATAGCAGTTGTTCCTAACATAATTTCAAAAGCGGCTATTCTACCTTCTGATATTTTTTTAAGAAGCCTTTGACAAATAACAGCTTGTAATGACTCAGATAACATATTACGAATAATATTTTTTTCCCCTGCTGGAAATGCGTCTATAATTCGACTAATTGCTCTAGGAGCCGATGCTGTATGTAAAGTAGCTAACACTAAATGTCCTGTTTCTGCAGCTGTTAAAGCTAAACGAATTGTTTCAAGATCACGCATTTCCCCTACTAAAATCACATCGGGGTCTTCTCTTAAAGAAGAACGAAGCGCTGTATTAAAATCATGCGTATCGCGTTTAACTTCTCGTTGATTAATTAAACTATTTCTACTCTCATGCATAAATTCAATAGGATCTTCAATTGTAATAATGTGATAATTATGATGAGTATTCATCTCATCAACCATTGCAGCTAAAGTAGTACTTTTTCCAGAACCTGTAGGACCTGTCACTAAAATTAATCCGTTCGGTAAGTCTAACAGTTGTTTAAAAACTGTTGGAAATTGTAATTCATCTAGGGTAGGTATTTTTTTTGGAATCACTCGAAAAACAGCAGCCATACCATTGGCCTGATTAAATATATTAATACGAAAACGAGAATAATCAGGAATTGCAAAAGAAAAATCTATTTCTAATGAAGAAGCAAGTGCCTTTTTTTGAACATCCGTTAAAATACTTTCTATTAATTGCCGGGTCAACTCTGCTGATAAAGGTTGAAATTCTTTAACATGCACTAAATCTCCATTGATACGAAAAATAGGCGGCTGGCCAGAAGATAAATGTAAATCAGATGCATTTTTTTCAACACATAAACGTAATAATTCAATTAAATCCATATATTTTCCTTTATAAAATAAATCATGAAAAAATTTCTTTCCATCCGGATGAAGGGAAACTCCCCGGCGCAATTAAGCCGACACTATTTAATTGTGCTGATACATTTGAGGTAAAATTTGTCCAAGCTGTTCCATCCCAATGTGCCACTCGTCCACTGGCACCAACCGCCCATACATCATTCACTTTGAATATTGCAAGCCCTAATAAATTAGATCCTCCTGGGCTTTGTGTAGACCAGGTTGAGCCATTATAAATAATAGCAACACCATTATTACCAACAGCCCAACCATAATCGGCTGTGCCATTTGCTGCAGCATGCATCACAATTCTATTAAGTGTTGTGGTTGTTGAAGAAGAAAAAGATGCCCAGCTTGAACCATTCCATTTTAATAATATGCCGTTATTTCCAACAGCCCAGGCCTCACTGACAGACACAATATCAACATCATTCAAAGCCGTTGCAGTTGGACTTGCAACTTGTATCCATTGTGTGCCATTATATTGTAAAATTCTTCCTGCAGCGCCTACCGCAAATCCCAAATTAGCTAGACCATTGCCGGAAGTATCAATTGCTTTTACCGCAGATAAATTTTGAATAGTAGAGCTATTGCCATCAGCTGGAATACTTGGGGAAGTACTTGACGATAATTCTATCCATGTTGACCCATTCCAGTAAAGCATAGTGTAACGATAGTTTCCTGTCGTGCAAAGTAAGGTAAGCGCTCTTTGCCCAACAGCAAATGCTTCTTTAGAAGAGGTGACAGACACCGCATTTAAATTTTGTCCCGTGCAAGCTCCGCTAATAGGTGTCACAGACCAAGCACCATTGATTAAGTGCAATATAGTGTAGTTATTGAGATTCTCATCGCCAACAGCCCAACCTTCTGAATTAGATAACAAACTAATATCTTCTACATTACTATTATTTGTTGCATCGACAATAGATGCACTGGTCCATTGTAATTCGGTAGGTCTATTCCAGTGAGTTAATATAAAACTGTTGCTCGCTGTATTCCCAACTGCCCACATTTCCGGTAATTGAACATTAATTTGAAGCTCGCGTTTTGCCAATCCTGTTGTAATTGTCGGTACACCACCTATTGAATCAAGTGCACATTGATATTGTGAAATATATGCCCCGCTTGCATGACTACTCGCTAATGTATTATTAACGCCTCGCGTTAACCCTATTAAAGTATTTCCTGATTTTGCGCTATAATTAATGGCTTCTTTATCAATTAAAATACGTCCATTAACAGAAAAATTAGTTGCACTCGATAAAGTAATAGTAGTAGCCGAATTTGTTATCGCGCCATTTAAGGTAGTCGTTGCAAAATTAGGTAAAGTGACAGCTGTGACAGTGTAAACGCCAGGACTAAAACTAGCATTTGTTAAATTGCTATTACCTGTCAAAGCGCTACAAGCAATTCGTTGATTAGTACCGCTAAGCAAAGGTGTCAATAGAAAACGACTCGCTTCTTCAATCCCCGACTCAGCCAAATATAATGCGCTATTTGCTAATCTAAAATTAACGGATCCTTGAGTGCTGCTATAAAATAAATAAGCAATAGCAGCTCCAGTAAAACCTATAATGACAATTAACATAACGGCAATAATAGATAAAAATCCTTGTTGGCGTTGATAGCTTATCATTTCTTTTCTCATGAACAGTTCCTAAGATAGACAGCAGATATCACTGCATAAATAGTATTTTTATAACTAAAATTTAATGTCATTTTAACATAACGAATTAAATTATTAGTCGCAGTGATGGCACCATTTTTATCATAATACTGAAAAGTCAGACTCTGTAAGCCATCGGCTAGTATGAGTGCATTGCTATTATAAGTTAAACTTAAGCTACTACCACTTAAAGCATAACTGACTGTATTGCCATTAATATCGGTAAAAGAAAATGTATTAGTATTTGCAGTTGAAATATCATTAGAAGAACGAACAATACTCATATCACGCATCATTCTTTGTATCGCTAATTGTCCTTGCCAATTTGCATCAACCACATTGGTTGCCGTAAAATAAGCCATCACGCCTTGAGTTAACATTTGACTAGATATGGCAGCAATAATACCTAATAGCATGATCACAAAAATAAATTCAATTAATGTAAAACCTTGTTGTACTTTCAGCAATTAATAATTCCCTATTAATAATTTTAAAGAAGCACTACTCAAACCACTGACCGTCACAGTCAAACTTTCATAATTTGCATCGCCGTTAATAGGATTGGCAACACAAGCGGTGGAGACTGTATACCCCGCAGGGGCAGTACAAAAAGTAGGTGTAGTTGAATTACAGGTAATACTCGTATAACCGTTTAGCCTTCTTTGTCCTAAAAACCATTCCATGCATTGTTGTGCTGTTTCTGCTGCAATAGTCTGTTGTAGAATATTTGAAGTATTACTTAATGTGGCATTTAATCCTAAAAGAATAGTACTGGCTAATATTCCTGTGATAACAATAAAAATGATTAATTCAATCAACATAAATCCCTTTATTGATCTCATTGAATACTAACCCTGCCCGTTTCAGGGCTAATGAGAACAGTTTTAGTATTAACGCCATCTGTCATTGGAATAGATGCACTTGCTGTAAGAGTTGTACCCGGTAGCGCTGTATCAACATAAGGCGTACCATTTCCATCGAAGGCAACTAAACTATTAGGTAGATTACTAAGCGTTCCAAATGTAATACCCGTATTTAATGTGATGATGTTATTGCCTGTTCCTAATATGACAGCGCTCCCGGCTGCATTTAAAATTTGATAAGTAGTGCTTGATAGCTTTACAAATCGATAACGCTGTCCTTTTGTCATGGATAAAGATTGGGCAAAACGAATATCATTAGATAATTCTTGCGCTTGAGCATCCAGGTTAACAACACTGCCAGGAAACTTTTCCGTTGCATACACACCAAGAATACCGACTAAAATTATAATGATTATTAACTCAATTAAGCTAAAACCTAGCTCTTTATTGAAAAAACCATCCATCTGTCACCCATTTAAATATCCTTAAGGTTGAAGTTATTGTAGCAAATTTTTTCTATTTATAAGAAAATAATTAAGGTTAAAGAGGCGCACTCTAACAAGGATGTGATTTTGCTCACAAAAGTTATCAGACAATTGAATAGATTGCAATGGCCACAACACTTTTCTTTTAAGAAAGCAAAAGTTATTTCTCCTAAAACAGCTTGTCTTAAAATTGACTCAAAAGAGCTCTCCATCATTGGCATGAATGAAATGGCTTCTCAAAAGGAGTTAATCTTTAATAAGATAGAAAAATGTGAAGATGTAATACAGCTGAATAAAATATTAGATCATTGGATAAGTCTATACCGTCTGGCTGAGATACCTCTTACTTGGATGTTACAATCTAAAGATTATCGATTATTAATCATCGATGACTTATTGGTTGAACCTTACGAGCTTCAATCAGCCATTCAATTAAAAATAAAAAGTTTAATTGATTTCCCAATTGAAGATGCTCTTATCGACAGCTTTCCCATCCCCTTAAAAAAAGCAGATATCTCTCAAAAAAAAATAATGGTAGCTGTTTCTCGCATTAGTTATATACAATCTATGTTAGATCAACTACAAAAAAGCACCCTGCAAGTAAGTACTATTACGATTCCAGAATTAGGACTAAAAAATATTAGCGCACTGTATGAAAATGATGAAAATAGTAATTTATTAATTTATTTAACAGAAGGGGAAAGTCATTTATTAATTACTGCACAAAAAACTTTATATCTATCAAGAAAATTAGAAATAAATCAAGCATTATTTGAGCCTAACTTTGAAAATACAGATACAGGAATCCATGAATTTAATCAATTTATTTTAGAGATACAGCGCTCATTAGACTATTATCAAAGTGAGTGGAGAAAAAGTACAATTTCTCAAATAGTATTTGCATCTACTTGGCCAAACTCGCAAAAAATCATGGAGAAATTATCCGCTCAGCTTAATATTCCTGTTAAATCGATTATTTTTGATGATTTTTTTATTATTAATGAAAACCTTAGTTTAACTGAGCAAG
>JABDDD010000018.1 GCA_013287765.1 Gammaproteobacteria bacterium | reverse complement strand
TTTAGTTTGTGCCAAAGCATTAGCATTTAAAGACGCTATTCGTTTAGTGGCTGCTCGTGGGCAATTTATGCAAGCAGCGGTGCCTGCAGGTGAAGGCGCTATGGCTGCAATCGTTGGTCTTGATGATGATAAGGTAAAGATTTTATGTCATGAGGCAGTCCTACCAGGGGAGATTTTAACACCTGCTAATTATAATAGTCCGGGGCAAGTGGTCATTGCAGGTCAAGTGGCATCAGTACAAAAAGCTATTTCAATGGCTAAAGCAGCCGGTGCGCGACTTGCAAAATTATTACCTGTTAGCATGCCTTCACACTGTGCTTTAATGAAACCTGCTGCAATAAAATTAGAAACTTTACTACAATCCATGACTATTCAGGCACCTACCATACCTGTGTTAAATAACGTAGATGTCAGTTTTTATCAAAATGCGGAAGCCATTTGTGATGGATTGGTTCGTCAGCTTTATATGCCGGTGCGTTGGGTTGAAATGATTCAAATGTTAGTACGCAAAGACATGCAGCATGTTGTAGAATGTGGGCCTGGAAAAGTATTAACAGGACTCAATAAACGGATCGCACCTGATGTGACTGGTTATTCAACAGGCGATCTTGCAAGTTTAGTGTCAATTTTAAATTTAAATTTAAACTAAGAGGCTAGAGGCTAGTATGTCTCCATCATTATCGTTATCGTTATCATTATCATTAAAAGATAAAGTTGCTCTGGTAACAGGAGCAAGTAGAGGAATTGGGCAAGCCATTGCATTGGCTTTAGGACAGGCGGGTGCTTTAGTAATAGGCACTGCCACCACAGAATCAGGCGCGCATACCATCAGCAATACCTTAAAAGCCGCTCATATCCAAGGTTTAGGAATTGTTTTGAATGTCGTTGAGCAAGATTCAATCGACTCAGCCATACAATTGATTAAAAAACAATATGATATGCCTGCTATTTTAATTAATAATGCCGCTATTACCCAAGATAATTTATTACTACGAATGAAAGAATCAGAGTGGAATAACGTCATTGAAACCAATCTCAATTCGATTTATCGTATGACCAAAGCTTGTTTACGAGATATGTTAAAAGCACAATGGGGTAGGATTATTAATATTAGCTCAGTGGTTGGCACAACGGGCAACCCTGGACAAGTTAATTATGCTGCGGCTAAAGCGGGCTTAATTGGTTTTACTAAAGCATTAGCACAAGAAGTTGGATCGCGAGCCATTACTATTAATGCGGTCGCCCCCGGTTTTATTGATACAGACATGACACGTGAATTGGCAGAAGATCAGCGTCGTTTATTGCTTGAACGCATTCCATTACAACGACTCGGACGAGCAGAAGAAGTGGCTGCTGTGGTTGCATTCTTATCAAGTGATAGTGCAGCCTATATTACCGGGCAAACAATCCATGTAAATGGCGGTATGTTTATGGCATAATGCGTAAAATTCAGCTTGCAACTTTTGGTTTTTTAAATAAACTACGACGCAAGATGTGTTGTAATTGTTTTATTATTAAGGGGAAAATGTATTATGAGTACGATTGAACAACGTGTTAAAAAAATTGTGGTTGAGCAATTAGGGGTTAAAGAAGATGAAGTGTCAAATGATGCCTCTTTTGTGGATGATTTGGGCGCAGATTCGTTAGATACGGTTGAACTTGTGATGGCACTAGAAGAAGAGTTTGAAACCGAAATTCCTGATGAAGATGCTGAAAAAATCACCACTATTCAACAGGCAATTGATTATATTAATGCACATATGAATGAAAGTGCAACAAAAGAGTAATTGATTTCATTTTTCTAAAGCTAGGAGATGGGTTTGGAAAAGCAACGTGTGGTAGTGACAGGCCTTGGCATGATTACGCCGTTGGGTCTAACAGTTGATGACACCTGGAGAGCTATTTTAGCTGGCAAGTCCAGTGTGAATACTATTGATCATTTTGATCCTTCAGAAATTAATTGCCATATTTGCAGTCGCGTAAAAGACTTCGATTCGTCACTCTACATGAGTGATAAAGATGCGCGTAAACGTGATATTTTTGTCCAATTTGGTATTGCAGCAGGTATGCAGGCTATCAAAGATTCGGGGCTTGAAGTCACAGAGCAGAATGCGAATCGTATTGGTCTTGCCATTGGTTCTGGTATTGGCGGACTACCCATGATAGAAAAATCTCATGCCATGTTACTGCAAGCAGGCCCACGAAAAATTTCACCTTTTTTTATTCCTGCGGCATTAATTAATATGATTTCAGGGAATCTGTCGATTATGTATGGCATGCGTGGGCCTAATATTGCTGCGGTGTCTGCTTGTACAACAGGCACGCATAATATTGGTTTAGGTGCGCGAACTATTGTATATGGAGATGCTGATGTCATGATAGTCGGCGGCTCTGAGATGGCCACGACTAAATTAGGCGTCAGTGGCTTTGCCGCCATGCGTGCATTGTCTACGCGTAATAATGAGCCGCAAAAAGCGAGCCGTCCTTGGGATCGTGATCGTGATGGTTTTGTCTTAGGCGATGGCGCCGGTGTGATTGTTCTTGAAAGTTATGAACATGCTAAAAAACGTGGTGCAAAAATATATGCTGAATTAGTGGGTTTTGGCATGAGTGCGGATGCCTCTCATATGACAAGCCCTCATCCAGAAGGATTAGGTGCAGCACTTGCAACTGAAAATGCTTTACACGATGCTAAGATGAATCCTGATGAGATTGATTATATCAATGCACATGCAACTTCAACACCTGCTGGTGATGAACTAGAAGTTTTAGCGATTAAGCGTGTTTTTAAAGAGCATGCCAATCAGTTAGCCGTCAGTTCAACTAAATCTATGATTGGCCATTTGCTGGGAGCAGCCGGTGCAGTTGAAGCTATTTTTACTATTTTAGCTTTGCGAGATCAAGTAGCCCCTCCGACTATTAATTTGGATAATCCCAGTGAAGGGTGCAATTTAAATTTTGTTCCTTGGGAAGCGCAACCAATGCGTATTCGTGCAGCCATGTCTAATTCATTTGGTTTTGGTGGCACAAATGGTACGCTATTGTTTCGCTCTTTATTAGAGTCATGAAAGAAAGCGTCATGAAGCGATATTATTTTGTGCGTCGTTGTTTCCTATTGTTAGGCGTTATTTTTTTGGTGGTATTGCTGTCTTGGCTTAAGTTTTTATATCAGCCAGTGATCACTGATCCCAAAGGGTATCGCTATATTGTCAAGTCAGGTACGGCTATTCGATCAGTTATTGATGATTGGTATGCGACCGATATTATATCTCATCGTGTTTATTTTAATTTTTTAATTCACCTACGGGGTGATGGTGAGGCGCTTAAAGCAGGAGAATATTTTTTTCCTAAAGGGAGTACGCCTTCTAGTATGTTAAATCAAATGGTCACGGGTCGTGGCATGATTTATCATATTTTTACTATTATTCCGGGTTGGCGCTTTAGTGAATTAAAAGCTGCCTTGTTACAAGAAAATTTTTTATATCATGCATTACCTAAATTATCTGATGAAGCACTCATGTCTCGTTTAGGTCATAAAGGCTTGACACCTGAAGGAGAATTTTATCCAGATACTTATTATTTTGCCGAAGGTTCTTCTGATCTTGAATTATTAAGGCGGGCAAATAAAGCGATGCAAAGTAAATTAAAAATTGCTTGGAATAAGCGGTATCCCAATTTACCTTTTAAAAATGCATATCAAGCTTTAATTGCGGCATCACTTATTGAAAAAGAAGCTTATTTACCGAGTGAACGACCTATTATTGCTGGTGTTTTAGTGAATCGATTACAGCGTGATATGTTATTACAGTTTGATCCTACGGTTATTTATGGATTAAATACTTTATATAATGGCAAGCTCAATAAAAGCGATTTATTAATTGAAACAGCTTATAATACTTATTTGCATAAAGGACTACCCCCTTCGCCGATTGCCATGCCTAGTATGGGTTCAATCATGGCGGCGGTTAATCCAGATATAAATACTTTTTTTTATTTTGTCGCGCGAGGAGATGGGTCGCATCAATTTTCTGAGACTTTAGCCGAACATAATGCGGCAGTGATTGTCATTAAAAAATTTAATAGTAATGGCTTTCTAAATTATACTTCCCCCTTTGAAAAAGGGGGATTGAGAGGAGTTTTATATAAATCCCTCCCAACCTCCCTTTTTCAAAGGGAGGGGTCTTGAAAGTCTTAACATAAGGATAAACAAATGAACCCGCCAGCTAAAAAAGCTATTTTTATTACTATAGAAGGGATTGAAGGTTCTGGTAAGTCAACTGCCATGTTATTTATTCAAGATTATTTAAAAAAACTTGAAAAAAATTTTATTGTTACCCGTGAACCTGGTGGGACTCAATTAGCAGAAGCGATTCGTCAATTATTACTTTTACCCACACTTGATGAAAAAATGTTAGGTGAAACAGAATTATTACTGATGTTTGCCTGTCGAACACAGCACACAGCCCACGTTATTTTACCAGCGCTGCAAGCAGGGCAAACAGTCGTGTGTGATCGTTTTATTGATGCTACTTTTGCTTACCAAGGCGCTGGTCGCTTGATTGATGTTTCTTATATTAAAAAATTAGAAGCTTGGCTAACCCCTAATCTTCTACCAACTCGGACGATATTATTAGATATTCCAACAGAAGTTGGCTTAACTCGAGCTAAACATCGCGGCCCGCAAGACAGAATAGAACGTGAGACATTAGATTTTCATGAACGTGTACGTCTGGGTTATTTAAAACGTGCTAAAGAAGATCCAGTCCGTTTTCGAGTGATTGATGCCAATCAATCTTTACCCGAGGTACAAAAAATCCTGCACTCTATTATAGATGAAATCTATGCTTGAAGCTATTTTGCCATGGTGTCAACCAGAATGGCTTAAGCTTAAAGAAGCCTTACAAAATGATCGTTTGCCGCATGCGTTGTTATTAATGGGGCAACCCGGTCTTGGTAAAAAAAAATTGGCAGATGTTTTAGCGCACACTGTTTTATGCGAAAAAAAAACAGCCTGTGGACATTGTCATAGTTGTCATTTGTGGCAAGCAAAATCACATCCTGATTTTATATTAATTGAACCGCTAGCAGATACACAGACTATTAAAATTGATCAAATTCGTGCGGTGATTGAGTCTGTGAATCAAACGGCTATGCTAAATGATTATCGTGTGATTATTATTCATCCCGCGGCAAGTATGACTTTGGCAGCAGCAAATGCTTTACTTAAAACTTTAGAAGAGCCCTCTGCAAAGACGCTAATTATTCTTATTAATGATCAAAGTGCTAAGCTTCCATTGACGATTAAAAGCCGTTGTCAAAAAATTCTGCTTAAAAAACCTGCTAAAATACCCGCAATGAGTTGGTTGCAAGATCAATTACCTAATCTGTCCATTGATTTTGAATTATTATTAAATTTAAGTGAAGGCGCACCTTTAAAAGCGCTGGCGTTAGTTTCTGAAAATCAATTAACGATTCGTGAGGATTTTTACCAAGGATTACTGAATTTAAGTATCAATCGGGAAAATCCACTAGATTTAGCGTTGAAATGGCAGGATCAAAATCTTTTATTTTTAATGCAGTTATTATTTAGCTTTCTCAAAGATTTATTATGGTTTAAATTATCTTCTGGAGAAGCAGTTTTAATAAACACAGATTATGCTGCTGTTTTTGCAAAACTGAGTATAGAGACTCAAGAATTGGTTAGTTATTTAAATTTAGTTCAACAGCGTTTTAACGAGATGGGTCTTATGCAAAATTTAAATAAGCAACTTTTGTTAGAAGAATTATTGATTCGGTGGACAAACTATTATGTATCTGGTTGACTCACACTGTCATCTTGATCAATTAGACTTAAGTGCTCATAGGGGTGAGCTTGATCTTGCATTAAAAGCGGCACAAACTGTCGGTGTGCAGCATTTTTTATGTGTTTGTATTACTTTACGTGACTTTAAAGCAATGTTAGAGATTGCAAAAAAATATTCTTTTGTGAGTGCTACAGTTGGGTTACATCCAAACGAACGGGATATTGATCAAGAACCGACGATTGAAGAATTGATTGTTTTAGCGTCTGATCCAAAAATAGTAGCAATAGGTGAAACAGGTCTTGATTATTTTCGAAGTGCGGGTGATCTTGATTGGCAGCGTGTGCGATTTCGTCGTCACATTATTGCTGCAAAACAATTACAAAAACCCTTAATTGTTCATACCCGTCAAGCAAAAGCGGATACTTTAGCTATTTTAAAAGAAGAAAAAGCAGAGACAGTTGGTGGGGTGATGCATTGTTTTACGGAAGATTGGCTGACTGCTAAAGCGGCATTAGATTTAGGATTTTATATTTCTTTTTCAGGCATTGTGACTTTTAAGAATGCGACTGACTGTCAAGCTGTTGCAAAAAAAGTACCATTAGAGTCAATATTAATTGAAACAGATTCGCCATATTTAGCCCCCAATCCCCATCGTGGGAAACGAAATGAGCCAGCTTACGTTCGGTATGTTGCTGAATATCTTGCAGAGTTACGGGGTATTTCTGTGGCTGAATTAAGTGAAGCCACCACTGATAATTTTTTTAAATGTTTTAAAGAGGCCAAACGATAATGTTTCGACCGGCGGCGCTTTTTATAGGTTTACGTTATACCCGTGCTAAAAAACGTAATCATTTTATTTCTTTTATTTCTTTAATGTCGATGCTCGGAATTGCATTAGGTATTTTAGTGTTAATTACAGTTTTATCAGTCATGAATGGATTTGATAAAGAAATTAAAAAACGTGTTTTTAGTATGGTACCGGCTATGACTGTGGCAAGTGTTTTTAATTCTCTTGCCAATTGGCAAGAAGTTGAAACGCGTTTAAAAAAATATCCAGGGATCACGGGCGTTGCGCCTTTTGTGAGTGCAGAAGTGATGTTAACAAATTCAGGTTTTGTGCAACCTGTGATGTTAATGGGTATTTTGCCTAATGAAGAAATGGGTGTCACAGACTTACATAATAAAATGATCACAGGTAAGTTAACAGATTTAAAACCACATGAATTTGATATTATTTTAGGTGAAGATTTAGCGAATCGTTTAGCAGCCAATGTTGGCGATAAAATCACGGTGTTAACCCCGCAAGTGTCATTATCTATTGCAGGCGTGCAGCCGCGATTGAAGCGATTTAAAGTCACGGGGATTTTTCGTGCGGGCAGTGGTTTTGGCTTTGATTTAGCTTTTGCTTTTATTCATTTGAATGATGCGCAGGCTTTATTGCAGATGGGAAATAATGTTTCAGCGCTTCATGCAAGTATTCAAAATATTTATGCAGCGGGGGCTTTAACCCAAAAATTATCTAGAGAATTAGGTCCCAGTGCGCGAGTGAGTAATTGGACGGATCAATTTGGTGAATATTTTCATGCGGTTGCTCTAGAAAAAACGATGATGTTTTTTATTTTATTATTGATTATTGCTGTTGCTGCTTTCAATCTAATTTGTACGCTGGTGATGGTCGTCAATGAAAAAGAGGCTGATATTGCTATTTTACGCACAATGGGTGCGACTCCTCGCATGATTATGGCTGTTTTTATTGTACAAGGCGCAATAATTGGCGTTGTGGGAACACTGCTGGGTGTAATAGGAGGTATTGCGCTTGCTAAAAATGTAACAACAGTTGTCAATGCGATTCAAAATATTTTTCATGTTCAATTTATTTCATCGAGTGTTTATTTTATTGATTATCTTCCGTCTTCACTTGAGTGGGGTGATGTGTGGCGAATTGGTAGTGCAGCACTTATTTTAAGTTTATTTGCCACTATCTATCCGGCTTACCGCGCATCTCGTACTGAACCTGTTGAGGCATTGCGTTATGAGTAATTCTATTTTAGTGTGTGCTAAGTTATCTAAAATTTATTTTGATGCGGAAGCAAAAATTCAGGTATTAAAAAATATTAATTTAACGGTTAATACAGGCGAGTTAATTGCAATTGTTGGAAATTCAGGTTCAGGGAAAAGTACGTTATTACATTTATTGGGTGGGCTGGATAAGCCTACTTCTGGCGATGTAATGATTGCTGGGAAAAATATAAATAAATTATCTGAAAAAGAGAAATGTCGTTTACGTAATGAGTATTTAGGATTTGTTTATCAATTTCATCATTTATTACCTGAGTTTACTGCACTTGAAAATGTAGGGATGCCATTATTAATTCGCGGGGTACAGCCTGATATTATTAGCGAAAAAGCAGCGCATTTACTTGATCTTGTGGGATTAAAAAATAGAATCACGCACAAAATGAGTGAATTATCAGGCGGTGAGCGCCAACGTGTGGCTATTGCAAGAGCGCTGATTGCTGATCCTTTATGTGTTTTAGCAGATGAGCCGACGGGTAATTTAGACCCACATAATGCAGAAAAAGTATTACAATTATTTATTTATTTGCAACAATCGCTTAAAACAAGCGTTATTATGGTGACGCATGATTTAACGATTGCAAACCGTGCGGAAAGGGTTTTAATGTTGCAAGAGGGTCAGCTGCTGCAGTAGTACTTCTGTTGCTGACCCTGTAACGGATTGTAATTATTTCTAGCAAACCCAATAAATTTAAGTTCCACATCTTGATTGCCAGCATTCACGTGCGCATAAAAATTAGTTGAATGCCCCGGAGGCAATCTAATCATGCTTTTTTACCTTTCTTGATAACTGTACGCGTACGTTTACTGATGGTTGCTTTTTTGTTTTTTGGAGAAAGTTTTTTTAGTGTAATTTTTTTAAATCTACTTATTTTTTTAGGCTTAGATGTAACAGTTTTTTTGGACTTTATTACGCTGTCTTTATTTTTTTGTGTCAAAGAAACAGATATTTTTTTCCGTTTTACTGGCGTTTTTTTTGTTTTTGCTTTATGAATTTTTTTAGGAATTGTTTTTACAGTAACTTTAGATGCCTTTATTTTTTCTTTTGACGAAGATGAATTTATCTGTTCTGTATTTTCAATCTCAATACCAAAAAGTGCAGACAAGTCGTCATTCTCAAGTGTTTGAGGTCCTTTTGTTGCAATTGTTTGTGTGAGCGTTGATTTTCCAGCTTGAGCAATTAACTCAGCATGATCAGCTTTTCGTAGTAAAAACAATTCTTCTGGCCTTTCATCAAGACGAGCTCCCACACCATAGAGCACAGCAGCAACATGCTTGCACATCTCAGCATAGTCTGGGCATGAACAATTTAATTTTATTTCTTCAGGATGTGGAAATAATCCCTTTTCAGAATGCGTAATAACTTTCATAATACCTTTAGAAAATTTTCCTTGCAAAAGTTCAATGAGAGAATCAATTCTTCCAGCGCATTCATTTACAAGCTTTCTCCATTTATTTGAGACAATAGACGAAATAATAATTTTTACTTTGTAAATAGATGATCCGCTTACCATAGCATTAATTTCACCTGCGGTAACGTTAAGGTCAATAACTGATCCATTGCGCACATAAGTACGTCCTCGTGGCAAACGATTATCATAATCGCTGTAAGATTCTAAATTATCACACCACGCTTTTCCCCAGAACGTTTTAGCAATTGTACGTCCAGTTAAATTAACTGGTTGCATTATTTTTCCTTTCTTTTTAAGTTTTTCAGCTTGACGGGCTGCTTTTCTTTTACGTTCAGCAACAGGAACATAAGGGGGATATCTACCATACCAGCTCATATATATTATTCTTCCTCTAATAAAAAAACGGTTAATTCTCTCCCAAAGCGCGATGAATATCCAGTGAAACTATTTTCAGTAATTCAGAATCAGACAGCTCTGTAAGCACTGTTTCGCCACCCTGATTAATGACTTCATCCGCTAATGATTTTTTTGAAGTTATTAATGCATCAATTTTCTCTTCGATTGTGCCACGACAAATAAACTTGTGAACCAATACATTTTTTTTCTGACCGATACGATAAGCACGATCAGTTGCTTGATTTTCGACAGCAGGATTCCACCAACGATCAAAATGAATAACATGTGATGCACGCGTGAGGTTCAAGCCTGTACCGCCTGCTTTAAGCGATAATATAAAAAATGGCGCGCCTCGTTCTTGCTGAAAAATTTCTACTCTTTTAGCGCGTTCTTTAACAGTTGTTTGTCCATGTAAATAGAGCCCCTGTTCTCCAAATATTTGTGTAAGAAACGCATGTAAGGCTGGAATAATTTCACGAAATTGTGTGAACACCAAAACCTTTTCTTGCTTAGCTGCAATAACTTCGCAAAGCTCTTTCAACCGTAAGAACTTTCCACTTATTTCAGTGTCATAATTGCCATGTCCCAGCCATTGGTCAGGGTGATTGCAAATCTGCTTAAAGCGTAAAAGATAAGAAAGTACTAGACCGCGACGTTTTATACCGTCCACCTGTTCTTCAAGTTTGTGTGTAAGCTCATTGACTGTTTGTTGATAAAGACCAATTTGCTGTTTTGTTAACGTACAATACGTCTGCATTTCAGTTTTGTCAGGTAGATCGTTTATAATACGTTTGTCACTTTTTAATCGTCTTAAAATATAGGGGCTGACAAGGTGACGCACGGCAGAGTAAAAATGACTTTTATCAGCGTCATTTTTTTGTATCGATTTTTGTTTACTGTAATTTGCAAAAATTTTGGCAGAGCCTAAAAGGCCGGGCGCAACAAAATCAAATAGCGACCATAAATCTAATAAACGATTTTCAATGGGTGTACCTGTTAAGACAAACCTAACTTTACTTTTGATATCTTTGAGAACTCGTGTTTGCTTTGATGATGGATTTTTAATAGCTTGTGCTTCATCAAGAATAACCATGTTCCATGATGTTTCATTTAGCCAAGGCAGGCGATGTATCGTGGCATAAGTTGTGATGACAACATCTATTTCAGAGAGTAATGGCGAATCTTGCTTATTCCATTTTTCATCACGCATAGCTGAACTATGCGCTACCCATATACGAAGACTCGGAGCAAAACAATGAATTTCGGCTTGCCAGTTCCCCAGTAACGAGGCTGGTAATACTAAGAGATGTGGCTGTTGTATTTGTGATTTTTTAGTTTGATACTTTATCAGTAAAAATAATGATAAGATTTGTACCGTTTTTCCAAGCCCCATATCATCTGCTAAACAACCCCCTAAGCACATGTTATAAAGCCACCATAACCACTGTACGCCATGACTTTGATAAGGGCGCAATTGAGTTTGCAGATAGCGTTTCAAAACGGCCTGTAACATTTTTTCACCAGCCATATCAGGATGACGTAAACGCGTCAATGCTTCATTGAGCCAAGTACCTTCAACAACTTTTGACCATTCAGCTGCTTCTGTAGATGATATAGCGGATTCTGTTTGATTTGAAACACCTGCTAATAAGCGTAAGCCCTCTGCAAATGATAATCCTTCACGTTTCACTTGTCGCTCGATCGTTTGCCAATGAGATAATACTTGATTGAGCTTATCACAATCGACCTCAACCCACTGACCTTTAATTTGAACAAGTTGTCCTTGATTTTTTAACAATGTTTTAAATTCTTGAGGTGTAATTTGTTCTCCATCAGGTAGAGCAAAATGCACATTAAAATCAAGTAAAGCATCTAATCCCACGGCGTTTATATTATTATTCCCAATTGAGACGTTAATGCTCGGACGTGGGGGTTTTTTGGGATTCCACCAATTAGGAACACGCACCAGCACCCCAGCAGCCTCAAAATACGGAATATCTTTAAGAAACTGATGAGCATCTAAACCTGTCCAAGCTAATGGTTGAAAAATAGCACCCGTATCGACTAAATTTTTAAGAAAAACACTATTTTCTGAAGACCGGCTTACAGGGAGCAATAGCGCCAGTAAAAGCGATTTTTTTTGAGCGTCTGCATATTCTTCTAGTGCACGCCCCAATGGCACATGTTGAGCGCGTGCCGCATGTGATAATCGCGTGGTATAGGTTGCCATGAAAGCAAAAGGGTGTTCCTTATTCGCTTTGTTCTCTGCCAAATGAAAACAAACCCGTCCAACAGTATTCCATGCAGAATGATAAGCCGCAAGATAATTTTCTAGACTGCCATTAAATGATATGAGCTCCTCTGTCATGGCTGTGTTTAGCCTTTGCCAAAGGCTACTCGCAGTATCTTGGTTTAAATACTCTACACCACGCATAAATGGTGCTTGATCAATTAACCTATTTATTTCCTGTTCAGAAAAAATAACATTAAATTTTGTATCATTATTTTCGTCACCTAATCCACTCCCTTTGCAAATTTCAGCTATAAATAACTGCGCAAACTGCTGCCAAAAAGAAATGCTTGTTGATAATGGCGTGTCAGAATTTATTAATCCTAGTCGGAGAAGGCCGATTGCATCATTAATAGCAAAAAACGAGCTAATGGTCTGAGCCAGTTTTTCTGGAATGGATTCCTGATTTTCTGGATCGCTATAAAGATAAAGATGCCCTGTTGGCGAAAGTGCTATGCTCAAAGCTTCATAGGATCCTTTTTCTGATTCTGAATAATTTTGAGATATTAGCTTTTTGCGATGAATACTCTTTTGCATAATAAGTTTTTCTAGGCATCTTTAATTTGTCGGCAGTATAACAAAAAAATGACAAACTATGCAAAAAATATTATTTAGTATGATTGACCAACTCTTATTTGTGCTTGGATTAATTCATCTTCATCATCTGTTAGAACTTTGGATCTCGAATCAGAAAACGCAGGAGATTCATCTTGTTCTTCAACAGAAAAAGGAGATGACTGAGAAAATGGCGAAAATGGCGAAGTGAGAGGCGAGACAGATTGTTTTTTTCGGAAAAGATTAAAGCTCTCAAAACGGCCTGGCAGTTCGGGGACTCTATCATCATTTTCTCTTTTTTCTTCTAATTGTTGTTGAAGACGATTTTTTCTCTCCAATTCTTGAAGAGCTTGAGTTTGTTGTTTGACAGTACTATACATTTTTTTCAGTTCTTTTTTTATGGCTGTTATTTTGGTATTTTGATTATTTAAAATATCTTCGTAATGGGTTTTGTATGTTTTATATTTCTTAATGCCTTGAAATGCGTGATAGCCATTAAATAGTCCTGTTGCAATACCTAGTCCATAGCTGATGGGTTTTTTAATAGCAGCAACCGGTGGAAAAAAATCTAATACTTGATTAACAACACTATATCCTAAAAAATACCCAGATAAACTAGATTGCACAGTACTTAAATTTTGATAAAAGGGTGCGCCGCACATTTTTCCAAACCAGCTGCCGGTACGAGTCCAGCAAGAAGTAGGTTTATCATCTTGATGATGAGTATCCTGTTCAGAAGGAGGTGCTTTTTCTTCTTCTTTTTTTTCTTCTCCCCAAGCACTATTTTTCTTACCAGCACCTTGCAGGAAGTTAATTTTGCGTTGAGCTGATATTTTATTTATTTTCAACTCTGAAATTCTTTGATTGTGTCGAGTCATTCGTGGTTTTAAATCTTTAATTTCTTGTTCTAGTTGAGTGATTTTAATGTCGTTTTCTCTAATAGTTTCTTGATGAATTTTTTGCGAGTGAATATATTCATGAATACCTTTGTATGCCAAATAAGCCAGCAAAGCACAGCTCATGCCGCCTACTGAATAACTCACTGATAAAGCAACTGTATTTGAAACATTGGGTCCAAAACGATTAAAACAAGCTTGTACTATCTTAAATCCTAAAAAATAACCGGAGACGGCTGATATACCTGTGTTTATTTCTTGAAAACCTGACAAACCTTTTTTTGTTTCAAGGGGAGCTAAAGGCAATGTGGGTTGGGGCGATAAAGCAGACGGAATAATGGATAGACTTAATACCCTGACAGGAGAGGCAGGACTTGGCATCATGTTCTTATTTTCTTTTTCTTCACACCCTAAACGCTTATTGATTTTGTATTCTACAACTTCTTCTTTTTTATAAAGCTTTTTTGCTTTTTCTTTGTTGTGATTTATTTTATTTTTTAAAGTTTTAACTTTTTTTTGTATTTTTTTAATGTTTTTATCTTGCTCTTCAAGGGTCGCTGCATGAATGGTTTGATAATTAATATATTCACCCACTCCTTCAGAGGCAAAATAACCGGTGCTAGCACCTGCTATTGTCCCGACTAAATAATTTGCGACCTTGGCACCAACAGAATAGGGTGAAGTAAAAACCGAACAAAGTTGCTCAGTAATACCTGATCCGATAAAAAAGCCAGAAGTTAATCCTTGAATAATGCTTATTTTTCGAAAAAATGGCGCATCAGGAACAACTTTTTCAACTAATTTATTTATTTTTTTATTAGCATATTGCTTTAAATTCTCGGTGATTGATGTTTTTTTTGCATGAGAGCTATTTTTTTCATCTTTTTTTTGGTCTTCTGGATCTTCTTGTTTTTCATCTGAAAGTAATTCTAGTATTTTTCGAGTTTTAGAAGGTGTCTGATGAGGTGTTTGGGCAGGGCTTGGATGAGGGCTATAAATATTCCCTAACTCTAGTTTTGGCGGTTCT
Organism: Gammaproteobacteria bacterium; assembly: GCA_013287765.1. Lineage (GTDB taxonomy): Bacteria > Pseudomonadota > Gammaproteobacteria > DSM-16500 > DSM-16500 > JABDDD01. The sequence goes on along the minus strand of JABDDD010000018.1, from coordinate 18,076 downwards.
ACCCCTACTAAGTTATTGATTTTTCTGGGAGGTGTTAATTCTATATTATCATAACCTAAATTTTCTGAAAACATGTTTTGCCTCGTTTGCCTATCATAAGTAACTTAATGATAAATAATGACCATATTATAAAGACAAAACATTAAGGTATTCTTAATGGGAATAAAATGGTGAATAAAATGGGAATAAAACGGGAATAAAATTAGTTGAAAAATATCGTTTTTCGAGTTTTTTTTAATTTTTATGCTTTTTAAGGCTGTCTTAATTAAAGTTTCTAAACATTCCATTTGACGAGTAGTATCATTATTGATATTATTTTTGTATATTTTCTATAATATACTGGAAATTACTAAGTGGGGAAAAATGTAGACCAAATCATAGAACGCATGCGCGTCAATCCGAAAGGAGTGCGGTTTAGTGATCTAGCAACAGTATGTGATAGCTATTTTGGTAATCCAAGACAAAGTGGTAGCAGTCACCGTGTTTATAAAATGCCGTGGCCAGGTGACCCACGGGTCAATATTCAAAATGATAAAGGGAAAGCAAAAATCTATCAAGTAAAACAAGTGCTGGCTGCTCTTGATAAGTTAGAGGAGTTAAAAAATGTTAGATAAATATAGTTATCGAGTCACTTGGTCTGATGATGATAGTGAGTTCGTAGGGCTATGCGCAGAGTTTCCAAGCTTAAGTTGGTTAAGTAAATCACAAGACGAGGCATTTAAAGGAATCCGTAAACTTGTTACGGATGTGGTAAAAGATATGCAACAAAAAAAAGAGCCAATTCCTGAACCTATTGCTACTAAACATTTTAGTGGCAAGTTTGTTGTTAGAGTACCACCGGAATTGCATCGTGAGCTGGCACTAGAGGCTAAAGAAGCTGGCGTGTCTTTAAATCGATATGTCAGTTCAAAATTAGCTCGCCTACATTTCTAGTCGAATCATCAAATAGAAGCATTAAGGAACGGGTGCTTAAGAGCTTATTCAAAGTCTTTTAAATATATGGATATCAGCTAGTCTTCATAGACATCTTTCCAGTGTTTAATTGTGGCAATAATAACAATTTTTTTGGTAGAATCTATGCGATACACAATTCAGTAATCACCGAACTTTAGCAAAGTAGTCTACGTATAAAGTGGTCGTGCCAAGAAAAACCAGGCCTAATCTTTAAAGCCAAGTCACCGGCAATTGATAAATCTTTGGCGTTAACCACATGGGTTCTTGTGACTGATTGATCACTAAACCAAAATGAAGTTGATGTTCTTCAATAAATTTTGATAATGAAATAAGTTGATTAGATTTTACTTTAATGCCTTGTTTAATTTCAATTGGTAAAATTCCAAAAAATCCATCTAAGATCAAATCAATCTCTGCTTGAGCGCGAGTGCGGTAATAATACATATCCCAGTTGGTAATCGGTAGTGCTTGTAGTCCTTTGTAAATTTCTTCAATCACAAACCCTTCAAATGAAGAACCCGCTTTAGGATGAAAATATAAATCATTTTCATCACCAATTTTTAGTAAATAATGTAATAATCCAGTATCACGTATAAATCCTTTGGGCATTTTAACTATGGATTTTGTGATGTTTTTCTCATAACTTAATAAAGGTTGCCAAAGAAAAGTACCTGTTGCTATTGTTAAATACTCAGTAATGGTTTTTTCACTGGTTTCAATGGCTCTAGCAAGTTCACTTTTTGTTAAAATAGTGCCAGATACTTGGCATAACATTTGCAAAAAACGTTGGTAATTTGGTTTATTGAGACGAGGAAAAAGTTTGGCTATATCCCGGTTAATATAAGTATCACGATAATTATTCATCCATTGATTATAAAAATATTTATCTAAATTTAATACCGGTTCAGGATAACCGCCACGCAACCAAACGGTTTGTATTTGTGGCAAGCTTAGCGATCCTTTTGTTTTTGGTAATCGGTCAATATGTAATTTATCAGTAAAAAGTTGATAAAATTCGCTTAAAGGTTGTTGATAAATTTCATTTGCTTTTAAAGTACCTAACTCAATAATCGCAACTCTTCCTGCTAGAGATTCTGATAGACTCGTCAAAATATTTGGGCTGCTTGAACCCGTTAAGATAAATCTGCCTTTTAAATCACGGTGATTATCAATTACCCCACGTAATATAGAAAAAAGTGCTGGAAATGTCTGAGCTTCATCAATAATTAAATTTTTTTCAAATTGTTGAAAAAAAAATACTGGGTCGCGACTAATCAATTCATAATCATCTGGTTGTTCTAAATCAATATATCGCCAGTGAGGAGCAATTAACTTTGCAAGAGTCGTTTTCCCCACTTGGCGAGCACCTAAAATCACTACTATAGGAAATTGGGTTAATAACTTGGTTATTTTATTTTCAAGATTACGTTTGAGCATATATTATCCTAATTATCATTATGTTAGTATGCTCCTAGTTGTTATATATGTCAATTCTGTACTCTAAGTACAGTTTTTACATATAAAATAAAATAAATTTTATAAATCAGTTAATTACGTGTTAATATATCAAGCTTTTTTATCAAATTCATAGCAAAAAATCTTTTCATGTTATCAGATAGACCTCTTACCTTTTTATCAAGTTTCACTAAGTTTCACTAAGTTTCATTAAGTTTCAGTAAATTTTTTTAAGGAACAATAAATATGCCATTATGTGCAACTGCATTTTTATGCGGTATATTATTTTTTCAAACTTTAACTCATTTGCCAACATTAAAATGGATTATTGTATTAGTTTTTTTATTTATATTTTTAATAAAAATAAAATATAAAAAAATAAGACTTTATACACGTTTTTTTGCTATTTTGATTATTGGATTTATTTGGTGTTTTTGCTATTTACATTTACGTGCTTATTCATCCTTTCCAAATGAGCTTGAAGGAAAAAAAATAAATATCACCGGATATATCGCTTCTATTCCTATTAGCGATGAACGTCGTACGCATTTTTTATTATCACTTGATTCACTTAATAATCAATCAACTAAAGGATTAATTAGTTTAACTATACCTAAAGCAATTAATTTAAAAGCAGGGGAAACCTGGATGTTTATTGTCAAATTAAAAAAAATTCATGGAACAGAAAATCCAGGTGGGTTTGATTATGAAGCATGGGCGTTTGCCAAAGGCATTACAGCCAATGGCTATGTTTTAGCTGAACAAAATGATTTGAAATTATTAAAAAAAAATGGATGGAATCATCCGATTCTTTCACTGAGACAATATTTACATGATGAAATTTTAGCAGCTTTACCCTTGAGTCAAACGTCACATTGGATTATGGCACTGGCTATTGGTGAGAGAGAAAATATTAGCTTAAATGACTGGCGAATATTACAAAATACTGGAACCAATCATTTAATGGCGATTGCGGGATTGCATATTGGATTGATGAGTTTTTTTATATATGGTGTAGTGAGTTTTTGTTGGCGACGCTTATTTTTTTGTGTGATTCGATTGCCTGCACAAAGTGCGGGTGCAATCGCTGCATTGATAATGGCTTTTATCTATAGCCTAATGGCAGGTTTTTCAATTCCAACTGAACGCGCTTTTTTATCTTTAAGTATTTTTTTAGGTGCCAATTTATTAAGGCGAAATCTAACTTCATGGAATACTTGGAGTCTTGCTTTAATTATTGTTTTGTTATTTGATCCAATGAGTATTTTAACAGATAGCATTTGGTTATCATTTGGTTCAGTTGCGTTAATTATTTATGGGATGAGTGGTCGAGGGCAAATTAAAAATATTTGGTGGCGACATGGCCGCATACAGTGGGTGCTTTCTCTTGGGCTCATTCCTATTACAATTGGTTTATTTAAAAAATGTTCGCTGCTTGCTTTTTTTGCCAATAGCATAGCTATTCCTTGTGTGGGATTTATTATTATACCTTGCACAGTATTAGGATGTGTTTTATTAACTATCTGTAACAGTGCCGGCAGTTTTTTATTAATAGTGGGTGATAAAGTTTTAAATTTTTTATGGATTTTTTTAAGCTATTTAGCTAATTTATCTTTTAGTATTTGGCAAAAAGACTTACCAATGTGTTGGATAATAATTGCGTCTTTTGGTGTGATCTTATTGCTGTTACCGCGTGGATTAAAATTTAAATGGTTGGGAGTTATTTGGATTTTACCACTTGTATTTTATAAAGCACCTGAACCAAAATGGGGAGATGCTGTATTTACTTTATTAGATGTCGGACAAGGATTATCTGCCGTTATTCAAACAAAAAAACATATTTTAGTCTTTGATACAGGTGTTAAATTTAATGAAAATTTTGATATGGGAAAAAGTGTTGTTTTACCTTTTTTACAAACAATCGGTGCCAAAAAAATTGATATGCTGGTAATCAGTCATCGTGACAATGATCATAGTGGCGGGGCAGCTGCTATTTTACAAGAAATGAATGTCTTACAATTAAAAAGCAGCGCACCACAATTTTTTAAAAATGCACAGTATTGCTTGCAAGGTGAAAAATGGAATTGGGATGGTGTGGAATTTGCTTTTTTATATCCCACACGAAAAACTTTAAATTTAGATAACAATAGTTCTTGCGTATTACGAGTCACTATTGGCAAACAACATATTTTATTAACAGGTGATATAGAAAAATGGGCTGAGAAAAAATTAATAATAAACGCAAAAGATGCTTTGCCCGCAGATATTTTAGTGGCACCTCATCATGGTAGCCACACCTCAGCACCATTATTTTTTGTAACAGCGGTACATCCTAAAATAGTTTTGTTCCCAGTGGGATATCGTAATCAATACCATTTTCCTAATCCCTCTGTTGTTAAAATATATACCGATCATCATAGTATTATGTATGATTCGGTTAGCAATGGTGCCATTCAATTTTATTTGAACGGGCAGGATGTGCCAAAACCGCATTTATATCGTAATGAACATTTACATTATTGGAACTAAACTATTAGAACTAAACTATTTGAACTAATGTGCTGAGCTATGTTTTCCTTGTAATAATAAATCAATTGCCATTAAAAGTGCTGCTTTATCTACTGGTTTTTCAAAAGACACAGAGGCGCCAATTGATTCTGATAAGTCTAAATAACCGGTTGGATCCAAACGACCCCCACCGGAAATCGCAATAATTTCCATATTGGGATGCTTATTTTTAACTTCTGATATTAATGTGATACCACTTTTTTTTGGCATAATAATATCAGTTACCATAATGTCAGGCTCTGAGTCTTTTAGTAGCGCTGCGGCTTCTTCGCCATTGGTTGCATTCATGACGTGATGAGAAGCTCTTTCTAAGACTTGTGCTAACATATCTCTGACTAAATCATCATCTTCCACTAGTAATATGGTGGCCATCCGTTTGCTCCTTTGGTTTATTGGGTAGTTTATCGGGTTGATATTCGGGTAATAATAAAGTGAACGTTGTGCCATGTCCCAATTGGCTTTCAACTGTAATTGCGCCATGGTGCTCTTTCAGGATAGCATGTACAGTGGATAATCCAAGTCCAGTTCCTTTGCCAACTTCTTTCGTCGTAAAGAAGGGCTCAAAAATACGTTCAAGCGTTGTTTGATCCATGCCTCGTCCAGTATCATGAATGTCTATTTTATAGTAATTATTTGCGATGAGATCAGGAAACTGACTTAAAAAAGTGTTATTGGCTAATAGTCGAGTGATGCGCATCGTGACAATTCCTTCATCTTCCATCGCATCGACTGCGTTATTAATAATATTCACGATGACTTGATGTAATTGAGTTTGATCACCTAGAATAATATATTCTTCTTTTGAGCCTTGTAAATCAATAATAACACTGGCGGGAATAGTGGGTTTTAGTAATGCTAAAATATTTTCAATAATAGTATTTAGATGGATAGGTTTGAATTCATGATGAATATGTCGTCTGCCAAAAGCTAAGATGCGAGCGACTAAGTCTTGGCCTCGTTTAGCCGCATCTAAGACTTTTCCTAAATTTTTATAGACTAAACTTTCTTTCATGACATCTTCTTGCGCCATTTCAGTGTAACCAATAATTGCGTATAAAATATTATTAAAATCATGGGCGATACCACCCGCTAGTGTGCCAATGGCTTGTAATTTTTGGCCTTGTAATAATGAGATTTCAAGTTTTTGTTTGCCTTCTTCGGCGTTCATGCGTTCTATAATTTCTTTTTTAAAATCAGCATCCATTTGTTTTAAAGTTAAGCTACGCTCATGTATTAATTGTACTAATCTAAAATATATAGCAAAAATACAAGCAATTGAAACACCTGAAATTAATATTATCCAAGGAAGAGAAATATAAAAAGAATTGACTAATAATTCGCTTTTATAATTATAAATGAGAAAATACCAGATAACTAAAGAAATAGCTGAACCTATAATTGCAATCAAATAGGGCAGCCACGGCTTTTTTGTTTTTTTATAGTTGTTTGAGTATTGTTCGGGTAGCTTTAATTGATCGTCCATGACGCTCTCCCAGTATATCTAATAGTTTAAACGATTTAAGACTATTACTCCACTGTCATGCCAATGATGCCAGCAAGATTCGGCATCTAGGTTTTATTTAATTATTTTTATTTAATTATTTAAGAGAAACAGGTTCAATATCTAAAGGACCCAGTTGGGTTACTTTTCTATGAATAGTGACTTGCGATTCGCAATAAGTTTCTTTTATAAAAAAAGTTAATACAATTGCCAGTGTCAGTCCAAGTGGTACGACGCTCAAAGCGTAGGTATAATCGCTTGCTGTATATAATGCATTTCCATTTTCCATGATGGCATTGGTATGTTTATCGAGTAAAAATCCAACTAACGGTTGGAAAATCATGCCGCCTAACATAATTAGCGTATTTGTCACCGCAACAGCTGTGCCTGAAAATGAATGCTGACAATTTTCTTTACCCAAAGCAAAGCACAGGGGATGGGCGCCGCAAAAAATGCCAATAAAGAAAAATAACCCATATAACATTGTTAAGGTTAAGCCTGGCACATAAAAAACAATTGACATCAATACTGTCGACATAACAGCAGAAATAAGTAAAGGTAAGCGACGTCTTTTTATTTTGTCAGATAAGGCACCAATAGAGGGGCCTGAAATAATCCAACCCACAAAAACCCAGCTGACAGCAGTGGCTGCTTTTTCAGGAGATAAATGATAAGCAGTTCTTAAATAAGGAATACCCCATAAATCTAAAAAAACAGAAGCGGGTAAATAAAATAAACATCCAATGATGCCAATCAACCAAATTTGTCGATTCAATAAAATAATATTTAATGCATTTAGTAATTCTTTAAAGTTTAAAATTTTAGTGGGAATAATATTTATTTTAGGTTTATTTTGCATAAAAAATAAAATAAATAAGCTTAATGCGACACCAATAAAAAGCGTAATATGTAACGCATTTTGATAGCCAACGCTCTGCACAAACTGAGTTAAAAATTTATCAGAAATAATAGCAGACACCATGCCAAATGCAGTGGTTAAACCTGCAACTGTTGCAAATCTATTAGGTGGTAACCAGACGGAGGCTAATTTTAACACGCCAATATAGGCAAAAGCAGTTCCCAAGCCAATTAGAAAACGGCCAAGACAAGCCAATGAATAGCTATCAGCTAAAATAAATATTAAAACGCCAAGTACCGCAATCAAGCATGCGCCAAACTGTACAATTCTCGCGCCAAATCGATCATAAATTAATCCAACTGGAATTTGCATAGGCGTATAGGCCCAATAATAAAAAGCAGCCAGTGTGCCAAATTGCACCGCATTAATGTGTAAATCCTGCATTAAATCTTGCTGCATGACGCTGGGTGAAACACGTAAAAAATAGTTAAAACAATAAAATAGCATCCCAATACCACAAATAAACCAGGGTTTTATGCCAAAATATAAAAAATATTTTTTCTGAGTGGTTGTCATATGACCAATCCTTAATTAATAACTGATTTGGAAATTCTATTTTTCATAAACATAAAAAGTAATAGCATTAGAATATAATTTAGTATTAAATTATAACTGCTAAGTTTACATATACTAAAGGAGATTTGTTATGAAAGCGAAGATATTAATTGCCGCAACTTTATTAAGTGCATTGACTGTGAGCATGGCCTATGCAGATGATATGAGTGGGGTAGGTGCGATGAGCGGAACTAATAATAGCAATAGTTCAGCCATGAGTGGTACAAGTAGTGCTGCCAGTGGTACAAGTGGCAATACAAGTGGTAATATGAGCGGTAATCCAGCAGGCATGAGTGGCACAGGCTCCAGTACTAATAATAGTAATAGTAATAGTAATAGTGATACAGGTAATAGTGCTGATACTGCAACAGGTGATGATTATTAAAAAATGTAGGGTGGATTAGGCGTTTTTTGCCGTAATCCACCAATATAAATTGGTAACTATTCAATGACTCCGCTTGAATTTTATAACAACGAGTGTTTGAAAGGTACTATCCTGCCTGACCCAGAACAAAATACTGCTTTACATCATCTGCAAACTATTTACGACACATTAATAAAAGAACACAAAAAACGGTTGAGTTGGCAGCGATTTTTTCGTCAACCTATTTTAATTGAAGGTGCTTATCTTTGGGGTGGGGTAGGGATTGGTAAGAGTTTTTTAATGGATTGTTTTTATTCCTGCTTACCTTTTCCAGAAAAAATGCGCATGCACTTTCATCAGTTTATGCGACGGATTCATCATGATTTAACGCTCAACCAAGGTCGAGCTGATCCATTAAATATCATTGCCCAAGAATTAGCTAAAGAAACCATGGTTATTTGCTTTGATGAGTTTTTAGTATGGGATATTACCGATGCTATGTTGTTAGGGCGATTATTACAGGCTTTATTTGCAAATGGTGTATCGCTAGTTGCGACTTCCAATAGTGCGCCGGATGAATTATATAAAAATGGCTTGCAACGTTCTCGATTTTTACCTGCTATTGAATTATTGAAAAAAAATTTAAAAATCTTACATATTCCGACCGCTATTGATTATCGATTACGTCATTTAACTAAAGCGGGTGTATTTTACTCACCGCTTGATAAAAAAACGGCTGATAATATGCAAAAAACTTTCGAGTTATTGGCGGGAAATGACAAGGTTGATGAGTTGCCTGTTATTATTAATGGGCGTACAATACAGGTTAAAAAAAAGACAGATCATATTATTTGGTTCGATTTTTTAGATATTTGCAGTGTTCCGCGCAGTCAGAATGATTATTTAAGTATTGCTGAGCGTTATCAAACTGTTTTTATTAGTGATATTCCGGCTTTTGATCCAACTAGTCCGGATAGGATTTATTTATTTGTTGCCTTAGTAGATGTTTTTTATGATGCACATATTCGTTTAGTGATTTCAGCAGTAGAAGAAGTGAGTGAATTATATAAAAAAGGGTTTATGGCCTTAGAATATACGCGTACCCATTCGCGCTTATTGGAAATGCAATCTAAAGATTATTTTATGAACGAGGAAGATTAGTGATGAAAATTTCAATTAAAACAAGAATATCAATTGTTGTTGTTATTTTATTTTGGGGATCAGCTTTTGTTGGGATTCGAGCAGGGCTGCAAGGTTATTCTCCTGGGGGGTTAGCTTTATTACGATTTTTAATTGCTTCATTAACTTTATTAATTATTTATTGCGTTCGTGGTAATTATAAACCTATTCAACGTCAGGATTTATTGTCTATTTTTATGATAGGATTTATTGGTATTGGTTGTTATAACATTAGTTTAAATTACGGTGAATTATCAGTACCCTCTGGGATGTCTTGTTTTATTGTCAGTCAATCTCCTATTATTACTGCATTAATTGCTATCTTTTTTTTAAAAGAGCGGATAACTTTATTTAATATATTAGGTATGTTAATTAGTATGATAGGTGTTGCAATGATATGTATTAATGGTGCTAATGAATTAAAATTTTATCTTAGTATTTTCTTTGTATTAATTGCCACAGTGATTAGTGGTCTTTATTCTGTTTTTCAAAAAAAGTTATTACAAAAATATAATGCACTTGATTTGACGGCTTATGTTATTTGGAGTGGAACGTTGAGTTTGCTTATTTTCACGCCTAATTTAATCAATGATTTAAATCACACGACTATTAAGGCAACGATTGCTGTGATTTATTTAGGTATTTGTCCAGGTGCTCTGGCTTATTTAATTTGGAGTTATATTTTAAATGAAATTCCTGCAAGTAGAGCGGTGACTTTTTTATATGTTTCGCCATTAATGGCAACTTTTATTGGTTGGTTATGGCTTGCTGAAGTACCACATTTTTTTGCATTCATGGGCGGTCTGATTGCTTTGCTGGGTGTTTGGTTGGTTAATCAATCTTATCATAGGCCTTTGCCATTATTAATTAATAACAAAATGAGAGAAAATATATGAGTATCTGTCTAAGAACTTGTTCAAAGGGAGATGGAGATGCGACATGAAAACTGTGTCAAAGAACGCTTCTATTTTTTTTCTTTGAATTTTTACTTTCTTCATCATCTGTTGGGCTATCTTTAGTTATTAGGGGCTTAGAAAATAATTTACAGGGTTGATTTAATTTATACTCAGGGTAATAAAACGACTTAGAAATCATTGCTAGTCCAAATGCTATTAAACCGCTACCCAATCCAGCAGCTAAACCTATAGATATTCCTAGAGAAAAAGGAATCCCAAAGACTCCCGCAGCTAAGACACATCCTCCTGCAATCACACATAAAGCTCCAATGATTCGTGTTATATATTTTTTTACCCTAATAGAAGATGTAACTTCAGCCTCAAGTTGCGAAACAGCCATTATTGAGTTATTTATCGCTTCTGTCGCATTAATAACCTTTGGGTCTTCAATTGCTTTAGTTGCAATTGTAATAGCGTCTTTTACAGTTTTATATTGAGCGCGTAAATTATTTTTCATGAAAAATTTTAACAAATTTTTAGCAGATTCATAAAGTATCATACCTGCGGAATCAATTGGATCATCCATTACTATTGTCCCACTTTTACTTTCTTTCTCGTCTTTTCTTTTTTGTAAGGCATTATGTAATTTTTTAAAAGAAGGTATGTAAGAGGGTGAAGTATAAACAGTATATTCACCGAAACTTGAATAAAGACTTTTTCCAAATTCATTTTTATCATCTAGATTATGCCCCTTTACATTTTCCAACTGCCATGTCTGTTGGTGATGATGTGCAGCGCCTGTATTTTTTCCTACATGCCCATGAATCACTGTCAGTTCATAATTTTTAGAACATGAAATGTATTGTTTGTATCTATTCCAAGTAATGTACTCAAGGGGATGTTGTGTGGGATCAGGGATTACAATACCGTTACTATCATAGTCTATGCGGTTGTCCTGCATTGAGTGAGTTATAGTATTTCTTTCCCAGAAAGTATCTTTTTTTAATTCTTCTTGGAAACTTTCTTGGATTGAATCATGAGCATCCATTAGATCAATAACTGTTTCTGGATTGACTGTGGGTAAATTACAAAATTGCTTATGAAGTGCCTGAGTTATTTCAGTTCCGCAAGGTGCATGGGTATACATGATTGCTTGAGGTTTTAGTGAACTAGCTGCTTGCTCACAATACTTTTCTTCATCAAAAGTAACTTGGGGTAATTTTAAAAAAGGAAGGTAACATCTTTCAACAAGATCTATAATTTGCGATGTTTCAATAAGATTCATTTTCTGATACATGGCTATAAAGATATATAAGCTAGGGGATTGATGAGAGTCAATATTTGTAGAAAATAGTTTCTTTGATATTTCTTTTTTAACAAGTCCTTTTTTAACAAGTCGATAATATCTTAAAAACTCTAAATCATGGTTTGAAAGATTTATTTCAAATTTTATATTCTTTTCTACTAATTTCTCTAAGAATTTCAAGGTAAACCAATCATTTCCAGCTCTATCTGCCAACATATCTCCTAAGAATCGGAGTTTCTTATATTGTTTTGTCTCAAAGGTAGCAGAATTCAAAAGTGTATCGAATTTCTTTAAAGTATCTTCTGTATGCTGCTCATAACTCTCCAGTTTAAGTAAATCTTCTATATCTTTTAGATTCTCCTGCGGAATTGTCATTACGCCGGCAGCTTGTAATTTATGAATAATTCCAGCCACATTCCCATGGGTATCAGGTAGTACTAATTCCTCATGCGCGGGATCGCATATGATTTTAGGAGTCTTGTCTTCAGCAGAAACAGAAATGACCTGAAGATGGCCTGGAAGATACGATTGCATAAAACCCTCGTTTATTAAATTTTAGCAAGTATAGCATGATATGATTATAATTGATGCAAATTAGGAAATTTTTTTGTTTATACCACTGATTTTCAGCTGTCATTCTTTCATGCATAGAAAGTCCTACGTATCCGATAATTTAATCAATTTAACTTGTTGTTTTATCAATCTTCTTATAATAAGATGCTCATTATTTAACTCTTTTGCGGGGGTGGTTGCTAATGGATTCAAGAGTCAGTCTTACAGAAAAAAAGTTGGATTTTTCTAAAGAGCTAAAAGATCCATATGCTTACTTAGATACAAAAATTGAGACAAAATATCCAGATATCGCTGAAGATGATTTAGTAGAAGATCATGATCAAAAAAAACAAAAAACCGAAGAAGAAATCGATTTTTATTATGTTGCAATGGACATGGATGGTGCTTACCATTTCTCTAACTTTGAAACTTCTACAACTCCTTATGATCTTTTCAAGGCTAACCTGCCTTATTTTAATAATATACTAAAAGATCTGAGAGGGGTGAAAGAAGGTATTAAAGGGATTAGCGCTTCTAATCGGATAAATGCACAAATGGAACTTGGTGCCCAAAGAGGGCGCTCTAATAGTTTTCATATCACTTTTTATAAATATTTTATTAATAAAATAAAAAAATTTTTGAATCATAGCAAAGATAAAGAGACAGACAAAAAAATCCCTTCCTGTGAAATGGACTATTTTTCTCTAGAAGATATTTTTTATGGCCAACAAGATGGAAAAACATTTGCACGTATTTGTCAAATGACGCAGGGAAGCCATAGTTATCCAAAACAATATCGTAAGTTTCAATTGGGTGTCACCCCTTATGATTATTATAAAATCATCAATTTATATGCAATCATGCACAGGGCAGCAGTAGCACATAGAGGCAAAAATATTGTCATCGATTTCTCAGATGACCAAGAGGATATAGTACAAGAAGTTAAGAATTTTTTTACAAAGTATCCCCAATTGATTCCACCTCAGGTTACATTGAAAATCCGTCACAAGACTTCAGACAATATACCAGGCAACATTATAGGAATACTCCGTGGGGATAAAAAAAATAAAATAGATTATAATTATAGATATAATGTAATGAAGTTACGCGCTTGTCAGAATAGCGAAAAAAAATATCCTCATGAAAAGATTAATCCATTTATTGAAACACGTAAGACTGAAAAAAAAGATATTAATCCTCAAGACACTGATGCATTAGTTTTACAAAACATCCTCTCAACTAGCAAAGAATACCCAAATCTTGCAAGTATAGTAAATGCTTTTGAAGCTATACCGCAATCACCAGAAAATATAAAAAACTGTATCGCTTTAAGCAAAGCAATCTACGAAATGGAGATGTTTAAACAGATTGAAAATGAAGAGGATGAAAAATATACCCATCTTGTAAATACCGTAAAAGAAAATCAGTTATTTTTGGATCAAAATAAAATTTTTTCTGAGGCTGTTCATCAATACCAAACACTGATGCAAGCAATTATGCAGTTACAAAGAGACATAAGAGCTTTACCACAAGCATTAGAAGTTAAAGATGATCAACAGGCGTTATTACAAATAATTAATGACCGTATTTGTTCTGTATTTTTGCGAGAGACAAGCCATGTTAGAAAGCAATCTGGGGTTATTGCCCTACAAGAAAGATGCTGCACAATACTAGCCTACTTAAAGAACCTGAAAAATAATATTACTCAAGCAAAACTTCTGAACGCAGAAGATTCTACCTATACATCTTTTAATGAAGAAATCATGACTCAACATATCATGAAAGAAAAGACGCTCAGCAAAGATCGTGCAAAAAGAGAATTGTTTGCGTATATGCCTGAAATGTATCCTCAACTGGAAAAAGAGGAAAGAAGTTTATATGAAGCAATTAAAAAAGAGATGGTTGATTCTAAATACTCGGAAGCAGAGAAAATAGCACTCAACAATATTTTAGATTATATTCAAGAGAATTCAAAAAAATACTGCGATAGCTTGTCTTTTTACGATGTGTCTGTTATTGAGAGAGATGTTCTTATTCCTTATTATAAAAGCATCAACCCCCCAGGGGCATTGGATGAAGTATTTGCAAGCTATCACTTAGCAATTACCGAGCGTAAGCTGGAGAATTTAAAGAAAAAGTCTGATAAAGGTCAGGAAGAGTATATCTCACAGATTAAAAATGATTATCATAAGCATTTGGGTTCATATATTCGGTTATTTAATGCAATAACCATCTCTTCAAGCTCCAGCCCAGATTGCCAGTCAATGATAACTCTGGCAAAGATTTTTTATGAAAACAATAAAAAAAACTTAAATTTGACAGTTGAATTCATTAAACTTTTCTCTTTAATCAATGAATATCTTCAATCCCCAATTAATTTTGCTCAAGAATTCAGAACATTACACAGTTTAGTCACCTTGATTTATCAGAAGTTATTGGATAACATAGGAAATAGTTACAGTAAAGAAAAATTCACAAAGGAGGTTCAACCCATCCTAGATATGCTTCAAAAAAAGCTTTTATCACCAGCGCCGGATGAGCAAAAACTTACTCTATCAGACAGTACAACTGAAACGTGCGCTGTTCCCGATGTTGGGACAGTTACAGTTACTTCCACTAGTAAAATATGCGAAAAGTTAGGTATTGTATTTAGTCAGGATCAAAGTAAGAATAAAGTAGAAACATCAGAAACATCAAAAATAATATTGACTTCTCCTTTGCTAAGTCGACAGCTGGAGTCTATTAAATCAGATGAATCTGAATCGATTAGCTTATTACAATCTTTTCATGGATAATAGGAGCAGAGAAATTTTTTTGTTTGTACCACTGATTTTCAGCTGTCATTCTTTCATGCATAGAAAGTCCTACGTATCCGATAAATTAACCAAATGATCTTTTCAAGGCTAAAGTGTGCAATCTATCATGGGTTAATCCATCACTATTTATAGTGATAGATTACAGCTAAACTGTCCTTTTTTCAATGAAGGATTTATATAAATCTATTACTTTAATACTCGATAATAAAATATATTGCTTTACGCCCATTGTTTAAGACTTCCTTTATCGAAATTAATATGCCAGAAATAAATCAAGGTAAAGGTGGTCATTATATTGGTGCAATAAAAGCAGAGGAATATTTAACAAAATATCCTATTGTTGCAACAATGAAATTATTAAAAGATGATAAAGAGTCTCTTACAAATACCGCATTTTTCAAAGGGAGGGGTGTGCTTACGATAATCGCTTCTTATACTCAAGTTTAGGATAATTAAAATGGACTAATATACCACTCGTATTTCGAGATGCGAAGTTAAAAGGTAGGGTGGGCAAAGCGCTTTTTTGCGTGCCCACCAAATAAAATCAACTCTTCTTGGTGGGCACGCGGATAAAAAACATCCGCTTTACCCACCCTATCTACTTGAACATTAACCTTGAGGTGAATGTTAAGCTCTATTCTTATTAAATTCGAGACAATCATATGCAAAGAAAATTAATTATAGGCTGTGGTGAAATTACATTTGAGTCAGATCAAGAGCGTGTGCACCCAGCAGGCATCCATCCGAAAGAAGTTTATGATACGATTAACATAGATAACGGTACTTATCCTACTTATCACTTAGATATAAATGACTATGAAAAAGTTAAGAAAAAATTTAAATCAGAAAAATATGATTTAATTATTTGTGAAAGATTACCTATTTGCCAATGGGATGATGCTATACGAGGTTTGGCGCTATCTTTTAAAAATGAAGCATCACAAGCATGCGCATATCTATTAAATGCTAAGGGTATGCTAGGCATGATAGCAGGTAGTGCTTCTCATTTAAAAATAAAAAATATTTGCCAGCAAATGCAAGAAGTTGGCTTTAAAAGCGTTATTATTAAAATGCCTTATTTTTTCTTTTTCAAACAAAATAATTTTGTATCATTACATATATTTAGAAATTTTTTAGAAACTGATAATTATTTAAAAGATATTTTATCAAAAAAAATAATTTATCAATATAAAGGTAAAGATGAAATTCAATTAAATGAAAAAAATGCCATTCATTTTATATGGGATATACCTGAATTAATAAGTAAACTGCCGTCAGAAGAGTTAAAATTTCCTGAAAGATATTCTTTAAATCAGCTTGTTCTAACAAGTAAAGAAAAAAAATTATTCCCAGCATTAAGAAACCAATTGATGGTTCAAGTTGAGGTTGAAGGAAAAACACAGGCAGATACTATTCAAATTGAAAGTTCATCTCTTGATTTTAAAATATCTTTAATTTCATTTATTTTTTCTTGCCATGATAATATCTCATTAATGAATTTATATGCGAAGCTATGGGATAAACAATACGATTTTTTACGCGAAACAGAAAAATATAGTCGGTATTATACAACTTATCAAAATAAAACCATGAGGGTAAGACATACTTGGATTGAAATAGAGCGTGCGCTTTCTATTCAAGTGTTAAAAAATATTATTAAAAAACAACAAGATAATAAATTAGAGATTGGTGAAATAAAAAAAATAGAAAGTACGTGCGCTTTTATCAAACCAGCAAAAAAAGCTTTACTTTTCAAAACAGGTATAAGTAGTACTTATAAAATATTGAGCGGAAACTCATCCAACGCAGAAAAAATGCTACAATTAGAAACCAGACAACAAATGCTGCAAAAATTCAAATGAGTTGAAATTTTATGAATATACTGACTATTGGTAAATTGGCTAAAAAAACTGATCTTAGCGCTGTGACTATTCGATATTATGAAAAAATTAAATTGATTTCTGCATCCATGAGAAGTCCGAACGGTTACAGACTTTATTTCGACAATGTTATTCCTAAAATTAAGTTTATACAAAAAGCAAAAACTTTAGGATTTACTTTAACTGACATCAAATTATTATTAAGTATTTATGATTCTAAGCAACCTAATAGTCATGCAGTTCGACAAAAAGTAGTCTTAAAACTGCAAGATATACAACAAAAAATGTTTGATTTAAAAAAAATTCATTCTTCTTTGAAAAAATTATTATTGCTGTGTGATGGTAGTCAACCTATTAAACTTTGTCCCATTATTCAAAATATCTTTAACTAATAGATTGTTGAATTAAATAAGATATTATGTAAATTTACATAACTGATTGATTTTTATCTATATTTTTTAAATTATATCGCTATCCATAAGGAACATTCTCGATAACAGTAGTCAAATTTATTATATTACAATAGGTTATAATGAGTACTTAGCAGATTGTAAGTCATTTACATTTCTATACATTTAAAAAAATAGAATATATATGCTATAATTAGCATCAAATTTTTTATATTAGGTATTTAAAAATGCAGCCACGAAAATCAATTAAGCTTCTTCTTACTGATGGGAGTGATGAATTAATAGAAATTGGGGAAATAGAAAATATAGAAAAATTAAAAAAGATTTATTTAGATTTTTCTAACAAAAGGAAATATGATTCTGATACTTTTAAAGTAATAGAACAATCTTTTGAAAACTTTAAAAAAAGCTCTAATTATCAAAAATTATCTAATGTTCAAAAATCTAAATTAGAAAAATCTCCTCCAACTAAAGTTATTATTTTTAAGTTTAACTGTTTAGAGGATGCTAAAGATTTTATTTATGAAATGGGAAAAAGAGGTATTTTAAAGCCCGAAATAGTAGATGAGCTTGTAAATAAGTTAAAGCAATATGAAGAAGAACATAATCACGCGCGGCCGCGACGATAATTTAATAAAATTATTATTTACGCCCATAAGGAATAGATGGAATTGAAGATACATCAGGAGTTGAAGATAATTCATGGCGCGCTGATTTGATA